>JALEQJ010000004.1 GCA_022764505.1 Phocaeicola sp. | reverse complement strand
GAAACTCCCTTGACGAGTACGAGGCACTTTCAGATGAAACTCATAATGTCCATAACAGAAGCGACGTGGGCGAAAACCATTACCACTATCTGCGGTTTCATCAAGAAACATTCTTCGTTCGTGGTGCATCAAGCTATTGAGAGTTATCTCAATGAGCTTATTAAAACTATCGGAGCTACTTGTTGCTTTGAGGATAAATTCCGAAATTTGGTCATGTGTAAGTTCCATTTTTTTATCTGCTTTTTAGTTCTCACCTCTAAGATAGGAATTTTGGAGCTTACACACTTTTTTAGGACACTACCTAAACTTCCATTGCGGTTTATGTAAACTGTGGTATGAAATAGAGATATTCATATTAAGCTCTCTTGAATAGGTAAGAAAGTTCTCAAGATTCTTTTTGCATAATACCTATGTTAATTCTATGGAGGAGAAAAAAGCTGTACAGAAGCACCAACTTTCTGTACAGCCTGTTCTCTGTAAGTGGCTTTTTAGGATTCTATATGGTATACTTCTTCGTAAGGTTGCACCATTACCCAGCCTTCTCCTTCAAAAAGCATTTGGAAGCTCTCACCACTTCCTCGCCCAAGAAGTGTTTTGAAAGAAATGTCTGTTTTTATGTGTGGGGTGAGATTGCCGGACCAAGCTATTGTGGCATTAGGATCTGTGCACACAGGGTGTGTAGGAGTTACTTTGAGGGTGAGAGGGTGTCCGTGAGAAGTGAGTGCAATATGTCCATTGCCACTAAGGCTTACTTGGAACAGTCCACCTCCCAGCATACCGCCAATGCTTTTGAGCATTTTAATATCACTCTTTACACTTTCTTCGTAGGCTAAAACATCATTGCCGTTTACATTGATCGTATCGTTTGTAAGATAAATGATGTGTGCATACTTACCGGAATCTGCTACATAAAGACGCCCACTTCCTTCTGCTTTCATCATAGAAGTACCTTCGCCACTGATAGCTTTTTTGAATAAGTTTCCCAATCCTTGACTAAGGATACCTTCTCTTTCAAACTTGATATATCCATCGTAGGCTATCATAGAACCTCTTTTCAGCATTACACGCTGTCCGGAGAGGTTTATTTCAAGAAGACGAGGATTTTCTAATTGGAAAAAATCTTGTTTGCTGTCGTCCTGTGCTGTATTGGCAAGGAATGCTTCAATGGAGTTCTTTTCGTTTATCATAATATATCTATTTAGATAGTTGTTATTAACGACCGAAGAGTTTGGAAATACTATCTTCTTCTATAAAACTGATGACTGTTTTTCCATCTGGAGTATAATTGGGAGAAGGGAGAGCCAGTAGTTGGGCTACCAAGCTTTCCATTTCTTCTGTAGATAAATCTTGCCCTATGCTGATAGCAGTAGTACGAGCCAATGTCAGTGCCATAATTTCTTCCAACTCCGTACGCACTTGTGTATCTTTTTCTATCACGCCCTGCACTATATCATAGAGAAGTGTCTCCGGATTAAAGCTCTCAGTTCCGGAAGGAACAGAGCTGATAGAGTAGGTACCATTCCCTAAATTGTCTATTTCAAAGCCTAAATTGTATAGCTCTTTTTGAAGCATTTCTATGATGGGTCTTTCTGCTACGGAAAAATGAATAAGTTCGGGAAACAACAAACGTTGTGAAGTAAACCGTTCCTGTTCTCTCAGTAAGTTCAGGTATTTGTGAAATAGGATAGAGAGATGCGCTCTATGCTGGTCTATCACTGCTACTCCACGTTTCATCAATGTGATAATGTACGTCTTTTTATAATGAAGATAGGTACCTTTTTCTGCGTAGGAAATAGGCTGTTCTGTATAGAGTGTGCCTTGTAAGGTCTCTTCTGTAGGCTCTTCTATAGCCGGCTCTAAGTTTTCCCATCTGCCGGAGGCAGGTTTTTCTAATCCTTCAAATAATCTGTTCCATTCTCTTGAGCCGGTTTTGATAGGAGGGGTATAACTGTTCTGAAAAGGGTTGTAATTATCGTCTACAGAAATAGTGGGAAATTCCGGAAACTCCGTAGTAGGATCATCATAATACACCGGAATGTCCGGTTTTCCTTCGGTATCAAAGTCTATGGAAGGTACAGACTGGAATTTTCCCAAAGCCTCACGTATAGCCGCTACAATAATTTGCCATACAGCCTGCTCATTTTCAAACTTGATTTCTGTTTTGGTAGGGTGGATATTTACATCAATGCTGGCAGGATCTATCTCAAAATACAGGAAATAAGGTACTTGTTCTCCGGGCAGTAAGAGTTGTTCATAACACTCCATAACAGCCTTGTGGAAATAAGGGTGCCTCATATATCGTCCATTGACAAAGAAAAATTGTTTGGCACCTTTCTTTCTTGCAGCTTCTTTTCTTCCTACGAATCCGTGAATGCGCACTATACTGGTTTCTGTTTGTATAGAGAGTAAATCTTGGTTCATCTTCTTCCCGAAGAGTGTGATGATACGCTGTTTTAGGGAAGCAGGTGGAAGGTTTAGTAATTCGCTATCATAGTGCTGGAGCTTGAAAGAAACGGTAGGATTGACCAATACGATGCGTTCTATTTCTGTAAGGATATTGGAGAGTTCTGTCTGATTGGATTTTAAGAATTTTCTACGTGCAGGTACGTTGTAAAAGAGGTTTTTCACCATAAAGTTGCTTCCTACAGGACAAGCTGCCACTGTCTGACTTTCTACTTGAGAACCTGCTATATGGATTTCTGTACCTACTTCTTCTGTAGCCGTGCAAGTCTTCAGTTCTACTTGTGCCACAGCTGCAATACTGGCTAAGGCTTCTCCACGAAATCCCATTGTCTGTAGAGAAAAGAGGTCTTGCGCTTCTTTTATTTTGGAAGTAGCGTGGCGTTCAAAAGCCATTCTGGCGTCTGTGGGAGACATACCCTTGCCATTGTCTACTATCTGAATGAGAGATTTCCCGGCGTCTGTAATGTGTATGTCTATCTGTGTGGCGCCTGCATCTATCGCATTTTCTACCAATTCTTTGACTACAGAAGCCGGACGTTGTATGACTTCTCCAGCTGCTATCTGATTGGCTACGCTATCGGGGAGTAGATGGATTATATCACTCATAGGCAGCTTATAATGAACCCACAACTAACCATCTTAAAATCACAAGTGCTACGATGATTCCTATAATAAGGGTAGCATAAGACAGTGGTTTTTTCCCACTTTGCTTGCGTCGTTTCAGATGGACTGTCCCTTCTATGAACTTTCCACGTATATCTTCTGGAGACCATTCTTTTTCTGGCAGCATACCCAATTCTCTCTTCGCTTTTTCTTCTATTTTATTGAGCTTTTCCTTCCGTTCATCTACGTAGATATATTGATGATTAAATCTGCGTGGAAGATTTGATTTGAATAATCCCATAGTTTTATCTTGAATAAATCGTTTATACTAAAGTTTCATCTGTCTTCTTTCCGTGTGAAAGGTAAGACAACTTTTACTTGAATAAGTCCTGATTAGGAAGACGAATAGGCGTGCGTACTTTGGGCTTGAGCTGTTCTGTTTCTTTTTTTCCTCTCCAAATGAAGATGTCTTCCTTGTTTTGTGGTCGTATGTAATCGAACCAAGCGAAAGCAGGGAGTTTTGATTTGCCTTCTGGTGCAAGTGGCAGTGCATAGTACTCTCCTGTAGCTTGCGGGCTCATCACCATACGGTCAAATTCTCCTTTCACCAGATAAATCTCAAGTTTACTTGTCTCTGAGACATTCATTCCCATAATGGTACTATCTTTCTCCAATGGATAATATACCAAGCGCACGCTTCCTATTACTTCAGCTTTGTCTATTTGCTTGTTTTTGAAATAGGCTTTCATCTCTTTCCCGGACACTTGATTGTAATGTAGAGAGTCAACTTGCTCTATGGAAAGAGCTTGATTAACGATGTGCGCCCACTCTATGGTGCTATCGTTCATATAAGCGTGTATTTGTTCTCCCAATAATTGACGTTTATCACTCCATAAGATTGGGTCTTTGTATAGTGTGAGGCAACTGTCTTTGGAGGAATAAACCATAGAATCTGCTACACCTTGTACATCACTTCTATAGAATCTTACTTTGTAATAACCGCTTAATACTTTGTAAGTGGAATCTGTATCTATATGGTAAGTTTCCATTTTGAGTGTATCTGCGTGTAGAAAGAGACTATCTCCTTGAGAATAGTCTATCGCCATAGCTTTATGTGTAGCTAAGGCATAGCCTGTTTTCTCGTTGTAAAATCCGTAATCGGATTGAAGTATGTTTTTATTGACGGTGTCTGTCATCAATACATTTCCGTGTGCTTCTCCTATACTTGTTTCTTTATCGTAATCTAAGGTATCTCCTGTAAGTGTACGATGCCCATTTATCATTAAGGAGCGTTGGAGTAAGTGAGCTTTTCCGGTTTTTGTATCGTAAGTGCCATTGGAAGAGAGTAGGGTATTTTCTTCGCTTACCACTTCGGAAGGACCTACTATGCCTACTATTTTACTTGCAGTGTTGTATTGTAGTGTATCCGAAGTCAAAGTGAAATTTACGCCTACTACACGTACATTGTAGTTGAAAACGGCTTGTTTCGTACTAGGACTATATTCTCCCCATTCCGAAGTAAGTACGTTTTTTTCGTCCATCAGTGTTCCGCCGTCAAAGTAATAGCCTAAATTATATAAGCGGTCATAGTTGAGGCTATCTGTGAGTAGCGTAGTATTTCTGTTCTCCATACGTACATTTTTACGTAGCTGTGCTATTTGGGTCATAGCATCGTAGTAGAGATGATCTGCATAAATTTTCAAGGTATCTGTTTGTGTCATTTTGACATTTAAGAATGCCTCAAAAGAACCGGATTTGTCGTAATAATGCGCACTATCGCAGTACATATTCATACTTCCGTGCTTGAAAGCTACATTGCCCACTAAAATTTGTGCTTCGGGAAATTCCGGTGTCTTTTTCAAGATGTCTGCGTGTACGAGATATAATTTTTCGTCTTTCTGTGCAGGACGTGGCTTTTTTGCAGAGGACTTAGCGGATTGCTGAGTAGGTGGGGTAGCAGAGGCTTTCCCTTTGCTCACTTGTGCTAAGAGGCAAAAACCGAGCAGGCATAAGAAGCCCGCTAAGAGAATCCTATGCCCGCCACTATGGTAGTGTTTTGATGGCTGTTTTTGTTGCATATAGTGTGCAAGACTTATTTGTTACTTCCCCAACCCGGATATTGAAACGTACATCCGTCTGTAGGTACATTTATTTTCACGTAGGTTTTCTTTTGCTTGTCTGCTATCCATTTCTGTATTTTCTCTTCTCCCATTTTTTCTACTGCCATACTCTTCATACGTTGATAGTCTTCGCTTAATGTAGCTTTGTGTCCGTCTATTCTATTTTTTAGTTTGACGATAGCGCAGACTTCCTTACCTTTCATAGTAGTCATAGTGAATGGTTGAGAAATTTCTCCTATTTGCATACGTTCCACTACACGTGCTACATCTTGAGATACAAATTCTGCTAATTGTTGCATCTCAAAGCGTGCAGTTCCAGAGCGTGGATTGGCTATGAGTCCGTGGTTGTTTCTGGTATCTTTGTCTTGAGAAATCCAAGTAGCAGCTTCTTCAAAAGAGATTTTCCCTCGTCTGATGTCGTTTGCCAATGAATCTAATTTGTTGGTGGCTAAGGTTATTTCTTGATCGTTTACTTTAGGCTTCATCAATATGTGTCTATAGCTTACACGGTCTCCTCTTTTTTCTATGAGCTGTGCTATATGAAATCCGTATTCTGTTTCGAATACTTTGGAGATTTTCTTTGGATCTGTGAGGTTGAATACCACATTGGCAAATTCCGGTACCAACTCTCCACGTCCTGTAAAACCGTATTCTCCTCCTTTGCGTGCAGAGCCCGGGTCTTCCGAATAAAAACGTGCCAGCATACCGAAAGACTCTCCATTGTTAATACGTTCTGTAAAGCTTCTCAACTCGGCTTTTACACGTTCTATTTCTTCGTTACTTGCTTTGGGTTCACGAGTGATAATCTCTACTTCTACCTGTGTAGGAATATAAGGAATACTATCTTGTGGCAGTTTGTTGAAGTATTGACGTACTTGTGCCGGTGTGAGTTTTATATCACCTATGATTTTTTCTTTCATAGCTTCCACTGTGAGGTGGTCTTTTATATTTTCTCTTGCCATTTCACGGATTTGTGAAAAGGTTTTGCCGAAGTATTCCTCTACTTTCGCCTTATCGCCAATGTTTTCTATAAGGTTATTCATATGCATTTCCAAGCGTTGGAAGACAGCTTGATCTGTAGCTGTAACACTGTCTATCTGTGCTTGATGCAAGAATAGTTTCTGAATAGCTAACTCTTCCGGTATGATGCAGTAAGGGTCTCCCTGAAACTTTCTTCCTTCGTACAATGCGTTCATTCGTGCTTTTTCTACATCGGATTTGAGTATAGGCTGATCTCCTACTATCCACAATACCTCGTCTATTACGTTTTTCTGCGCCGTACTCCATACGCTAACGAGGAGGAGGCATAAGCTGAGTGCTATTTTTTTGAGTATCATATTCTTTTGGGACTTGCTGATTTTGCACTTAATTTCATATAGTGAACGAAGATACAGCTTATTTATAATCCACGAAAAACATTAACGGTTTTTAGTGTAAAAAACAATAGAGTATCAGGCTTGTGGCTACTGATACTCTATTTTGTTATGGGGGTATTGGGTTGTGATTGATATCAGTCTACCAATCTCTTGAAAGCACGGAATATTTTTTCTTTCAATGATTCGTCCGGTTCAAAGTTTTCACTGTTGTTCCATTTTTCCATCATCTGCTTTTCTTCTTTATTTAGCGATGTAGGAATGAAAACAGATATATTTACCAACAAATCTCCTACGCCTCTATTTCTGCCATAGCTGTCTATGGTGGGAAGTCCTTTTCCACGTAAGCGTAAAACTTTTCCCGGTTGTGTTCCGGGTTCTATTTTAATCTTGGCTTTTCCTTCTATGGTAGGAACTTCTACACTATCCCCGAGTGTAGCTTGTGGTACGCTCAATAGGAGGTTGTAAATGAGATTGCTCTCATCTCGGATAAGCTCGGGGTGTGCTTCTTCTTCTATGAGTACAAGGAGATCTCCGGCTACACCATTGTGTTTGCCAGCGTTCCCTTTTCCACTTACGGTAAGTTGCATACCTTCCGAAAGCCCTGCCGGAAGATTTACTTCTATGGTTTCTTCTCCGTAGACGATACCTTCTCCATGGCATTCCTTACATTTATTTTTGATAACTTTTCCCTCTCCTTGACAAGTGGGGCAGACAGTTTGGGTCTGCATCATACCGAATATGCTTTGCTGGGTACGGGTTACACTACCGGTGCCATGGCAGGTGCTGCAAGTTTCTATATCACTATCTTTTTCGGCTCCTTTTCCGTGGCAGTGTGGGCACTCTACATACTTCTTTACCTTAAATTTTTTGGTTGTACCGGTAGCTATTTCTTTTAGGGTGAGCTTGACTTTCACACGCAAATCCGCTCCGCGAAAACGTGTGGCGCGAGGTCTGCCGGAAGTTCTACCACCGAATCCACCAAATCCATGTCCTCCGAATATATCTCCGAACATAGAGAATATATCGTCCATAGACATACCTTCTCCACCGAATCCACCATAACCACCATTTCCTGCACCGCCTAATCCTGCGTGTCCGAACTGGTCATAGCGAGCACGTTTATCCGGGTTGCTGAGAACTTCGTAGGCTTCTGCAGCTTCTTTGAATTTTTCTTCGGCTTCCTTGTCGTCCGGATTTTTATCGGGGTGATATTGTATGGCTTTTTTTCTATATGCTTTCTTTATTTCTTCTGCTGTAGCTGTTTTGGCTACGCCTAAGACTTCGTAGTAATCTCTTTTTTCCATTTGCAGTTTTCCTTTGTTGCCTGTGTTATTGACCTACCACTACTTTGGCATGTCTTATCACCTTATTGTTTAGTTTGTATCCTGTCTGTATGCAGTCTACCACTTTTCCTTTTTTCTCTTCCTCTTCTATGGGTGTCATAACGATGGCTTCGTGGAAGTCTGTGTCAAAAGTAGCTTCTGTAGTTTCTATCTTTTCCAAACCTTCTTGTTCTAAAACTTTGAGGAATTTTTGTTGAATGAGTTCCAGTCCTTCCGTGATAGCTTGTATGTCTTCTGTCTTTTTTGCGTTTTCTACAGCACGTTCCATATCGTCCAAGACTGGCAATATGGCAGTGATAGTACGTGTGCTACCATTGAGGATAAGCTCCGCTTTCTCCTTGATGGTTCTGCGGCGGAAGTTGTCAAACTCTGCTGCCAAACGGAGATATTTATCGTTTTGTTCTTCTATTTCTTTCTTGAGTTTTTCTATCTCGTTTTCTTCGGAAACCTCTTCTGTAGGTAGCTCCGGTGTGATTTCTTCCGATAGCTCCTCTGTAGGAATAGATGAATTTATTTCTTCTTCCGGCGTGTGTATTTTTTCTTCCATATTTGTATGATGTGTTTATTATTTACTTGTTTCTTCCCTTTATCTACAAAAACTATTCCTTTTGTAGAAGATGTAATGAAATAGGGCAGTTATACACTGTTTTCTGCCATACTGTCGCTCTTTCTGACAGTGTAAAAGCAGGAATGAAGACGTATCCGATAAGATTGATGCTCTTCGTTTTTATATTATCCTCAACTGTTTATAGAAACAAAGGTTTCCTATAGTTATGTGCGGAAAATTCTTGTTCTCATTCTTTATTTTATAGTACGGTTTATATAAACCACGATGGAAGTTTACATAAACTATAGTGGAAGTCTATATAAACTATAGTGCGAAATAAAACTTTGAAGCGTGTGCAAAAAGAAAGAGGTAGTGTCCGAATCTATGTTTCTTGACACTACCTCTTGTCCGGTGTATAAAAGCAGGTACTTTATAACGTGTCCTGATAGAGGAAACGTTTGATACTTTTCTTTGGTGTCTTCTCAAACTCTTGTTCGTATATTTTTACCTTAGAGATAGCAGAGTAGGCTGGAAGTTCAGAGTTGGCAAGCACTCTGTTTTCTTCCATAATACGCTGTAAATCTTCAGTGCTGAGGTGATCTACATTAGCTGCATCATAATCCGGGTGAATCAGTGCTGCCAGTTTGTAGTCTTTCAGTTGGATTACTACGCTTTCGTTTACGTAAGGAAGATTGTTTATCTTTTCTTCTATCTCTTCCGGATAGATGTTTTGCCCGGAAGGACCGAGTAGCATATTTTTAGAGCGTCCTTTGATGGTAAGATTTCCTTCTTCGTCCAGTGTTCCCAAGTCTCCGGTGCGTAGCCAGCCGTCTTTCAGAACTTCTGCCGTAGCTTCAGGATTTTTGTAATATCCCAGCATCACATTGTCTCCGCGTGTGAGGATTTCTCCTACTGTATGGAGAGGATCTGCGCTGTCTATACGGATTTCCATGCGTGGTGCTGCTTTTCCACAAGAGCCTTCTTTGAATCTTTTCCAGTCTTCGTAAGCTATGATAGGACCACATTCTGTCATACCGTATCCTACTGTATATGGGAATTCCACATCTTTCAAGAATTTTTCTACTTCATGATTGAATGCCGCTCCTCCTACTATCACTTGATAGAACTCTCCCCCGAAAACCTGTGCTATTTGGTTCTTGATTTTTTCTTTTATCTTGTCATTGATAATGGGTGTTTTGAGCAAGATACGCATCGGGAGATTGTCTATTTTGGGTAGAACATTTTTCTTGATGATTTTTTCTATGATGAGGGGTACTGCAATTACGATTTTAGGCTTTATTTCAGAGAATGCTTGCAGTATGATTTTGGGGCTGGGAATGCGGGTCAAGAAATGTATATGACTGCCATTACATATTTCATACAAGAACTCGAAAGACATACCATACACGTGTGCCAGTGGTAGCATAGAAACTACTTTGTCTCCGGGTTTGAGGTCTATTACCTCTTTTGCAAAGGTTACATTGGACCACACACTGCGATAGGGGAGCATTACCCCCTTGGAAGCACTGGTTGTACCGGAAGTGTAATTGATGAGAGCGAGTTCTTCCGGGGTGTCTCTGCGATAAGTTACGTGGTCTTTACGAAAGTTATTGGGGTATTTTTTCCCAAATAATTCGTTGAGGTGTTCACGTGCATAAGTGAGTTTTTCGCTTCTGCTGATGAGTAGAGTAAAATCCCCCAAGAGGACAATTCCCTCCAATGAAGGCATTTGTGCTTCGTCTATTTCTTCCCATACGCCATCTCCTACAAACAGCAATTTAGAATCCGAGTGGTTTACTATGTGGTGTATATTTTCCGGTTTGAACTCGTGTAGGATAGGAACTGCCACTGCGCCATAAGTAAGTGCTGCGAGAAAAGCTACTCCCCAGTGTGCACTGTTTCTGCCACAAATGGAGATTTTATCTCCTTGGCGCACGCCACTTTCTGCCAATAAAATGTGTACTTTTTCTATTTTCCTTGCCAAGTCCTTATATTGTAGAGTGATGCCTTTATAATCACTTAATGCAGGCAAATCCCAATAAGACTTAATACTGTTTTCTAATAGTCCTATAAAGCTTTTTTCCATATTACAGTTAATACGTATGCACAATTTTTCGTTAATTGTGCAAATGTATCTCTTTTGTAATAGACTGCAATATAAGGAGCACGTTTTTTCCCTTTTTGTGCAGATTTTATTTCTCTAACAATGGATAAGTTGTTGTTTTATAGTATATAAAGAGAAATCCCTATCAAAAATATGATTTTGGAATACAATTACTGGTAAGAATGAACTTACCTTTGCCCACAGTTTTCAAAAATAACCTGAGGAAACTTGGGTGAGAGAAATAATGTTTCGGGTAGAAAACGCTGTGTAAGGCAGCCCCGGATAGTATTAACCAAAACTAAACTACATGACTAAAAATGTAAGGTGGTTTTTTGTTGTATTAATATCAATATCCTTATTTTCCTTCTCTTTGGAAGGCGATAACACAAAGACAGAGAAACTGCGAGTAGGGGATAAAGCTCCTATGGCAGAAGTTCAAAAGACAAAACTACTATTCGGCTCAAAAGCAGAAAAAGGTACTTATACTTTACTCAGTTTTTGGGTCAGTTATGATGGCGCATCTCGTATGCAGAATGCAGCACTTAGCCACGCTGTAGCTACCCTCCCACAGTTAAGTATGGTATCTATATCCTTGGATCAATACGCATCTGTTTACAATGCAGTAGTGAAACAGGATAGATTGGATACGCATACTTGCTATAGGGCAGACAATAGTGAGAGCGAGTCTTTATTTCGGAATTACGACTTAAAGAATGGTTTTGCTACTTACCTTATAGACCACGAAGGTACGATTGTAGCAAAAAATATGGCTGTAAAGGAACTGATAGCATTTATGAAGCAAGCATAGACATTGCAAACGCTTACAACAAAATAAACCTTCCCTTTATGCACAGACGCATAAAGGGAAGGTTTATTTTTCTGCTTATGTTCTTCTCTTTTACTTCCACAAAAAGCTTATCCATAGTTCACGTCCTCTGATGCTGTAGCTTTGTTTTATTTCGCTCAGGGAATTATGGCTTGTTATATCATATTGGTTATGGTTCAGTAAATTATGTATATTGAGGGATAGTTCTATCTTTTTAGATGGAGTGTAGGAAATTTTGCTGTTGAGCACCACAAAACTCTTGTATTTCCGATCCATTATTTCATTGTGATAATGTTCTCCGGAGAACTCCACACGTAGTTTTTTCGTAGGGTTGATGTTGAGGCTTAGCGACTGTTGCCAGTCGTCTATGCGATGGCTGTCCGATACACCAACCTTTAGTGTCTGAGCCTTGTAGCTAAGTTTATACAGCCAATTAAAGTAAGAAGAAATATCTCCGTTTAATGTTAAATTAGCAATGAGAAACTGAGTGCGATAGGAGAGTGGTTGGTTTTCCGAAATTAAGGAAGACTTAGCGCGTAGATAAGAAAGGTCTATGCTTATCAGTCCATTGATGAGGTCTGTACTCTTGCTTACGCTGGCATTGCACAGCATACTGTGGGCATAAACGGGCTGATGTATAGATGTATGTATGCGGAAATCGTCATAAAACAGCATAGACTCCCTGAAAGGGTTTTTGCTTTTTAGGTACATCAGGGAGCTGTTAGAGAACCAGCCGCTAGACATATTCTTGTAGTCATATCCTACGGTAATAGAGTTCTGGTAACCTGTAGCATATTCGTGGCTTCCTTGGTAAAATGTACGATAGTTGCGTAATAAGAGCCCGCTATAATGATTGACAAGATTATAGGGTCTAAAGTTCATATTGTAATTTAAGAAGTAAGTCATATTGCCAGAGTAATTCCAGAATACACGGAAGGAAGGGGATAGCTTAACATCGTGTTTCTTACCTTCCGTACCCGAAAAATGGTAGAGGTAATAATTGATAGGCAGAGTAGCAGAGAATCTCCATTTCTTATGTGTGAACTGTAATTCCGGTGTGGCGAATAAGTGTAGGTAGCTGTTTCTGATTTCGTTCATAAAAGAGTATGGCATAGAGGGCGGATTTTCTAAATGACTGTTCAGACGTACTACTTGTCCTGTCATACCTATTTTTGTATTGATGGTAAAGTTCTGAGAAAACCAACCTAAAACAGCTTCCTGATAAGTGTGAAATCGTTTTCTATTTGCTGTTTGTTTGTAATAAGCGTCATCACGACAAATAGTGAGATGCTGTGGCGAGGAACTGAACTCGTTTATGCTATTGAAAGTAAACGTGCTTTTGGCGAGTCTCTTGGTCCACTGTAGCTGGTTATTTATTTTTACTTTAGGCATTTGGGCTGTTTGCGTATTGGGATAGTTGCCATTTGTGTGTACATCTATTCCCGCCCAATGAACATCGGATTTCAAAATGTTTTTCAAGTAAGCAGAGGTAACGTTGGACTCGTAGGTTATGGCAGCTGCTAACAGATGCGCTTTCGTATGTCCATCTTCTGTTTCTTGGATCACTTTTTCTCCTGTGGGTAAGAAATAAGTAGTGGAAAGTTGTGAGTCCCAATTTTCGCGATGATTCAAATAATGTAGCTGTGTCTTGATTTCGGACGTTTTACCTATGCTCCATAGTGCGTTTGTGCTGAAGAAATGCGACTTATTAAAGAGTGTACGCTCTGTTTCTAAGTTGGGGGCAAAGAAAGATCGGGGAGAAAAGAAATTGTCCGATACTGTGATATAGGAATTATAATGACTGATAAGATCGGAGGAGTAGTTCTCACCTATGTTGTTACTGCCTATTTTCAATATGTTTTGGAAATTCTGCTTAAACATAAATGCTGTGGCTTTTGCCTCCCATATAGGCTTCCAGGGTGCTTGTATGGCACCTGCCCCTCCTTGTAGAGTGGTAATCCAATGCGCTTTTGCTCTGTCTTTCAGTTTTAAGTTTACAGCAGCATTGTCCGAGAATATCACACCGTCTAATGCCCGAATAGGTTGATGATTCTCCAATACTTCTACTCGTCCTACTTCTGTTTGAGGTATACCATTGGTGGCTATGCCGTACTTTCCTTCTAAAAGGTCTTTTCCTTCTATGTAAAACTTGTTGATAGGTTTTCCGTTGTAAAGAACTTCTCCATCTTTTTTTACATTAAATCCCGGCAGTTTCTTAATTATATCTCCAATAGTGCGATCGTTACTGCTGGCGAAACTACTGACATTATAAACGAGGGTATCTCCTCGCTCCCACATCTTTTTTGCTTTTATGACTACTTCTTTGATTTTGACTTCGCTTACCTCCATTTGGATTGTAAAGACTTGCTCTTCTTTATCGGTTATCTGGAAGATTTGTTCTTTATAACCCATCAGTAATATATGAAGATTGACTTTGGGAGCCATTTCTTTCTCTATGGACAACCGGAATGTTCCATCGGATAGACTGAGCGTATTTTTTCTAATGATGCCGGAGTTTTTGTCCTTTACTACTACCACAGCGTGCGTCAATGGGGTGCAATCCTTATCTGTGATCTTTCCGGAAAGATGTATTTGTCCATAAATAGCTACAGATAAACAATTGATCAAGTATATCAGTATCCAGAATCTACGCATCAGTCTTTTGTATTATTGGTTATAATCTTTCTCTAGGCAATTGTACTTATCTTCGTTTATATCATCTGTAGATTTGCCTATTGATTTTAAGGTTCTCTTCAACATTCGGACTTGGCTTTGGAATGTTTTTTGTTTTCGTTTGAGTAGTTCTTTGCGTGTGATAGGTAGAAAGTCGGGGCTATTCTTAAGGAAAGTTTTGTTATTGAAATAAATAGGCTTTTTGATGTTTTCAATTCCCTTTAGCTCTAATCTATAATCTTGGTCGGTATCTGTTACTTTTACTATTAAGCCGGGAAGTCCGGAGAATTTCATTGGTCCATCATTGGTGGGAATTTCTGCGGTAAACCAAGCTTCATAATCTCTACCACGCCACGTACAAGTGGCTTTTTGACAGTGGAAGCCCAAAATCGTTAAGGTGTCTGTCTGTATTTCCCAATTTTGTCCCAGATAAGGCTCTGTGTAGTACATAAATTCTGTGCCACTGGCTGAGTCTTGTATATATAAACTGTCCTTTGGGTAGTTTTTGTAAATAATTATATCTTCTTCTCTACCTGGTAGTTGATTCATAATACGTGCTCTCTCTAGCACATTGGTGGCTTTTGCACTTCTATTGAACACGTCTTGTGTCATTTCTTTTAGCTTAGCCTTACCTTCCGGTGTAGTCTGCATCAGGAAATATTTCAATGTTCCATAACTGTAAAACTTTGAGAGATGCAGACCTATCTCCAGACGCATATCTATTGTTTGGGTGTCTGTGTAAGGGCTGGGATAGGTGTAATCGTATTGGCATACAAAGCGTGTTGTATCTATTGCGGGAAAATTAAAGACTTCTTCTTGTGCATAGCTTTGGGTAGCTATGAGTAAAAGAAAAAAGGAAAATAAAAGTTGTTTCATAATCGTAATCTTGATAAAGTTAAAAATAGGACTCAGCAATATTGCGAAAATAAAGAATGTCTTTGAAAAAGGCTTCTTTGGATACTGTAAATTTGGAGTATTCTTGTGCTTTCATTGAATAATATGATAGAGGATTGCCGTTTTGCTTTTATATTAAGGTGTGCGAGAGTACATCAAATAGTAAAAACTATTTATAAAAGCGAGTGTGAAGAATATCTTTTATATAAGATTGTTAAAAAAGTAAAGCTCAAAGCATCACCGAATGAAATCTTTCTATCTTTGCGACAAAAGTATCCAGACTATGGGAAAGCTATATGTAGTACCTACGCCGGTGGGCAACTTGGAAGATATGACGCTCCGAGCTATACGTGTCCTGAAAGAAGCCGATTTGATATTGGCAGAGGATACACGCACCACAGGTATACTACTCAAGCACTTTGATATAAAGAATCCCCTCCAATCTCACCACAAATTTAATGAGCATCGTGCAGTAGAACAAGTAGTGCAGAAGCTGCTTGCAGGACAGACTCTCGCTTTGGTTTCAGATGCGGGTACACCTGCTATTTCCGATCCTGGTTTCTTGATTGTGCGGGAGTGTGTAAGGAATGGTATAGAAGTGCAATGTTTGCCGGGTGCTACAGCATTTGTGCCGGCTATCGTATCGTCCGGATTACCCAATGACCGTTTCTGTTTTGAGGGATTTTTGCCGCAAAAGAAGGGCAGATTAAGTCGTTTGCAGGAATTGGCAGAAGAAACTCGCACTATGATTTTCTACGAATCCCCCTATAGATTGGTGAAAACACTGACCCAGCTTTCCGAGCAAATGGGTTTGGAACGTGAAGTAGCGGTGTGCAGAGAGATCTCAAAGTTACACGAAGAATGTGTACGTGGAACGCTGCAAGAAGTGGCAACACATTTTACAGCGCACCCACCCAAAGGAGAAATAGTAATAGTACTGAAAGGTAAAACCATAAAATAGTAATAATCAATAATAAGACGACAATGAAAAAGTTATTATTCTTAGCAGTATGTGCAGCAGGTCTGATGACGGCTTGTACAGACGGAGGAAAAAAGAGTGATGCGTTGAAAGCGCAAAATGACTCTCTCCTCTTAGAATTAGTGAACAGAGATGCGGAAATGGACGGTATTATGAGTACTTTCAATGAAATCCAAGATGGTTTCAGAGAAATCAATGTAGCAGAGAACCGTGTAGATTTGAAAGGGTCTAATCTGGAAAATCAATCGGCTACAGAGAATATCAAGCAAAATATTCGTTTCATTAGCGACAAGCTCCAAGAAAATCGTGAAAAAATTGCGAAATTGGAATCAATGCTTCAAAACTCTAACGTGAAGTCTTCTCAAATGCAGAAAGCCATTAAAAACTTGGTATCTCAGTTGGAAGAAAAACAAAAGGATATAGAGGTGTTGCAAGCAGAATTGGCAGCCAAAAATATCCGTATTGCAGAATTGGACGATGCTGTAATGAACTTGAACAAGAATGTGAGCGACTTGGCTGCAGAAAACGAAGCGAAAGCACAAACAGTAAGCGCACAAGACCAAGCACTGAACACAGCGTGGTATGTATTCGGTACAAAGAGAGAGTTGAGAGATCAAAAGATTTTGGCTGGAGGTGATGTCTTGAAATCTCAAGATTTCAATAAAGACTATTTCACTACTATAGATATACGTGAAACTAAAGAAATACGTCTTTACTCTAAGCACGCAGAACTGCTTACTACACACCCAAAAGGTTCTTACGAACTTCGTGCAGATGATAAGAAACAACTCACACTCGTAATAACCAATGCCAAAGAATTCTGGAGCGTATCTCGCTATTTGGTAATTCAGGTAAAATAAGACTGATAATAAATTATAATAGAAAAGCCTCTTTCTCCTGTTTTTTACGGAGAGAGAGGTTTTTTTGTGGTGCTTCTCTCTGTATGATAGTGTAAAACCTTGTGTAAAAAGTTATAAAAACTAAATGATGCGGTAATTATTGTGTATGCAAGAGAATTTAGCGACTTTTGCAATGCGAAATATAATAATCCATTAAGCAACTAATTATGAAGATTAAAAGTATCAAAGGTAGAGAAGTTCTCGACTCTCGTGGTAATCCTACTGTAGAAGTAGATGTAGTATTGGAATCTGGCATTATCGGTCGTGCAGCTGTACCATCGGGTGCTTCTACAGGAGAAAATGAAGCTCTTGAACTCCGTGATGGCGACAAAGGTCGTTACCTCGGTAAAGGAGTTCTCAAAGCAGTAGAAAATATCAACAATATCATAGCTCCGGCATTGGTTGGTTACAGTGCATTGGAACAACGTGCCATAGACCACAAAATGTTGGCTTTAGATGGTACTAAGACAAAATCAAAACTGGGTGCTAATGCTATCCTTGGCGTATCTCTCGCAGTAGCAAAAGCTGCCGCAAACTTCTTGAACATACCATTGTATCGTTATATAGGCGGAACAAACACTTATACGCTTCCTGTTCCTATGATGAACATTATCAATGGTGGTTCACACTCTGATGCACCTATCGCATTCCAAGAATTTATGGTACGTCCTGTAGGTGCGCCTTCTTTCCGTGAAGGTCTTCGTATGGGTGCAGAAGTATTCCACGCTCTGAAGAAAGTATTGCACGATCGTGGTCTTTCTACAGCAGTAGGAGACGAAGGTGGTTTCGCTCCGGCATTGGACGGAACAGAAGATGCCTTGAACTCTATCATCAAAGCGATAGAAACCGCAGGATATGTACCGGGAAAAGATGTAATGATCGGTTTGGACTGTGCGTCTTCTGAGTTCTACAAAGATGGTATCTATGATTATACCAAATTTGAAGGTGCTAAAGGTGTAAAACGTACACGCGAAGAACAAATAGCTTACCTCGAAGAACTCGTTACTAAGTATCCTATAGACTCTATAGAAGATGGTATGAGTGAAAACGACTGGGAAGGTTGGCAAAAACTTACTGCACGCATCGGCGATCGTTGCCAGTTGGTAGGAGATGACCTCTTCGTAACAAACGTAGAATTCCTTTCACGCGGTATCCAAGAAAAATGTGCCAACTCTATCCTTATCAAGGTAAATCAAATCGGTAGCTTGACAGAAACACTCGATGCTATAGAAATGGCGCACCGTGCAGGTTATACTTCTGTTACTTCTCACCGTTCCGGAGAAACAGAAGATGCTACTATCGCAGATATAGCAGTGGCTACAAACAGTGGTCAAATCAAGACCGGTTCTTTGAGCCGTTCAGACCGTATGGCTAAGTATAACCAATTGCTCCGTATAGAAGAAGAACTCGGTGCATTGGCTGTATATGGTTATAAAAAAGTGAAATAAGCAGCACAACTTATATACACATATCTAACCTCCCTTTACTCGGTACATCGCTGTAGTAAAGGGAGGTTTTTATTAGGCTGAAGTTGTGAAAACAAACAGCTTTTTACCATACAGCTTTCTTTCTTTTTATACATCTCTATATGTACGTTTATACGGAGCATATCTTATCGTGGTAGCAAGGCTTCTTTTCGTGATACGGAGCATATCTTATCACGATAGCGAACATATCTTATCAATACCCTTGCGAGGAGCTATTGTAGCAAGGTTTTTCTTCTCTATAGAAGTATCTTGTTAAAGTGTAAATAAGCGAACTGCATTTAACTAAAAAAGCGTAGCAAATTTTTCTCTCTGCTACGCTTTTAGATAGATTATGGTCTGCTTTTTCTTAGACCGAATTTGTGTCTTTTACTCTTCTGTTTTGTTGCTTTTCATTTTATGAATAAGCTCCTCTATTTCATCTTTGTTCAATGAGAGTCCTTTTTCACGTAAGTAGTCTGCTATGCGCTTACGTGTATCTTCTCCTTTTTCCGGTGCGAAGAGCAAACCTGCTACTGCGCCTATCGCTACTCCACCTAAGAAAGCTGCGGCAAATTTTAATCCTTTCATAATTCTATGGTCTTATGGTTCATTACAAATATAAGAAAAAATGTATCTTGACAGTGGTATGTTATTTTCTTTTAGGGCTATGTGCCAACTTGCTCTTCATTATTAACCAAGATTAACAGCGATGCTATGCTTATATTATTACTTTTGCAACAAGAGATAAAGTAGTATTTAGATCTTTCCCGCATATAAAACGAGCAAAGCTAAACTTATGATAGTGATGCCGTGGCGAGAAAAGAACCATTAGAAACAAACGATAATTAAAATATAGAACTTATGAAAAAAACATTCTTATTAGGTATGGGATTGTGCTTGGCTTTGGCATTTACATCTTGCAAGTCCAGCGAAAGTGCTTACAAAAAAGCTTACGAGAAGGCGAAACAAGCAGAACTTGCAGCAGAAGCGGCAAGAGCAGAAAATACTTATAACCAACAAGTAACTCCGGTTCAACCTACTACCCCTGCCAATAATTATACACCATCTGCCGGTGTGAGAGAGGAAAGAGTGGAACTCGTATCGGGTGTAGGTCTTAAAGCATACAGCGTAGTTTGCGGTAGTTTCAATGTAAAAGCTAATGCAGACAACCTCAAGGCTACATTGGAAAAAGACGGATACAATGCAAAAGTAGTTTTCAATGCAGAAAGAAATACGTACAGAGTGATCGCAGAATCTTACGACACAAGAGACGAAGCGGCTCGTGCAAGAGATGCGTTCAAGAGTAGATATCCTAATCGTCAAGATTTCCAAGGAGCTTGGTTGCTCTATCGTTTGAACTAATCAAACAGATGCGCTCAAAAATGGAATAGGAAAGTGAACATAAAACAAAAACCTATACATAATGGACAAACGCATTTTTTGAGACTAAACAATAAAATAAACGATTATATGGAGATACTGCTTTGGGCGGATTGAGCTCCATATCGGGGAAGAATTTTTCCTTGATGTGAACCCTTCTAACTTTCCCAAAACAGTATCTTTATTTATTATGGGGAGAATTTTAGCCATAGATTACGGAAAGAAACGGACAGGCATTGCTGTTTCGGACCCATTGAAAATAATAGCCAATGGGCTTACTACGATAGAAACACCACGATTGTTGGATTTTCTCTTGGATTACGTCCAAAAAGAAAAAGTAGAAACCATCGTAGTGGGTTATCCCAAACAGATGAACAATGAAGATTCCGAGAATATGAAAAGAATCACCCCTTTTGTAAACACCCTGAAAAAACGTTTGCCGGAGATACCCATTTGCTGGGTGGACGAACGTTTTACTTCTGTATTGGCACATCAAGCCATAAGAGATGGAGGACTGAAGAAGAAAACACGACAGGACAAGGCACTCGTAGACGAAATCAGTGCTACCATTATATTGCAGTCCTATATGGAAAGCCTGCGTGGATAATTTTAATTCGCATAAAGAAGAGAAAATGATTTTACCTATATACGTATATGGACAGCCTGTGCTGAGAAAAGAGACTACAGATATAACACCGGACTATCCTCAGCTGAAAGAGCTTATTGCCAATATGTTTGAAACTATGGAGTATGCAGACGGTGTAGGATTGGCTGCTCCACAAATAGGTTTGGATATTCGTCTTTTGGTGGTAGGTTTAGATGCACTTTCCGATGAATTTCCGGAATACAAAGGATTTAAGAAAGCCTATATCAATGCACACATAGTGGAGGTAAGTGAAGAGGAATGTTCTATGGAAGAAGGTTGCTTGAGCTTACCGGGATTGCACGAAAGTGTAAAACGTCCCAAAAGCATTCGCCTGCAATATATGGACGAGAATTTCATAGCACAAGATGAATGGATAGAGGGATTTCTCGCACGTGTCTTACAACACGAAATAGACCATTTAGATGGTATGCTGTTCTTTGACCATTTATCCGGCTTGCGCAAGAAAATGATACGCAGCAAGCTCAATAATATGGTAGACGGCAAAGTAAGATGTTCCTATAAAATAAAAACATTCCGATGAAAAGACGCCTGTCTCTTATTGGTATAAGTTGGATTTGGATTTGCTCACTCTTTGCTCAGATTAATACGGAGCGAGTAATGAGCGTAGGGAAGAATGCACTCTTTTTTGAAGATTACGTCCTTTCTATGCAGTATTTTAACCAAGTCATCAATGCCAAACCTTACTTGGCTGAAGCTTATTTTTATAGGGGATTGGCAAAACTGAATTTAGAGGACTATATAGGTGCTGAAGCGGATTGTGATGAGGCTATCGGCAGAAACCCTTTTGTCGTCAATGCTTATCAGGTGCGTGGTATCGCACGTATCAGACAGAATAAGTACAAGGAAGCTATTGGCGACTATAAGAAGGCTCTGAAGATGGATCCTGTGAATACTACTTTTAGGCATAATTTGGCACTTTGTCATATTCATCTGGAGGAATATGCAGATGCACGTGCACAGTTGGATACACTTACGAGCATACACCCACGCTATATAGAGGGTTATATGATGAAGACCGAGATTTCTCTTCGCCAGAAAGATACTGTGCAAGCTATGTCCGATGCGGACAAAGCTATAGAAGTGGACAGATTTAGTGCCGAGCCTTGGATAGCAAGAGGACTTATTTATTTACAACGTGCCAAATACGCAGATGCAGATGCAGATCTTACGGAAGCCATACGTTTCTCTATGAAAAACGATGGAGTGTATATCAATAGAGCATTGGCACGTTATCATCTTAGAAATTTGAGAGGAGCTATGGCAGATTACGATGCCGCATTGGAAATAAACAAAAGCAACTTTATAGGTCATTATAACAGAGGTTTATTGCGTGCGCAGGTAGGAGAAGACAATGCCGCCATAGAAGACTTCAATTATGTTCTCTCTATAGAACCGGACAACTGGATTGCGGTTTTCAATAGAGCCTTGCTGAGAGATAGAACCGGAGATTATAAAGGAGCTATACAAGACTACTCCTCTGTACTGAAAGCCTATCCCAACTTTATGGAAGGTTATGCCCAACGTGCGCAGTTGCGTCGTAGGATAGGAGATATAAAAGGTGCACAAGCAGATGAACTCCTCCTGCTCAATGCGCAGATTTCTATCAGCCAAGGAAAACGTCCTGTAATAGGGAAAAACAGTCCTACCCGCAAGAAGTCCGATAAAAATATACAAGATTACCGGAGCCTTGTAGTAGCAGATGCAGAAGATAATACCCCTGCTTATAAGACTCTTTATAGAGGAAAAGTACAGAACAAAGAAGTTGCCATTCGTCCGCAAGGTATGTTCGTGTTGAGCTATTACGAGAAGCCGGACGATGTGAAACGTCAAGTTAATCACGCAAAAACTGTAGCCCAAATCAATGCACAGCGTTTATTGCCTAAGCGTTTACTCCTCACTAATGCGGAAGCACCGCTTACCGATATCCAAATCAAAGAACATACTCAGTCCATAGATCTCCAAACACGCAGAATAGCGAACAGAGAAAGCAATAAATATATCTACTTCGCACGTGCTATGGATTACTATTTGATGCAAGACTTTGATAATGCCACAGCAGATCTCAATGCGATAATAGAGATAGACAGCATCTTCTATTTGGCATATTTTATGAGAGCCACTATCGCATACAAAATGATAGAAGTGGAAAAAGACGGAAAAACAGATATGACAAAAGAGTTGGGCACATTGGGTACAGAGTTTCAGAAAGGAGAATATGCGCCAATCATAGCAGACTTGGAAACCGTCTTAAAATTGGAACCGGAGTTTGCTTTTGCCTGTTACAATAGAGCCAATATAGCTGTGCTGCTCAAAGACTATCAGGTAGCACTGAAATACTATGATAAAGCTCTCAAAATAGATCCTTATTTTTCCGATGCCTACTATAATCGTGGGTTGGTTCATATTTATTTGGAAGACGGAGAACAAGGAATTAAAGACTTAAGTAAGGCAGGAGAATTGGGTATATATTCAGCCTATAGCCTGATAAAGCAATTTACGAAGAAAGTAGAATAAGCGTATGAAAAGTGTATTTTTAAGAAAGCACACAGCTGTAGCAGCTTGTTGTTTTTCTTTGCTGATAACCGCTTGCAAAGGAAGCTATTTCGTTTCTGGAGCAGTAGGAACAGCCATTCCTATGACTGCACAATACGATAGAGGGCACACTTCTATGAATGTATTGGTAGATAGTTATCGTGAAAGAGTAGATAGTATTATGTCTCCTGCAGTAGGACATAGTGCCGGCAATTATGCAAGATACAGACCGGAATCCCCGATGTCCAATCTTATGGCGGATATTCTCTTTTGGGGAGCGGCAGAGAAAAGTGGTACACCTGTAGACCTTTCCATTATGAATATGGGTGGTATCCGCAGTGATTTATCGAAAGGCACTATTACTTATGGAGATATCTTTGAAATTGCTCCTTTTGAAAATAAACTGTGTATTGCCACAATGAACGGACATACCTTGCAGAAACTTTTGTCGCAAGTAGCTGCTGTAGGAGGAGAAGGTGTGAGCCACGTAAAGTTGGCACTCAAAGATAAGACTTTAGTGAGTGCAGAAGTAAATGGAAAAGAAATAGACCCTAATAGAATTTATCGGGTAGCTACTATAGATTACTTGGCAGAAGGAAACGATAAAATGACCGCTTTTTTGGAAAGTAATCGGGTGGAATTTCCAGAGAATATCACTCTCAGACAATTGTTTTTTGAATATGTACGCTCTTTAGAGAAAGCAGGAAAAGAAGTTTCTGCTACTATAGAAGGGCGTATTGTTGTATTATAGATGTGTATAGCTATGAAAAAGAAATTACTTTTTGCTTTACTGCTGTGTGGGAGTATATTAACAATATCTGCACAGCGTGTACGTAAGCTCCTTATATATCATACCAATGATGTGCATAGTAGAATAGAACCTTATGCAGAAAGTTTTGCAGACGAAGACTTGGCAGGAAAGGGAGGACTCAAACGTCGTGCTTACTTTATAGCAAAAGAGAGAGAGCAGAACGCAGACTTGTTGCTTTTTGACAGTGGAGACTTTTCTCAAGGAACACCCTACTATAACCTGTTTCAAGGCGAAGTAGAAGTGAAAGCTATGAATGAAATGTGCTATGATGCGGGAACTATAGGAAACCACGAATTTGATTTCGGATTGGAGAATATGGCTCGTTTGTTCCGTTTGGCAAAATTCCCCATCGTGTGTGCCAATTATGATGTAACAGGAACTGTATTGGAAGGTTTGGTGAAACCTTATACCATCATCAAGAGAAAGAAACTACGTATCGGAGTCTTCGGTTTAAGTCCGGTTTTGGACGGATTGGTGTCCAAAAATAATTATGGAGAGGTGAAGTTTCAAGACCCTATAGTACGAGCTAAAGAAGTTTCCGAATATTTGAAAAAGAAAGAAAAATGCGATGTCGTGATCTGCCTTTCGCATTTAGGTTGGAAAGGAGGAGAATACAATGACGTGAAACTTATCCAGTCTACCGAGTATATTGACTTGGTATTGGGAGGACACTCTCATTCTTTCTTTGACAAACTCCAATTTTATAACAATGCTGCGGGTAAACCTGTTGGTGTACAACAAATGGGGAAAAGTGGTGCTTACGTAGGACGTGTTTCCCTTGAACTAAAAAAACGCTGATATGAAAAAATACTTAATCATACTTTTTTCGTGGGTGCTGTTGCTCCCTCTTATGGCGCAACCACAAATCTTAAAGCAAAGCACAGATAAGCAGGCGTGCGAAATATGGGTAGAAAGTACCCTAAAGCAACTTACTCTGAAACAAAAGATAGGACAGCTTTTTGTTTATCACACAGATATGAATATGAACTCACGTAAGCGTGAGCTGCTACGGACTGTGGTAAAAGAAAATGGAGTGGGAGGTCTGCTGTTCTACGGAGGTACAGTAGAACAACACGTAGAAATCGTCAATGCTTCGCAAGAACTGGCAGACGTGCCTTTGATGATAACTTTCGATGGAGAATGGGGTACTGCTATGCGACTGAAGAACAGCCCTACATTCCCACGCAACAGAGTATTGGGGTGTATTCAGAACGACGATATTCTCTATCGTTTTGGACAGGAAATGGCACGGCAATGCAAACTGCTCGGAATTCAGGTAAATTTTGCACCTGTAGCAGATGTAGACAATAATCCGGCCAATCCGGTTATTAATATCCGTTCTTTCGGCAGTCTTCCACAGCAAGTGGCCAATAAAGTGATGGCATACTCCAAAGGATTGGAAGCGGGTGGTGTAATGGCAGTTGTCAAGCACTTTCCGGGACACGGTGATACAGATGCAGATTCACATAAGTCGCTCCCGGTACTGAATTTCACACGTGAGCGTTTGGATAGTGTGGAGTTGTATCCTTTCAAGAGTGCTTTTCAAGCAGGAGTGAGTGGAGTAATGACAGGACATTTACTCTTGCCACGCTTGGATAGTAAACCGGCTTCCCTTTCTCCTGCATTGACTACGAAACTGCTTCGGGAAGAATTGGGTTTCAAAGGATTGATTTTCACAGATGCGTTGGAAATGAAAGGAGTTCCGGCTACTGAGAAAACCAGTGTAGATGCTTTCTTGGCAGGGAATGATATTTTATTGGCTCCTCTCCATTTGGGCAAAGGTATTTCCGCACTGATGTCTGCTGTTCGCTCAGGCAAGATAAGCGAAGCGGAAATAACCGAACGTTGTAGAAAAGTTCTTACATATAAGTATGCTTTGGGACTGTCCAAGCGTCCTACCCCTATCGTTTCTAATGTAGCTTCTTTATTGGAAACTGCTGCAACCACCGCTTTGCGAGAAGATATGCAAAAAGCGGCTGTAACCTTGATAAAGAATGATCGTTTCTTGCTTCCATTGGATTTATCGGAGTCCGGTACTACGTTGATTACTGTGGCTTCTGCTATGAGTGAAGGACACGCTTTCTATCAATCACTGCAATCTCAGATGGATTTGAATTGGGTACATTTGAAATCCGATGCACTTTCACGTATCAAAGAAGAACTTCGTCCGGCACAACGATTGATTATTGCCATTCATCAGAGGAACTTACGTGCTTACGATAAAGTCTTGTCAGAGCTGGCAGCAGAGAAGCCTACAGTAGTGGTGGTTTACACAGATGCACGTGCTTTCCGAGATATACCCCAAACCATAGCTACAGCTCAAACTGTTATTTGGGCACATTCTGCAGATGGGGTGGTAACTACGCACGTAGCAAAGGCACTTATAGGACAGGAACGCATAGATGGAAGATTGTCTATTCCAATACTCAATTTCCCCGCAGGTACAGGAGTAACCTTAGACCCACAAGCCAGTCCTGTTACTTATCGTCCATCGGATTTCGGAATGAATGAGAAGGTATTGGAGCAGATTGATGCTGTAGCTACAGAAGGAATTGCAGCAGGAGCTTATCCTGGTTGCAGAGTTTTGGTATTGAAAGATGGTTTCCCTGTATACAATAAGAGCTTCGGACATTATACTTACGAGAAAGAACAAGAAGTAACGGCAGATACTATGTACGACTTGGCTTCTTTGAGCAAAACTACAGGGACACTGCTGGCTATTATGAAACTCTATGACGAGGGCAAGATAGGACTTGTAGACCCTGTCAGCAAGTATTTGCCACAGTATGCAGGAAAAGCTGTAGGAAGGGTGAGTGTACAAGCATTGCTTTTGCATGAGTCCGGACTTCCGGCTTTTTATCCTTTCTACCAAGAACTGATACGCAAGGAGACATTGCCTCGTGGTTTTTATAAACGCACCAAAGATAACGACTATACACTCCAAGTAGAAGATCGTCTTTATGCCAATACTTCTTATGCCTTTGATACAGCGTGGGTGAGTACTGTTCCTACTGCAGAACACACTTTGCCTATGGCAGACCATCTGTTTATTTCTCCTCGTTTCAGAGAAAAAGTCTTGGAAATGATAGGCGACTTTCCTTTGCGAGGTACTAGTTATAAATACAGCGACCTCAATTTTATCTTGCTCAAAGAAATAGCCGAGGCTATCTCTCGTCAGCCTTTGGATAAATACCTCAGTGAACAGTTTTTCCAACCGATGGGCTTACTGCATACAGCCTACAATCCACTTCGGACTTTTTCTAAGGAGCAAATAGCTCCTACTGTAAAGTATGATGTCCTGAAGCGTGGACTCCTCCAAGGTTATGTACACGATGAAGCTGCCAGCGTACTGGGAGGTGTAGCAGGGCATGCAGGTTTGTTTTCCACAGCTACAGATGTAGCAAAGATTTATCAAATGCTACTGAATAAAGGAGTAATGGGAGATAAACGTTATCTGAATCGTTCTACGTGTACGCTTTTCTTAGACTTTAAGGCGAAGGGTAGTAGAAGAGGCTTAGGTTTTGATAAACCTGATACAAGAAACCCGGATAAAAGTCCCTGTGCAGAAGGTGTACCGGAGAGTGTATTCGGTCATACGGGATTTACGGGTACCTGCGTATGGGCAGATCCTGATAATCGTTTGGTATATGTTTTCTTGAGCAATAGAATCTATCCACAAGTATATGGTAGAAATGCGCTGGGAAGATTGGAGATAAGACCACGTATTCAAGGGCTTATTTATGATTCTCTGAAATAGAAAGAGGGACTTTTCTATTTAGAACACTTATAAATTAAACCGATTTTCACAACGAGATATTGGATATATGCGTGGGGAGTGTATCTTTGCACGTATAACGAACATAACTAATAACTAACTAACTTAATAAAATTATGGCTTACGTAATAAGTGATGACTGCATTGCTTGCGGAACATGTATAGATGAATGCCCGGTAAGTGCAATCTCTGAAGGTAGCATCTATTCTATTGATGCTTCAGCATGTACAGAGTGTGGTACTTGTGCAGATGTTTGTCCTTCTGAAGCTATTAGCTTGGGATAATTTCGCAAGATAACTCTTTAATGGTTAAAAGAAAAAGCTATTCCAAACGGAATAGCTTTTTTTATATTCAATCTTTCCAGAACCACCATTTCAGTTTTTCCATTTCTCTTTCGTGAGGAGGGGTTTGTGCAAAGTATACGGCACATCTGAAAGCGTAGAGTACACAGCGATCTTGTTTCACGCCTGCAAATCGGTTAGATAATTCAAAAAGCACTTCGGGGTCTTTGTCTTTCAAGTCCCCAATGGAAGTAATTCCTATATTCCATAAATCTGTGGCGAGCGATTTTCCTATACCCGGAATAATGGTAAGTGTCTTGATAGCTTCTTCTTTTGTTTTCATCTCTTTACTTTATAGATTTGTGTACTACCTTCTTTCTTTCCAAAGATATGTATATTCTATGTTTATGACTATAGGTGCAAGGAAGAAATACGTAGATATGAAAAATCTCTATTTAGTGATTGATAGAAACGCAAGTCTGAATGTACACTTTTTTGAGGAGATTCCTACGAATATATGACTATGTTGATAAGATATGTTCCGTATCGTGATAGCGAGCATATCTTATCATGATACGGAGCATATCTTATCGTGGTAGCAAGGCTTGCTATGAACACCCTTGTGAGAAGCTGTTGTAGTGGCGTTTTCAATAAAGAAAATGGAGTTGCATTGAAATCATAAAAAGAGTAGTGAGTTAACTGAATAAATGTTTCTTTTCTTCAGACTATAACTATGCTATTTCCTATGTATGCCGGTCTATTCTTGGCTTATTTTACGCTTGTGCTATAGAATGATAGAGATTTATTTTACCTTTGTGTACGTAATGAACCGAGACCTATAATGGAAGAAATAACTAACTATCAATACCTCACTTCTATAGATAGTCCCAATGACCTTCGTGCCTTGAAACAGGACGTGCTACCGGAAGTTTGTAAGGAGTTGAGAAACAAAATAATAGACGAAGTATCTGTAAACCCTGGACATTTTGCCTCCAGCTTAGGAGTAGTAGAACTCACCGTAGCTCTGCACTATACTCACAATACTCCTTATGACCGTATTGTATGGGACGTAGGACATCAGGCGTATGGGCATAAAATCCTTACAGGACGTAGAGATTTATTTCATACCAATAGAAAGCTTAATGGGCTTTGCCCGTTTCCATCTCCGACAGAAAGCGAGTACGATACTTTTACGTGCGGACATGCCGCCAACTCTATTTCTGTAGCCCTCGGTATGTCTGTAGCGGCAAAGAAAGCAGGAGAAGAAAACAGACACATCGTGGCAGTGATAGGAGATGGCTCTATGAGCTGTGGGCTGGCTTTTGAGGGAATAAACAATGCCTCTTCTCTTCCTAACAACTTACTTATAGTTCTGAATGACAATGATATGTCTATAGATCATAGTGTGGGAGGAATGAAAGAGTATCTTATGGGATTGCATACCTCAGAGTCTTATAATAGATTACGCAAGTTTGCATCTGAGAAGCTCTCTCAAATGGGATTACTCAATGACGAAAGGAGAAAAGCCATTATCCGTTTCAACAATAGTCTGAAGTCCTTAGTTATGCAACAGCACAATATGTTTGAAGGTATGAACATTCGCTACTTCGGTCCTGTAGATGGGCACGATGTGCAAGGACTTGTTCGGGTGCTGAATGAAATAAAGGATATGAAAGGTCCTAAGCTCCTGCACGTACATACTAAGAAAGGAAAAGGCTATAAACCTGCCGAAGAGTCTGCTACCATTTGGCATGCGCCGGGAAAATTCAATAAGGAAACGGGAGAGCGCATCAGTTCTTGCCAAGGCATACAACCTCCTTTGTTTCAAGATGTATTTGGAGAAACTTTGGTAGAACTGGCGGAAAAAAATCCTCAGATAGTGGGAATAACTCCTGCTATGCCTACGGGTTGCTCTATGAATAAACTGACGAAAGCTATGCCGGACAGAGCCTACGATGTAGGGATAGCAGAAGGGCATGCTGTAACTTTCTCCGGTGGTTTAGCCAAAGAAGGCTTATTGCCGTTCTGTAATGTTTACTCTGCCTTTATGCAAAGAGCTTACGATAATATCATTCACGATGTAGCTATGCAACGACTCAATGTGGTTTTTTGTCTGGATCGTGCCGGACTTGTGGGAGAAGACGGAGCTACGCACCACGGTGCTTTTGATTTAGCTTATCTGCGCACCATTCCTCATATGACCATATCTTCTCCTTACGATGAGCAAGAGCTACGTAGGCTTATGTACACAGCACAGCTACCCGATCAAGGACCTTTTGCTATTCGTTATCCGCGTGGTAGAGGAGAAAATACGGATTGGAAGTGTCCGCTTACCGCAGTGGAAGTAGGAACATCTCGTTGGCTGAAAGAAGGAAAAGATTTGGCTGTTGTTTCTTTAGGACCAATTGGGAAAGCAGCTCACCGTGCCATAGAACGAGCAGAGAAAGAACTGGGGAAAGAAATAGCACACATAGACCTCCGTTTCCTAAAACCATTGGACGCAGAAACCTTGCATCGCATAGGACAGCAGTATAAGCACGTACTCACGGTGGAAGATGGTGCGCTTATGGGAGGAATGGGTACAGCAGTATTGGAATTTATGATGGATTATGGCTACCAACCGCAGGTAACACGTATCGGAATCCCGGATAAATTTATTCAGCATGGTACTATCCCGGAACTACACGCCATCTGTGAAATGGACGAAAATGCAATTTACGAAAAGATAAAAAGTTTGTTGAGCTTATGAGAATAGTCATCGCAGGAGCAGGGGAAGTAGGAACTTATCTTGCCCGAATGTTGGCTGGAGAAAAGCAAGATATAGTCTTAATGGATGAGAACGAGGAAAATCTCAAACCTCTTGAAGGCATCTTGGATCTTATGACCATCAAGCAATCTCCCGTATCTATTACCGGACTGAAAGAAGCAGGAGTTCCTCAAGCAGACTTGTTCGTAGCTGTAACACCGGACGAATCCAGAAATATGACGGCTTGTATGATAGCCACTAATTTGGGAGCGAAGAAGACTGTGGCACGTATAGATAACTATGAGTACCTGCAACCCAAACAGAAAGAGTTTTTTGCCAAACTCGGAGTACACTCGCTGATATATCCGGAAATGCTGGCAGCAAAAGATATAGTAGATGCTGTGAAAATGAGCTGGATCAGACAGTGGTGGGAATTTGCAGATGGAGAACTCATCTTATTGGGTGCAAAAATGGGACCTACATCAGAACTGCTGGATAAGGTATTGAAGGAGTTTAGCAAAGCAGAAGTACCTTTCCACGTGGTAGCTATCAAGCGAGGTACGGAAACCATAATCCCACGAGGAAGCGATACTATCAGACTCAATGATATTGTTTACTTTACCACTACAAAGAAATATATCCCTTATATCCGTAAGGTTTCCGGAAAAGACGAACTTCCCGATGTACAAAATGTAATGATTATGGGAGGGGGGCGTATCGCAGTGCGTACTGCCCAATACTTGCCGGACTATATGGACGCCAAAATCATAGAACAGAATATGGCACGCTGTGTACGACTCACAGAACTCGTAGACGATAGCGTCTTGGTGATACACGGAGATGGGCGGGATATGGAATTGCTCAAAGAAGAAGGCATCAGAAATACAGAGGCTTTCGTCGCACTTACAGGAAATTCGGAAACCAATATCCTGGCTTGCTTGGCAGCCAAAAGAATGGGGGTAGCCAAGACGGTAGCCGAAGTGGAAAACATAGACTATATCCATATGGCGGAGAGCTTGGATATAGGTACGGTTATCAATAAGAAATACATTGCCGCCAGCCATATTTATCAAATGATGTTGGACGCAGATGTGTCCAATGTGAAATGCCTTACCTTTGCCAATGCAGATGTGGCAGAGTTTATCGTAAAGAAAGAGGCTCGTATCACGCAACACGCCATAAAAGAAGTTTCTCTGCCCAAGGGAGCTACCATAGGGGGCGTTATCAGAGATGGAGTAGGACTGCTCATAGATGGAAACAGTAGAGTACAAGAAAACGATCACGTGGTAGTCTTCTGTATGCGTGGTATGATCAAGAATTTGGAAAGATACTTTAATTGAACAAATACAACACTTATAATAATATGTATCCATTAAAATTTCACCCTATACTGAAGTCCACCATTTGGGGTGGCGAAAAAATTGCGGCTTTTAAGCATATAGAAAATGCAGCTCCTGCCGTAGGAGAAAGTTGGGAAGTATCGGACGTACCCGGTAATGAATCTGTAGTAGCAAACGGTGCTTTTGCAGACGAGAAACTCAGCACATTGGTAGCAAAGTACAAAGGTGCTTTAGTAGGAGAAGAGAACTATAAACGTTTCGGAGATAGATTCCCTTTGCTCATCAAGTTTATAGATGCCAACGACGACCTTTCTATCCAAGTACACCCGGACGATAACATAGCTATGGAGAGACATAAGTCTATGGGAAAAACGGAAATGTGGTATGTAATGGAAAACTGTGATGCACACGCCAAACTGCGCTCCGGACTTAATCGGGAACTCACACCGGAGGAGTACGAAACTATGGTAAAGAACAATACCATTTGCGAAGCTTTGGCAGAGTATAATGTAAAGTCCGGCGATGTGTTTTTCTTGCCTGCCGGACGTATTCATAGCATAGGCGCAGGTTGTTTCATTGCAGAAATACAGCAAACATCGGATATAACCTATCGTATTTACGACTTCGATAGAAGAGATAAAGACGGCAATGCCAGAGAACTACATACAGAACAAGCCAAATCTGTGATAGACTACAGTGTACACTCGGATTATCGTACGAATTATGTAGCTAAACAGAACGAAGGAATAGAGCTTGTATCGTGTCCCTACTTTACTACCTCTGTGTATGATCTTACAGAGAGTATGACTTTGGACTATACGGAATTGGATTCTTTCGTGATTCTGATAGGATTAGAAGGTTCTGCTGTGGTAACAGATGAAAATGGAGAACGTTTATCGCTTCGTGCAGGAGAAACTATACTTTTGCCTGCTGCATTGAAAGATGTAACCATCTATCCGGAGGGTAATGTGAAGTTCTTGGAAACCTACGTATAAGGAAAGCGTTATGCACCGAACTATATATTTAGCAGGTGGTTGCTTCTGGGGAGTAGACCACTATATGGGACTGCTCAAAGGGGTAGTTTCTACAGAGTGCGGCTATGCGCAATCCGTTATCCCAAATCCTTCTTATGAATTGGTTTGTACCGGAACTACGCATGCCGTAGAAACGGTACGAGTGATTTATGATGACGAACAGATAGCTCTCTCTTTTCTTTTGGAACAATTCTTTCTCATCATAGACCCTACCTTACTGAACCGGCAAGGATACGATATCGGTACGCAATATCGCACTGGTGTTTACTATACCGATCCGGCAGATGAAACCATTGTTACGGCTGCATTGAATAGACTGCAGGAACAATACGCAGACCCTATCTGTGTAGAGAATGATGATTTACGTTCTTATTATCCAGCAGAATTATATCACCAAGATTATTTGATAAACAACCCACGTGGCTATTGTCATGTAGATATAGCACACTTCGCACAGGTACAGAAAGTGGTGTGTCCTACAGTTTTGATAAAGCAAGAACAAACACTTCGCAAAAAATAACATTGGTATATGCAAAAACTTCTTTTCTTCCTCTTACTTCCTATCTTATGGGCTTACGATACAACAAATGTCGTATTGACTCCCGAAAGTTTTGGAGCAGTAGCCAATGACGAAACACAAGATAATACACTCGCCTTTGCTCGTTTAATAGAGGCAGCCCAAACAGAGATGCGTGCTGGGAGAAGTGTAGAAATCGTATTGGGAAATGGAACCTATCATTTTTATCCTACAGAGGCAAAAAAGTACGAACTATTTATTTCCAATCATGATCATGAACCATTACGCCCTGTAGCACTTTTCATAGACAAGGCAGAAAACCTTACAATTAAAGGGAATAATACATTGCTTGCTATGCACGGGCGTATGATACCTGTCGTGGTGCAAAAAAGTAAAAATGTGAAATTGCAAGGGTTCAGGATTGATTATCCACGTCCTGCTTTATCGCAAATAGAGGTAGTAGGGATAAAAGACAATAGAGTGGAAGTTCGTGTATTACCGGAAACACAATACGAAATTAAAGAGAATCGTTTTGTACTGAAAGGAGAAGGTTATGAACAATCTCTCTTCGTGGCAATGCCTTTCCGTGCAGACAGACATATGAAATGGAACAGAGCCGATGTAAGTTTTAATCCTAAACAAATAGAAGTAAACGAGCAAGGTAACTTGTATCTCTACCATTGGGGAGAACAACCTTATGTGGAAGTGGGAGATAGATATGTACTTCGTTCTTACTATAGACCTACACCCGGCATTCTCCTAAGTGATGCTGTGGATACTCAAATTCAAGACGTAACCGTACATTATGCAGAAGGTATGGCTCTTGTGGCGCAAAATTGTACCAATGTAACCTTGCACCATTTCTCTGTGGCAGTTCCGGAAAAGTCTGAACGCTATTTTACTACTCAGGCAGATGCTACACACTTCTCCGGGTGTAGAGGAAAAATTATTTCTACGCAAGGGTTATATGAACATATGGCAGACGATGCTATCAATGTACACGGTACTTACCTGCGTGTAGATAGCATTATAGATAACCAAACTGTGATAGCTGCTTTTGCGCATGAACAATCTTTCGGTTATACGTGGTACGAAGAGGGAGATGCTCTCAGACTCATAGATAGAAATACCTTGCTTCCTCTTACTGGAGGTATGGGAGCAACAGTAGAAAAGCTCAATACTCATCAATTGCAACTCAAGTTTGCTTCTGTAGATGCCTTGGCAGGACTTAAGGATTGTCAAATGGCTGTGGAAAACCTTACAGCTCACCCATCTGTGGAATTTGAGAAAAATATAGTCCGAAACAATAGGGCACGTGGAGCTCTCTTTTCTACTCCGAAACCTGTGATTTGTGCCTACAATGTCTTTGACCATACACACGGTAGTGCTATCCTGCTTTGTGGTGATGCCAATGGCTGGTACGAAAGTGGACCTTGCGAAGACGTGCATATTCACCATAATACCTTTATCAATGCACTTACAGCCAAATATCAGTTTACGAAAGGAGTGATTTCTATCTATCCTGTATTGAAAGAAGTCTCGGATAAAGCCTATTATCACGGAAGAGTGGTAGTAGAGGACAATGTATTCCATACATTTGATTCTCCTCTGTATTTCGCATTGTCTGTTCGGGAGTTCCTTTTCCGGAAGAATCAAGTGCAGACCAATACAGACTTTGTACCCATATTCCCCCATACGGAAAGCAAGGTGGAACACGTAGGTACACTCGTAGCAGACTGATGTATCGTGGTTTTCTTATTTCAACGCATATAACCGGCAGAAGTATTTACTACTTTTGCAATCTCTAAATAACATAGAATTTATGGCAACAAAACCCGGCATACCCAAAGGTACAAGAGACTTCTCTCCCATAGAAATGGCAAAGCGTAATTATATCTTTTCTACTATCAAGGAAGTATTTCATCGCTTCGGATTTGAACAGATAGAAACGCCTTCTATGGAAAACTTGTCTACCCTTATGGGCAAATATGGAGAAGAAGGAGATAAGCTGCTTTTCAAGATACAGAACTCCGGAGACTATTTCTCGGGCATTACAGACGAAGAATTGCTTTCTCGCAATGCGCCTAAATTGGCAAGTAAGTTTTGCGAAAAAGGATTGCGCTATGACCTTACTGTTCCTTTTGCTCGTTATGTAGTGATGCACAGAGATGAACTTACTTTCCCTTTCAGACGTTATCAGATACAGCCTGTTTGGCGGGCAGACCGTCCACAAAAAGGACGCTATAGAGAGTTTTATCAGTGTGATGCAGATGTTGTGGGCAGTGATTCTCTTTTGAACGAAGTAGAATTGGTGCAAATGATAGATGCCGTATATACGCAGTTTGGTATTCGTGTGTCTATCAAACTGAACAATCGTAAAATCTTGTCCGGAATAGCGGAAATCATAGGAGAAGCAGACAAGATTGTAGATATTACGGTGGCTATTGACAAATTGGACAAAATAGGTATAGACAATGTCAATGCAGAATTACTTGCCAAAGGTATCTCTCTCGAAGGCATAGCACATCTGCAACCCATCATTCAGTTGGCAGGTACAAACGATGAGAAACTTGCTGTCTTGAAAGAGGTTTTGGCAGGTAGCGAGGTAGGCTTGAAAGGTATAGAAGAGACAGACTTTATTTTGCAAACACTGAAAGGTTTGGAAATTCAGTCCGAAGTGGAACTGGATCTTACACTTGCGCGCGGACTTAATTATTATACAGGTGCTATCTTGGAAGTGAAAGCCTTAGATGTGCAGATAGGTAGTATTAGCGGAGGCGGACGTTACGATAATCTTACCGGTGTATTCGGTATGCAAGGCGTTTCCGGTGTAGGTATTTCCTTTGGCGCAGATAGAATTTACGATGTCTTGAATCAGTTGGAACTTTATCCGGCACATACTACACAGACTACAGAATTACTCTTTGTAAACTTCGGAGAAAAAGAAGTAGCATTCGTATTGCCTGTATTGCAGGAGTTGCGCAATGCAGGTGTGCGTGCAGAGCTTTATCCGGATACCGCAAAAATGAAAAAACAAATGACTTATGCCAATAATAAAGGAATAGCCTACGTAGCGATAGTAGGGGAGGACGAATTGGCACAAGGTATGATCTTGCTGAAGAATATGGAAACCGGCGAACAACAATCGCTCACTCCGGAAGCCTTGCTCAAACAATTACGAAATAAATAATCATATTTATAAACCAATGAATAGGGGTATGTCAAGAAATAGGCATACCCCTATTTCTTTGTCTCAATTCCTCTTCCCAATTTAATCTCCCTTATACTGTCTGAACTCTATTACCTATTCAATGGAGGTAAATATGAAAATCTCTATTTCGTGCCACAGTTTACATAAACCGCAATGGAAGTTTATATAAACCATAATGGAGGTTTACATAAACTCAAGTACGAAATAGAAATTTCAAATTCCTTTTTCTTTTCTGTCTTAGTTCTAAACCTCAATCTTTACTTAATGTTTAGATAGTGAAAAAATCCTCATTTGTGAGGATTGTGTACTTGTACCGATGCGTCTAATTTTGCCTTACAAAAATGCGTACATAATATAATCATACAAATCATTAAAAGAGAGTAAAAGAATGCTTTATTCATTGTTGATTTCTACATTTATTGCAACTGCTCCTATGGGTTCAGAGCCGGAAGTAGATACTTCTTATGTGAGAAAAATAGATATGGAAGAGGTTACCGTAGTCGGTTTTAAGCAAGATGACAAGAAGGTGGCTCCTATTTCTGTAACTTCATTGGACAATCGCTTTTTGCGTTACAACGATATTCGTAGTATCAAAGAAATAAGCGGAATGCTTCCCAATTTTTTTATGCCGGATTATGGTTCTCGTCAGGGAGCACCAGTGTTTGTACGCGGAGTAGGCTCTCGTACCAATGCGCCTTCTGTAGGTTTGTACATAGATGGTGTACCTCACTTTGAACGTTCTGCTTTTGATATAGATATGGCAGATGTGAGCAATGTAGAGGTGTTACGTGGTCCACAAGGTACACTCTATGGAAGAAATGCGATAGGAGGACTTATCAATGTCTATACACATTCTCCACTTGACTATCAGAATACACGTTTCAGAGTAAGTTACGGTAGTAGAAACGATACGCAGCTCACAGCATCTACTTATCAGCGATTGTCGGACAATGTTGGTATTTCCGTTATGGGTAACTATACTTACAATGATGGTTTCCTTACCAATGTTTATCGTAACGAAAATGCAGATATGGCACATACCGCCAGCTTCCGTACTCGTTTTGTGTGGAAGCCAGCCGTGCGTTGGACTACCAACCTAAACCTATCTTACGACTATACCCGCCAAAATGGTTTTCCTTATGGTCTGCACGACCCCAAAACCGGAAAAACAGCAGATGTGAATTATAATGAAGAAAGTAAGTACAATAGAAATCTCCTTACTTTGGGTTTCGGGGCGAATTATAAGGGAGAGTCTTTCAGCTTCAATAGCCAAACAGCTTACCAATACTTCAATGATAGAATGGTAATAGACCAAGATTTTACTCCTAAAAAGGTTTTCTTCACAGATACAAGAAATAAGCAGCATATGTACACTCAAGAGTTTACATTGAAATCTGAGGGAGAACGTGCTTATAGATGGATCGTCGGTCTGTTTGCATTCCACCAAAAGATGGATAACCAGACAGAGGTATCTTATCTCGCCCAAGGTCGTTCTACTCCTAAGTTCTTTGAAATTCCTACGTATGGTGTTTCACTTTATCATCAGTCTACTTTAGATATCGTGGGAGGACTTTCTGCTTCTTTGGGTTTGCGCTTTGATTACGAACGTGCTAAATACACACAACTGGCTTATGTGAGAAACCTTAGAGTAGAAAATGCACCGGCTAAGTTTGATAAAGAGTATAATAGTAAACTGAATTTCAAACAATTCAATCCTAAGTTCAGCTTGCAATATGCCTTTAATGACCACGATTTACTCTATGCTTCTGTAACAAGAGGTTATAAGACAGGTGGTTTTAACATTACCGTAACAGACAATTCTAATATCGCTTTTGATCCGGAATATAACTGGAACTATGAAATAGGTGTGAAGAAATCATTTTGGGACGGGAAGTTAAGAGCAGAATTGGCAGCTTTCTATATTGATTGGAAAGACCAACAATTCAGTCAGTTTATACCGGGCGTAGGTAACCAGCAACGCAATGCCGGACACTCGGAAAGTAAAGGAGTAGAAGCTTCTATCTTCTTGAATCCTTGCCAAGGACTTACTTTTCAAGCCAATTACGGTTATACTTATGTGAAGTTCTTAGACTATCAGAAAGACCAAAAAACAAACTATGCAGGAAACTTCTTGCCCTTAGTACCAAGACATACTATTTCTCTTCACTCGGCATATACGCTGTATAAAGTAGGCAATCTCTTAGATAGACTTACATTCAGTGCAGGTCTTACAGGCAATGGTCCTTTCTTCTGGAATGAAACCAATGCTACAAAGCAAGAGCTTTATTTTATCTTAAATGGAAAGATCAGTGCATCTAAGGGTAGATTTACTTACGAACTTTGGGGAAAGAATCTTACAGACACAAAATACTTGAGCTTCCTCACCAATATGGGAGCCGGTGGATATATAGCACAGAGAGGAAGACCTATAGCCATAGGTGCGTCATTCATATTCAATCTCTAAATAGACTTAATGGAGGAATATACTAACCACATATCCGAACCGAAAGAGAAAGTGCTTCACTTGGGCACTTTCTTTTTCTTGTATATAGCTCAATCTATCCCGATGAGCTTTTTCTCTACAGCTATACAAGTACTGATGAGGGAGTCGGACTTTTCTCTTTCTTCTATCGCTATGTTGCAAATCATAAAGTTGCCGTGGGTGTTGAAGTTTCTTTGGGCACCATTGGTAGACAAGCAGTGCAGAACGATGGCAGATTATAAGCGTTTCATTATTTCCTCGGAACTACTATATGCAGGACTTATTTTTATAGTGGCTTGGTTGGACTTGAGTACAAATTTCTTATTGGTAATAACGCTGATAGTTCTTTCTCTTATCGCTTCTGCTACGCAAGATATAGCTACAGACGCATTGGCTGTTCGTTTGTTTGAGCGTGAAGACAAGAGCTTGCTCAATAGTATGCAGTCTATGGGAAGTTTTGGCGGTACATTGGTAGGAGGAGGCGTCTTGCTACTCATTCTTTCTCTGTATGGCTGGAAGATAGTATTGTCTTGCTTGGCACTCTTCGTACTATTGGCTATTATTCCATTGATGTTTAGGCAGAATAAACCGCTTAGGGCAAGGTCGGAAAAAGTCAAGGTACATTGGGCGGACTTTGCATATTTTTTTGCGCAAAGAGGTATCTGGAAACAAGTATTGTTCTTGGTCTTGTATTATGGGGGTATTGTGGGAACCTTGTCTATACTGCGACCTTACTTGGTAGACTCGGGCTATTCTCTGAAAGAAATAGGATTTATGAGTGGGGTTGTAGGTACATTTACAGCTTTCCTTGCTTCTTTTCTATCCGGTTTAATAGTCAAGAGAGTGGGTATTGGAAAAGCACGTATATTGTTTGCAGGCTTGATAGTATTTTGTGCACTTGTCTTTGCTTACTGCTCAAGAATAGCAGTTACTACGTTTATGATTTATGCTATGATTATGCTGCTTTGGGGTAGTTACGGTATGGCTACCGTAGTCGTATACACTTCTTCTATGGAATGTGTACGTACTGGAAGAGAAGGCACAGATTTTACCGTGCAGACCGTTATTACACATCTTATGGGTATTGTGATAGCTGTATTGAGTGGCAGAATAGCAGATTTGTGGGGATATAGTGGACTTTTTTATGTAGAAGTATTCTTGGCTACTCTGTCTTTTGTGTATGTTTGCTGGCTCGGAAGAAAGGAAAGAGTTTTATCACATAAAACCGACTAAACGAATGAACGAAGATATATTATCCAAATACAATTACGCTGTGCCACGATACACCAGCTATCCGCCAGCCAATCATTTTTCGAGCTATAACGAAGAGGCATATAAAGAAGCTATCTTGCGCTCCAATACTCTCCCGGAACGTAATCTTTCTTTTTATTTTCATATACCTTATTGCAGGCATTTATGTCATTATTGTGGTTGCAATTCTTATGCTATGCCGGATAGAGAATGGATTGATAAGTATGTAGCTACCTTGCACAAAGAAATAGACTTGTTATTGCCTCTCTTGGACAAAGACAGATGTATCTCACAGATACATTACGGCGGAGGAAGTCCTACAGCCTTACCTTATACTGTGCTGAAAGAACTGAATGAGCATTTACTTTCTCATTTCTCTACTATAGATACTCCGGAGATAGCCATAGAATGCCACCCTGCGTATCTTACAGAGCAAGATTGGGAAGGACTGACAGAAAGCTATTTCAATAGATTCAGTATCGGAGTGCAAGACCTTAATCCTGTAGTGCTGAAAGCTGTCAATCGTAGACCTTCGGCATTACCGTTGGAGCAGATATTCTCTTTACTCCGTACCAAAGGAGTTTCTATCAATGTAGATTTATTGTATGGATTACCTCATCAGACTGTAGAAAGTTTTCTGAATACGGTAGAACGTATAATAGCATTACGTCCGGATAGATTGGTAACTTTCGCTTATGCACACGTACCTTGGGTGAATAAACAGCAATTAGTATTGGAGAAAATAGGATTACCTACCGGTGCAGAAAGAAACGGGATATTTCATACGGCAAAAGAGAGATTGCAAGTAGCAGGCTATATGCCTATAGGTATGGACCATTTCGTAACACCTGAAGATGAGTTATATTTGGCTTTGCAGAACAATCAATTGCATCGTAACTTTCAAGGTTATTGTACCAAGCGTACCACAGCACAAGTGTATGCTTTGGGGGTAACAGGTATCAGTCAGCTACAAGATGCGTATATCCAGCATACCAAAGATATAGCTACCTATATAAACTGTGTAGAAGCCGGGATTTTCGGGGTAGCAAAGGGGTATGAGCTTAATTCCCAAGAGCAATGTATGAGAGAGATTGTAGAGTCTCTGATGTGCAATTATCGCCTGCATTGGACAGAATTGTCTGCTAAATTGGGTTTCAGTGTAAAGGCACTAAAAAAAGCCACTGCTTACCGAGAAGAGGTACTCAATGGCTTTGTACAAGATGGTTTATTGGTCTATGATGAGGAACAGCTTCAAGTAACGCCTGCGGGTTATGCTTTTGTACGCAATATCGTAGCCAGCCTTGATCCTCTGATGATAGGAAATACCTACGCCTTTTCTAAACCGGTTTAGGATCTTCAGATAGAAACGATTACTTCTTCCTCTGCTCTTCTCCATTTAGGTGTGTGCAGAGGTTGATTGCTATCTTCTGGATTTCTGTTGCCTATCGCTACAGCAAAGAGTGTTTTATAACCCTCAGGTTTCAGTACTTCATCGTAAGCGTTTGTGTCTATGCCTTCCATAGCAGTACTGTCTACATTCATACCGGCACAAGCAGATAGAAAGTAACCCAATGCTATGTAGACTTGTTTCTCCAACCACGTTTGTACAGCAGCATCGCCTTGTGGCTTCAGCATTCTGGCGTAGTATTCTTGCACACGCTCTGCCAAGTTCTCTTTAAGATATTGCTCGAAATCTTGGGTGTTATTGCGTACACAGAAAATGACTATGTGAGAGGCTTTTCTTACCTTTTCCTCATTGAAGAAAGAGCGTTTGGCAAGTTCTTCTTTGATTTCCTTATCGCTTACAAATATAAATTTCCAAGGCTGACTATTGATGGAAGAGGGACTGAGGCGTAATATCTGCTTTAGATCTTCTATGGTTTCTTCATTCAGAGTTGTTCCATTGTAGGCTTTTGTAGTGTATCTTTCTTTTGCTAATTGTAGAAAATTCATACGCTTGTCTGCTGTTATAAATCTTTGATTTTTAGAATCACTTTCTCCCAATTCTCTTTGTCAAAATAAGAAGCGTGATTTCCTGTATTTTGTGTATGTAAAGTCTTTTGCCGGGTGAGAGCCGTCTTATACATAGTAACTCCCATACTATAAGGTACAGTTTGGTCTTTCTTAGAGTGATAGATGTGTAGAGTTCCTGTATAGTGGCTGATTTTGCTCTTAGGCGATATCTCCATCAAATTTTGTGTGCCTTTTAGGCGTAAGAAAGGACGGAAGATTACCTTCAGTCCTCTTGTGTAGCTTTTCTTGAGGAAGGTAGCGTAATCCAAGCTACTGCTGAGAGGAGAAACCAAAAACAAATTGGGTACTTGCATATCTGCGGCAGCATAGGTAGCAAAGATGGTGCCTATAGAATATCCACAAACAAAGGTTGGTGCATTGTCATTTTCACGCAAGTAAGCGATAAGTTCATTATTGTCTGCAAAGGTAGCTTGAAAAGAGGGAGTTCCATCACTGTGTCCATATCCTTCGTAATTGACATAAATAACTTGGCTCTCTGCTTGTATAGCCAAGTTTTTCAATGCTACGTAATAATCGTACACTTTGGTACCATTGCCGGGGAAGAAGATGCCTTTCTTTTTGTATTTTGTAGGGGTAAAATACAACAATTCCAATTTCTTTCCCGCTTTGTTTGTAAAGTACTTTCTTGTTACACAGAGTTTTTTGTCTTGGTACACTGTACCTTCTGCTTTTTTTATGATAGAGAGGTAAACTTCTTTGGGAGTTTGCTTCCATTCCGGAACGGGCTTCATCTGTAGTGTATCTTTGGCTATGTATTTCCCGGGGATAAATACTTGGCTCTCTTGCATATGATAGGTCTTGCAAGAGGCGAAAACAGTACAGAGTGCGAGTAAGAATAGAATTTTCTTCATATAGTTATACGTGGTGTTTTTGTAATTGAATAGCCATTTCGGCTTGTACCTTTTTCGCTTCTATAGCTGCTACTTCTGCGAAGTGTTCACTCTTGTCTGCGTAAATAATGGCACGACTGGAGTTTACGATAAGTCCACAATCCTTATTCATTCCATATTGACAGACTTCTTCGAGGGAGCCTCCTTGTGCACCTACACCGGGTACCAATAAGAAATGATGAGGTGCAATAGCACGAATGTCTTGAAACATTTTGCCTTGTGTAGCACCTACTACATACATAAGATTTTCTGTACTTCCCCATTGTTGAGAGGTGCGCAATACTTTCTCAAAGAGTCTTTCTCCTTGTGCGTCTGCTGTCAATTGGAAATCCTGCGAACCTTTGTTGGAAGTGAGGGCGAGTAGAATTACCCATTTCCCCTCGTAATTCAAGAATGGCGTAACACTGTCTTCTCCCATATAAGGAGCTACTGTAACCGCATCTATGTTTTGTTCTCCGAAGAAAGTTTGTGCGTACATTTGAGAGGTATTTCCAATATCTCCTCGCTTGGCATCTGCTATGATGAATTGGTCCGGATAATGCTCTTGAATATACTTTACTGTTTTCTCAAAAGCTATCCAACCCTTTACGCCCATACTTTCATAGAAAGCCAAGTTTGGTTTGTAAGCTATACAATAAGGTGCTGTGGCATCAATAATCGCTTTATTGAATGAAAATATGGGATCTTCCTCTTGCAATAAATGTGCCGGGATTTTCTTTATATCCGTATCTAATCCTACGCAGAGGAAGCTCTGCTTTCTGCGAATGTTTTCTATGAGCGTTTGCTTATTCATAAGAGAGGGGAGAGTTTATAGAGTTTACAATTCACTTTCTTTGAGGCGTTCTGCATTTTCTGCTACGATGAGGTGGTCTATACAATCCTGAATATCGCCGTCCATAAAAGCAGATAGATTATAGATGGTATAGTTTATTCTATGGTCTGTAATACGACCTTGTGGATAGTTATAAGTACGTATTTTGGCAGAACGGTCTCCTGTAGAAACCATAGTTTTACGTTTGCTGGAAATATCGTCTATGTATTTTTGGTGTTCCTTATCGTAGATGAATGTGCGCAGACGTGCCAATGCTCTTTCCTTGTTCTTAGGCTGGTCTCTGGTTTCTGTACATTCTATGAGGATTTCTTCTACTACACCTGTATTGGGATTTTTCCAGTTATAACGCAGGCGTACTCCGGATTCTACCTTGTTTACGTTTTGTCCTCCGGCTCCGCTACTACGGAAGGTGTCCCATTTTATTTCGCCTTCGTTTATTTCTACATCGAAAGGTTCTGCTTCCGGTAGCACAGCTACAGAGGCAGCAGATGTATGTACACGACCTTGTGTTTCTGTGGCAGGTACTCGTTGTACACGGTGTACTCCGGATTCATATTTCAGTATCCCATAGACTTTTTCTCCGGATACCGAGCAGATAATTTCTTTGAAACCACCGGCAGCACCTTCACTAAGACTGGACACTTCCATACGCCAGCCTTTGTCTTCGCAGTATTTGGTGTACATACGGAAGAGGTCTCCTGCAAATATGGCAGCTTCATCTCCACCTGTTCCACCACGTATTTCTAAGATGGCATTTCTATCATCTTGTGGGTCGGCAGGTACAAGGAGTAGCTTTATTTCTTCTTCAAGTTCCGGTAGACGTGCTTCGCAAAGCGTGAGTTCCTCTCTTGCCATTTCTTTCATTTCGGGGTCGCTCTCATTGAGCAGTATTTCTTTGGCTTCGTCTATCCCTTGTATGCACTGTACATATTCGTTTTTGGTGCGTACTAAATCTCCCAGTTCTTTGTATTCTTTGGTGAGCTTGACGTATCTTTTTTGGTCGGCTATCACATTGGGGTCTGTAATGAGCGTAGATACTTCTTCAAAACGTGCTACTAATCCTTCTAATTTCTCTAATAGTGTGCTGTTTCCTGCCATGTATATGTATGTATTTTTTTATTCGTAATGGAAAGTGCCAAATTCACTTTCTATGATGAGTTCTTTCTTCGTGTTTTCTTCTACTCGTCCCACTATTTGCGTATCTATACCAAAAGTGCGTGTGATACGCATCACTTCTTCTGCATAATCTGCGGGTAGATATACTTCCATACGATGTCCCATATTGAAGACCTTGTACATTTCTTCCCAGTCTGTACCGCTTTCTTCCTTGATGGTGCGGAAAAGAGGGGGAACGGGGAAGAGGTTATCTTTTATTACTTTGCAATTGTTTCCTACGAAGTGTAGTACTTTAGTTTGTGCGCCACCCGAGCAATGTACCATACCATGTATATGTGGGCGTACAGAGTCCAAAACAGCTTTGATTACGGGAGCATAGGTACGTGTAGGAGAGAGTACCAATTTTCCTGCATCTAAGGGAGAACCCTCTACGTTATCAGTAAGACGGAGTGAACCACTATATACCAAATCTTCCGGTACGGCGGCATCATAACTTTCCGGATATTTCTTTGCCAAATAATCGGAGAATACATCGTGTCTGGCACTGGTCAAACCATTGCTTCCCATACCACCATTGTAAGCAGTTTCGTAAGTAGCTTGTCCATAGGACGCCATACCTACTATGACATCACCCGGACAAATGTTTGCATTGTCTATCACATCGGATCGTTTCATTCTGCAAGTTACTGTAGAATCTACTATGATAGTACGTACCAAATCTCCCACATCTGCGGTTTCTCCTCCTGTACCATATACCCCTATACCCATTTCTCGCAACTCTGCCATCAGCTCATCTGTACCATTGATAATAGCAGAAATGACTTCGCCGGGTATGAGCAGTTTGTTTCTTCCTATGGTAGAAGATACCAGAATGTTGTCTACAGCTCCTACACAAAGCAAATCATCTATATTCATAATAAGGGCATCTTGTGCAATGCCTTTCCAAACACTGAGATCTCCTGTTTCTTTCCAATACATATATGCCAAAGAGGACTTCGTTCCTGCTCCGTCTGCGTGCATAATGTTGCAATACTCAGGGTCTCCTCCCAATATATCCGGAATGATTTTGCAGAAAGCACGTGGAAAAATTCCTTTATCTATGTTTTTAATGGCTGCGTGTACGTCTTCTTTGGAAGCAGATACACCACGTTTCATGTACCGTTGATTACTCATGATGTTAGGTCTTGATATATGTGTGCAAATTTAGCAATACTTTGCCGATGGGCAAGCGCGAGAAAGCGGATAGGTAGGAGAGAATTGTAGATTTATTTTTTATCTAAAAAAAGAAGAGGTGCACCAAAATCTTTTGTTTTGGCACACCTCTTTTTACTCGTACTTTTCTGTAGAATTAGTGTTTGGGTTTAATATCCAATTTTACAGGGCTTATCATATTTTCCGGTGCAAGGATCGTGTCTAAATCTTTCTTATCCAAGATATCGTGTTCCAATACGAGATCGTAAACGCCTTTGCCTGTTTCCATAGCTTCTTTGGCTATCTTGGTAGAGTTCTTGTAACCAATGATAGGGTTAAGTGCAGTTACTATACCTATACTGTTTTTAATGTGTTCTCTACATACTTCTTCGTTGGCTTCTATATTATTTATACATCTTTCGCAGAGAGTATCAAAGCCATTGGCGAGTATTTCCAAAGACTCAAAGCAGCATTGTGCCATTACTGGTTCCATAGCGTTCAGCTCCATTTGTGCCGCATCTCCTGCCATAGTTACAGTAAGATCGTTGCCCATTACTTTGTAGCAGATTTGGCTCATCACTTCGGGGATAACCGGGTTTACTTTTCCCGGCATAATGGAAGACCCCGGCTGCATAGGAGGCAGGTTGATTTCGTTTAATCCGGAGCGTGGTCCACTACTCAAAAGACGAAGGTCATTACAGATCTTGTTTACTTTCACTGCTATGCGTTTCAGCTCAGAGCTATAAGAAATCATCACAGAAGTGTCGCTGGTAGCACCTACAAGGTCTTTTGCTAAAACTACATTCCAACCTGTGATTTGTTTCAAGGCCTCTATTACATATTCGGCATAATGAGGTTCTGCACAGATACCGGTACCTATGGCTGTAGCACCCATATTTACTTCAAGGAATTCTTCTGCTGCATAATCTAAATGTTCTACTTCTGCTTCCAAAATAGAGGCAAAACCACTGAATGTTTGTCCTAAAGTCATAGGAACTGCATCTTGGAGCTGAGTGCGTCCCATCTTCAATACATGCGCAAACTCTGTGCTTTTCTTTCTCAAGGCAGCAATTAGATTGATGAGGTGTGTGCGGAACTTCAAGTGAGAGGCATACAAACCTAAATGAATAGCTGTAGGATAAGCATCGTTTGTAGATTGTGAGCCATTTACATGGTCATTGGGAGTGAGATACTGAAACTCTCCGGCTTGATGTCCCATAATTTGGAGAGCTCTGTTACAAATCACTTCGTTTGCATTCATGTTTGTAGTAGTTCCTGCTCCGCCTTGGATCATATCTATAGGGAAATTTTCATGGTGTTTTCCTTCCAATAGTTCATGGCAAGCCGTTACGATAGCATCTTTTTGTGCGTCTGTGAGTAGTCCCAATCTATGATTGGCGATGGCTGCTGCTTCTTTTGTCCAAGCCAAACCATAAATAAATAAAGGATAATCACTCAAAAGAAATTTGCTGATACGGAAGTTTTCTATACCACGCAACGTCTGTACACCATAAAGTTTATCGGCCGGTATTTGGCGTTCACCAAGCAGGTCGCTTTCAATTCGGAATTTAACTTCTTCCATATTTCTTTTTATTAAGGTTGTTTATGGCGCAAATCTACAAATAAGACCTATTACAACCAAAAAAGCATAGACTTTTCTATCAAAATGATAGAAAAGATGGAAATATCTTAGTTTCTGCTTTTTATAAGCTTAAGGTGGAAATGGGAGAGGGGAATCTACCTCTATGCAAGAGATATGCTATCATCTTTATTTTTGCACCGAAGTTTACCTGTTTCATACTGCGGTTTATATAAACTTGCATTGAAGTTTACATAAACCATAGTGGGGAACAGACTTTGTAAGTTATCCGTTATTACTTGGGAAGGTAGCTTGTAGATGATGGGTCATATAAGGTAAGAAAAAAGGACAGTTTCTTTTTCCTGTCCTTTCTCTTCCTATGGCTATATTTACTTTATGATATTCTGTTTCTTGAGTTCTTCTGCCACCTCCTCAAGTTCGGTGTACCATGTTTCTCCAAAGAGTCTGATGAGAGGATCTTTCAAGAATTGATATACTCGTACTTTCTTTTCTTTCCCCAGTTTTCTGGCGCATTGGCAAATATCCCATTTATGGTAATTCAGTGCCTTGTACACGCCGTAATCCCCTACGCGTATAGGATATAGATGGCAAGAAATGGGCTTGTAGAAGTCTGTTTTTCCTTCTCTATAGGCTTTCTCTATAGCACAAAAGCAGTTTCCTGATTCGTCGTAATAAGTGAAAGCACAATCTTTTCCATTGATGATGGTTGTAACCAAGTCTCCTTCTTCGTCTATGTAGGCTACGCCATTTTTCTCTATTTCTTGCTTGGCTTTTTCCGAAAGATCTTCCCAAATGGTAGGAAGTAGTGCTTCTATTTTTTCTATTTCGGCTGCGGAGACAGGCGCACCTGCATCTCCTTCTATACAGCACGCTCCTTTACAGGAAGACAAATCGCAAAGAAACTCTTCTTTCAGCACATCTAAGTGTACTATTACATCGTCTATTTGTATCATATATTAAGAAATAGAAGAGGTGATGTCTTTTTTCAAGGTTTGTTCTGTAGTTTTTCTGAATCTGTTGTAGAACAATATGCCGGCACAGCTCAGTCCTATGGGGTAAGCCATCCATACTCCCGTAATTCCTCCTTCTAAGATGAAGCCGAAGAAATAACCGAGAGGAAGAGATACCATAAAGAAAGCAATGAATGCGTGGACTATAATCTTCTTTACATCGGCTATACCTCTAAGTGCATTGGCATATATAATTTGTAATCCGTCTCCTATCTGATAAACGACAAAGGGGAAGATGAGGTAAGAAACCATCTGTATTACGTCTGCATCGTTTGTGAAAAGTGAACCTATTTGTTCTCTCAGTGAGAAGAGTGGTATGATAGCTATTACAATCATCAGCAGTATGATGTGGAATCCTGCCATAGCTACTTCTCTTGTTTCTTTTACCTTAGCACTGCCGTAATAATAGCTGGTTTGTACAGATACGGCTGCACCCATACCATAATACATCATAAAAGTTACTTGCGAAATAGTGAGCATAATCTGATTGGCTGCCAATGCATTTACTCCTAACCAGCCTATCATAAGGGTACTCAAATTGAAGGCGGCAGATTCCATTCCCATTTGCAATCCCACAGACCACCCTAACTTATTCAATCTGGTGAAGATGGCTTTGTCAAAAACAGAACTCCAAAAGTTACGGCTATATTCTTTATATCGTGATGTATGAAAAACTATCACTGCCATAACACACATAAGTATGCGAGAACCCAATGTAGCTACTCCTGCACCTAATAAACCCCATTCCGGAAAGCCCCATTTACCATAAATGAGCAGGTAATTGAATATAATATTGAATGCATTCCCTCCTAAGAGTATCCACATAGGAATCTTTGTATCTGTGATACCATCTGCAAACTGTTTGAACGCATTGAAGAATAAAATAAAAGGAATAGATGCCAATAATACTAAGAAGTAGGGGCGTATGAGTGGGAGTAGTTCTTCCGGTTGCCCTAATGCTCCTATGTTGAGGTAGAGTATCCCGAAGAGTAAGCAAAGAAAAACAGCTATAATCATATTGGCATATAAACTGTTTCTCAAAGCACTGCTTATCATCTTTTTTTCTCCTTGTCCATAAGCGCTGCCTACAATGGGAGTAAGCCCGTAGGAGAAACCCGTAGCAAAGATGATGCCTATATTGAACATATTATTCACAAATCCGGCTGCTGCCAATTCGTTTTTGCCATACCAGCCTATCATAAGGGTATCTGCAAACCCCAATATTATCATTCCTATCTGTCCTATCACAATAGGAATACCTATTTGTAGTAATCTTTTATAATGTTGTGGATATGTAGTAATCATTGTTTTGCATAATAATGAATGATATTGCTGTTCTGTGGAGCAAAAAGCTTTTGGGCAACCGCTCGTATGTTTTCTTTGCTTACACTCCTATAGCATTCTACTTCTGTGTTGATAAGCTCAGCATCTCCTATTAGTTCATAGTATGCCAAGTCCGTAGCCACGTTGAGGTAGCTCATTCTATTGAAAATCTGCTGACTCTCGTATTTGTTTTTTATTTTCTCTAATTCGAAATCTTCTACAAGATTTTCTTGTAAGTTCTTTAATTCTTGCCATATAGCCTCTTCTGCTTCTTGAAAAGAGATGTTTTCTGCGAGTCTTCCTGTTATGTGGAATAATCCGGGATCTATACTGCCATCAATGTGTGCATCTATAGAAGAGAAGAGTTTCTTTTCTTTGACCAATCGCTGAATGAGGCGAGATGAGGAACCATTGGACAGTAAATCGCTGAGCATATCAGATGGATAATAATCTATGTCTGTTCTTCCTCCCATCTTGAATGCCATATAAAGCATATGAGCCGGTACATTTCGCTCTACTGTTTTCCTGCGTTGCTCTGTTTGTAATGGTTCTATAGGCAACCGGCGAATTTTTACTTCTCTTGCAGGAATATCTCCGAACCACTTTTCTGCCAGTCTGATGGTTTCTTGAAACGAAATCCTTCCTGTTACAGCCAATATCGCATTATTGGGAGCGTAGAACCGATAAAAGAATGATTTTACCTCTTCTTTCGTCGCTTTTTCTATGTGCGCCAATTCCAAACCAATGGTAGGCCATTTATAAGGGTGCACCCGATAAGCCAAATTACGAATTAGGTGATTTAAGTCGCCATACGGCTGATTGAGGCTTCTTTGTCTGAACTCCTCCATCACTACTTGGCGTTGTACCTCCAAGCCTCGTCCCTCAAAGTCCAAGCCTAACATACGGTCGCTTTCTAACCAAAAGCCAATTTCTGCATTTGGATAGGGGAGGGTTAAGTAGTAATTGGTCAGATCGTTGCTTGTCCACGCATTGTTTTCTCCTCCTGCTTCTTGTATGGCAACATCGTATTCTGGAATATGAAGAGAGCCACAAAACATAAGATGTTCAAATAGATGAGCAAATCCTGTATGCGAAGCGTCTTCATCTCTGGCTCCTACATTGTAAGCTATGTTTATAGCCACCATTTGTGTAGAGAGGTCTTCGTGGTGTACTATGCGTAGCCCATTGGAGAGGGTATATTTATTGATTTGAATCATTTTTATTCTTTCACTGTAGCCTTGAGAATGCGTACGTCTTTCTTCGGTCTGTCTGCTACGCCGGTTTCTACCTCGGCTATTTTAAGTGCTATGTCCAATCCACTCACTACTTCGCCAAAGACAGTGTAAGCACCATCTAAGTGTGGAGTACCTCCTTGTGTAGTGTAGGTTTTTCTTTGTTCGGCAGTGAATTTTACAGCAGGTTTTTCTGCTACGATTCTTCTGGCTTCTGCTTCTAATGAATCTTGTAGTTGCATAAGTCCTGCTTGATCTCCTTCTTTGCGCATAAGAAGAATTTCTTTTCTGTGTGGTGTTACGAGTCTATTGAATATAGTATCACGTAGAGCCTCATTCATACGATTTTCTAAGTTGGTAAGTTGTGCTTCTGTAAAGACTTTTCCTGTTACAATATAGAATTGGCAACCGGAAGAGGCACGCTGTGGGTTTACATCATCTCCCATTCTGGCGGCGGCTAATGCTCCTTGTTTATGGTAAAGCGCAGGTACAATTTCTGCTGGAATGGTATAACCTACATCTCCTCCACCCAGTGTAGCTGTGTCCGAAGCGTTTTTGCTTTGTGGATCTCCTGCTTGTATCATAAAATTCTTGATGACACGGTGGAAAAGTGTGCTATCGTAAGCACCTTCTTTTACGAGTTTTAAGAAGTTTTCTTTGTGTAGCGGTGTTTCATCATAGAGTTTCACAATGATATTACCCTCTGTGGTTTCTATGATTACCTGTGTTTCGTTTGTTTCTTTCATATTATTTGAGTTTACTTTGTGTGTGCAGGCTATGAATAGAGTAGCCAGCATCACAATGATTGAATAAGTTTTCATATTGGTATGTGATTTTGTTTATGCTCGGAGAATTTTTTCTAAGCTCTTACCTTTTGCAAGTTCATCTATAAGTTTATCTAAACAACGAATTTTCCACATCATTTCGTCTTTTATTTCTTCCACTTTGTAGCCACAAATACTTCCTTTTATCAGCGAGGCTTTGTTTTGCCATTGTGGCGCTTCTTGGAAAAACTGTTCTAAGCTCACGACTTGCGTTATTTGTTGTTGCAGGGTAGTGGTATCGTAGCCGGTAAGCCAAGAGATAATGGTATTCACCTCCTGCTGTGTACGTCCTTTTCTTTCTGCTTTTTGCAAATAGAGAGGATAAATTGTAGAGAAGGGTATTTGTAAGACTTTCTCTATATTCATTTTGAAGAGGTAGAAGAGTGAGTTTTTTTCTTGAAAAACTTTTTGCCTTTGGAACGTGGAGAGAAAGATTTCCTTGTGGCAGGGGTGTATGCCGGAGCTTCGCCCAATTCTTCGGGGACGGGGAGCTTATAGATCTCTTTTTCCAAAAAATCCTCTATTTGTTTGAATCTGGTCTGTTCTTTCTCACTCACGAAGGTTATGGCACAGCCATCATTGTTGGCTCTGGCTGTTCTTCCTATTCTGTGGATATAGTCTTCGTTGTCGTTGGGAACATCAAAATTGATAACCAGACGTATGTCATCGATATCAATGCCACGTGCTACGATGTCTGTAGCAATCAGCATACCTATACGCCCGTTTTTGAACTCGTGCATAATATGTTCTCTCTCGCTCTGTGTTAAGTCCGAGTGCATTTCTCCTACAGCTTTATGTGCTTGCTTAAGTACTTTGCTTATTTCTTTTACTTTGAGCTTTGAAGAGGCAAAAACGATAACTCGTTCCGGTTCTTTCTGTGCAAACAGAGATTTCACAATGCCTATCTTTTGCGCTTCGTAGCAGATATAAGCTGTTTGTATGATTTTTTCTGCCGGCTTGGAAACAGCCAAAGAGATTTCTTTGGGATTCTTCAGAATCTTCTTTGCCATCTGCTGAATCTTTGTAGGCATAGTGGCAGAGAACATAATAGTTTGACAAGTAGGGGGAAGTAGTTTTACGATTTGAAGAATATCATCGTAAAAGCCCATATCCAGCATTCTGTCTGCTTCGTCCAAAATGAAGAAAGATACCCGAGAAAGGTCTACATAACCTAAATTGATATGGCTCAATAAACGTCCCGGTGTGGCTATTACTACATCTGCGCCCATATTGAGGCTACGTTTTTCTTGCTCAAAACGTATACCATCGTTTCCACCATATACCGCAACACTGGATATAGGGAGGAAATAAGAGAAGCCTTCCATTTGTTGGTCTATCTGTTGTGCCAATTCTCTTGTAGGGGACATAACAATACAGTTGATAGCATCTGTGGGGTGATTCCCCTTGCTTAGCTGATTGATTACGGGGAGTAAATAGGCGGCAGTTTTACCTGTTCCTGTTTGTGCTACCCCTATTAAGTCATGTCCTTCTAAGATGATAGGAATGGTTTGCTCTTGTATAGGTGTGCAGGTGCTAAAGTTCATAGCATCTATGGCATCTAATACGCTGTCTTCTAAATCTAAGTCGTAAAAATTCATCTAATGTTTGTTTGGTAAGTATGGGCGTGGCTTAGAATTTGTTTTTTTCGTCTATGTATGAATCCTTGAATCCCAAGAAGTATAATACGCCGTCCAATCCTATAGTATTGATAGATTGTTTGGCATTGGCTTTTACTTTGGGTTTTGCGTGGAAAGCGATACCTAAGCCGGCAATACCTATCATAGGTAAGTCATTGGCTCCGTCTCCCACAGCGATGGTCTGCGCAATATCCACTTTTTCCACTTGTGCGATAAGTCTGAGCAGTTCTGCCTTGCGTTTGCCGTCTACCACATCTCCTATATATCTACCTGTGAGTTTCCCGTTTTCTACTTCCAATTCATTGGCATATACATAATCTAAACCGAATTTTTCTTTTAGATAATTGCCGAAGTAGGTAAATCCTCCAGATAGAATAGCCACCTTATAGCCGTAGCTTTTGAGTACGTACATAAGTCGTTCTACTCCTTCTGTGATGGGCAGATTTTCTGCTATTTCTTTCATTACACTTACATCTAAGCCTTTGAGTAGAGCTACACGCTGACGGAAACTTTCTGTGAAGTCTATTTCTCCTCTCATCGCACTTTCTGTGATGGCTTTTACTTCATCTCCTACGCCGGCTTTCATAGCGAGTTCGTCTATCACTTCTGTTTCTATGAGTGTAGAATCCATATCAAAACAGATAACACGACGCATACGGCGATACATATTGTCTTGTTGGAGTGAGAAGTCTATGCCGAGATTGTGGCTCAGTTCCATAAGTTCTTCTCGGAGTCCTTCTATATCATCTGGTGTACCACGCACGGAAAATTCTATACAAGCACGTGTTTGCGCTTTTTCCTCTTCCAATGGAATACGACCCGTAAGACGTTTGATACCATCTATATTGAGCTTATGTGCTGCCAAGATACGAGTGGCACCGGAGATTTGTTCGGCTGTAAGTTTTCTTCCCAGCATAGTGAGAATATATCTGTTCTTTCCTTGTCCATTTACCCATATACTATATTCGTCTTTGGTAATAGGTGAGAATTGGATTTGTATCCCGAGTTCTGTAGCTTTGAAGAGCAGATCCTTCATAATGTTTCCGGAAACACTTTCATCGCACTTGAAGAGGATACCTAAGGATAATGTATGATGAATATCAGCTTGACCTATATCCATAATGTCTACATCATATTTGGATAGAATTTCTGTAAAAGATGCTGTAAGACCTGGACGGTCCAACCCACTGATACGTATCAATATGAGTTCTGTATTATTCGTCATAATTTCTATTTTTAGTTCTGTTTCTTTTTCTTCTTTACAAAGTTAGTATTGTCTGTCTTACTTTCTTCTTTCTTCTTCCTTAAATTTTAATAGATCTGCTACAATAAATGTACTTCCACCTATAAATAAGGCATCTTTTTCTTCTGCTACAGACAATGCTGCTTCGTAGGCTTCTGCTACCGTATTGTACGTTTTTCCATACAGATGATAGGATTGGGCTATTTCTGCCAGTTCTCGTGCAGGCAAGGCGCGTGCTACAGAGGCTTGGGTAAAATAGTAGGTAGCTGTAGGTGGTAGCAGGGACAATACACCTCTGATATCCTTGTCATTGACCATACCGATAATGATATGCAGACGTTCACAAGGCAAAGTTTGCAGTTGCTGTACAAGTTCTGTAATACCTCCTATATTATGTCCCGTATCGCAAATGGTAAGTGGGTGGTGTTCTATTATCTGCCAACGTCCCATTAGTCCTGTGAGTGAACATACTTCTGAGAATCCTTTCCGGATAGCTTCTGTCGGAATGGAAAAACCAGCCTCCAAAAGCTGAGCTATAGCCCATAATATGGTATTTGTATTTTTTATCTGATAGTTGCCACGAAGCTCTCCTACGATTTCTCCGAATAGAGTAGTATCATAGTGTAAAACTCCAGTCTGCGCTTCTCTTACCACTTGTTTTACTATGGGTTTATCTTCTGCAAAGAAAACCGGTGCTTTTTGTGCAAGTGCTGTCTTCTCAAAAACAGGGCGGGTTTCTGTGTGAGATTCTCCTATAATAACCGGTGTTTGTGGTTTGATAATACCTGCTTTTTCTTGCGCTATGGCAGCTAAGGTCTTTCCCAAGAATTGGGTGTGATCCAAACTGATATTGGTGATAATGCTCAATGCCGGTGCTATGATATTGGTACAGTCCAATCTTCCTCCCAATCCCACTTCTATAATCGCCACGTCTACACCTGCATCGGCAAAATATCGGAAAGCAAGGGCTGTAGTCAGCTCAAAGAAAGAGGGGAATAATGGTTCAAAAAAGTTTCTGTGCGTAGCTACAAAATCTATCACATATTGTTCCGGAATCATTTCTCCATTCACTTTGATGCGCTCTCTGAAGTCTATGAGGTGCGGAGAGGTATATAAGCCTACTCTGTAGCCGGCAGACTGTAGTACTGCTGCCAAGGTATGTGAACAAGAGCCTTTACCATTGGTTCCTCCTACGTGTATGGTACGGAACTGATGGTGTGGGTGCCCCAAATATGCATCTAATGCGTGCGTATTGCTTAATCCTTCTTTGTAAGCACTACTCCCTACCTGTTGAAACATAGGGGCACTGTCGTAAAGGTATTGGATAGTTTCTTGATAATTCATAACTTGAATACTTCTGATGGATAGCCTATATCGCAAAGATATAATCCTGTAGCCGGAGCAGATGAACCCGCTTTGCCTCGGTCTTTGGCTTCTATTATTTTTCTAAAATCTGTGAGGGAGAGTTTACCTTTCCCTACTTCAAAGAGCGTTCCTACTATGCTTCTTACCATATTTCGTAGGAATCTATTGGCGGTGATGGTGAACACCCATTCGTTGTTGCTCTTCTCACTCCAGAGCGCATACACCACTTCACAATTATTGGTTTTTACATCAGTGTGCAGTTTACTGAAACTGGTGAAGTCTGTATATTCTTTCAGTATTTCTGCCGCTTGGTTCATCAGTGAAAAGTCCAAATGATGGTATACTCGTGTGCTATAGTTTCTGCTGAAAGGGTCTTTGCGCAGCGTTATATGATATTCGTAAGTTCTATAGAGAGCGTCAAAACGTGCGTGTGCTGTGGTTTGCACTTCCACTATCCGGTGAATAGAAATATCCGGAGGCAAGAGCCTGTTGAGCTTGTCTGCGAGTAGAGTGCAGTCTGCTACTTCGCCATCAAAATGCGCTACCATAAGCCGGGCGTGTACGCCTGCATCTGTTCTTCCTGCCCCGGTAATAGGTGTTTCTGTGCGCAAAATGGTGAACAGTGCTTTTTCCAATTCTGCCTGCACACTATTGCCATTGGGCTGTATCTGCCAACCGTGATATTTGGCACCATCAAAATCCAAATAGATGAAATAGCGCATATTATCTTACTGTGATATGAAAACAAGCTTGTTTTGCCTCGTGTTTTACGTAGCAACGTCCTGCTGTTCTAAGATCGTTCAATACTTCTGCCAATACCATTTTGAGGGTGTCTGCACTTACAGGCTCCATTTGCATCTGTTCTACCTGTGGCAGGTACTGAAAACGTCTCCAAGATATATCAAAAGTAGTGGCATAGATATGTGCAGAATTTTGACTGGCATTTACGTTCTGTGTGCGTAGCCTCTTGATATGATCTGTGGTGCGAAGCACAGAAGTAACAATGATTTTATTGGGATTGAGTCCTTTGCTGGATAGGGAATCAAGGAAATTCTTACCTATGTCGTGCAGTAAATTCTTGGCACGTGGTACCAAGTAAGGAGAAGAATGTGTGAGAGAATCTACTACGAAATCTTCGCAAGAAACTATTTCCTGTAGGCGTTCACTCTTCTTCAGTGCCTCTATGTTGGCATTAGGAGAGATACCATACTTCTGAGCAGAGAGCAGTTGCACTTCATTGAGATCATTGAATACTTGTTTATAGCTGTACACACCTTTTATATTGCGTGGAGAATTGTATTGGTAGCCTGTTTTCCGGGTAGGAGAGAGCCAATAGACCAATCCTACTATACCTACTAATACTGCAATAACAAGTAGTAACCTTGTATTTCTTTTATGTATGTAGCGTCTTATATTCATACTTAAATTTCAGAAGGAGAGACACCCAATGCTCGTAGAACGGAAAAGCCTAACATCTCAAAAGATACTTGCTGTTCTGTGGGAGGATTCATACCGAATAAAATTACTTTTTTGTCTTTGGCTATCTGTTCTATATCAGTCCACAAGTAGGGTAGATACTGCTGTTCGTGCGGAATGATGAGCAATTCTTTTACCTCTGCGGCATTGGCTATTACCTGTAGCATATCTTGGTAGAGGGATTCTATCCCTACCAAGTCATTGGTAGGAAAAGAGGAAAGTAGAAATTCACTGTATTTGCCTTGAAACGCTACATTATTTAGTGCTGTGTCCAAGGAGGCTGGAGTACAGTTTTTTAATACCTTGGCATTGTCCTCATAGAGGAAAATCACTTGTAGTTTGCTGCCTTCTTTATGGAAACCTGCATCTAATGCTAAGCATTCCAATAAGACAGACAAATCTACGGGAGGAAGTGGGCGACCTATATGTGTAGAAAAATGCCGGCGTAAATCTGTGGCTACTCTGTCTATATATCCTGCGTCAATGAGTAATACTTGAGAGGTGAATTTATCTTTTATCTCCATTGTGAGTTGATACTGATGTCTAAGAATTTTGCAAAATTAAGAAGTTCCGGTAGAATATCCTTGTACTACGCTTCTTTCCTTGTAAGGCGGGTGTATTTTCTTTCTTGATTGTAGAGGAACATCTCATCTCCTTTCCTTCAACTCTATTTTTCTTGATAGTGCCAAGGAAATAAGTAGAGATGATGCTATTGTTAATTCCCGATTTCTTAACTCTTAACACACCCCCCCATGGGGTTGGTGATGGTGAGATACATACAGACAGGGTTATCACTTCGTTTCTAACCCTGCCCTAATAAAAGCATAACACCTACGGTGTTATTTTTGCAGGATAGCGTTTGAGTAAGGAATCCCCATCGGGGATTTGCTGTTGGTAGGGCAGGAGTTCGGAGTGAAGCGTAGAACCCTGCCTATGATACGCATTAAAACAATGCCATAGGTATTGTGCTAAGAAAATTTTGAAAACTTATTTTCTATTCAAGGCTGGTTAATATGAATATCTCTATTTCGTACCACAGTTTACATAAACCGCAATGGAAGTTTATATAAACCATAGTGGAGGTTTACGTAAACTTAAGTACAAAACAGAGATTTCAAATGATAGGATAAAAGAACGAGGGTGTATCAAAATACATATTTGATACACCCTCTTGTATTATTTTCTTTTGCCTTTGTAGGCAGAAATCCGCTTAGAATGAGTTCGCTTTGATGAAATCTATGATTTCGTCTATATAACCGAATGCCATACCTACTACAGTATCTGCTGCACCGTAATATACTGCTACACGCTTGCCGTCTTGTACAGCGGCACAAGGGAATACTACGTTAGGTACATCGCCTGCCAGTTCGTAAGGCATCGCAGGGGCGAGCAGATAGGGACGTGTTCTGTAGAGTACCTTTTCCGGATTTTCTTTGTCCAGAATAGCGGCACCCATAGAATAACGGAAGCCATTGCAAGTATTGATGACACCGTGATAGAACATAAGCCAACCTTCTTTGGTGAGGAAAGGAACAGAGCCTGCTCCTATCTTGGTGCATTGCCAAGCACTTTCCGGGAATGGAGTTACTTTCATAACACAGCGGTGCTCTCCCCAGTATTTCATATCCGGACTATAGCTGAGGTATATATCGCCAAAGGGTGTATGACCATTGTCGCTTGGGCGACTGAGCATAGCGTACTTACCATTTATTTTTTGGGGAAATAAAACGCCATTTCTATTGAAAGGCAGGAAAGCATTTTCGCATTGGAAAAACTCTTTGAAATCAAAGGTATAAGCCAAACCTATAGTGGGACCGTGATAACCATTGCACCAAGAAATCCAATAACGGTCTTCTATCCAAGTTACACGTGGGTCGTATTTATATTCGGACTCTATCATTTCTGTATTCCCGGCTTTGAAACGGATAGGCTCGTGTTCTATATCCCAGTGAATACCATCTTTGCTAAAGCCTGCGAAGATATTCATTTGAACGGCTTTGTTGTCGCAACGAAATACTCCTGCGAAACCATCGCCGAAAGGAACTACAGCACTATTGAAGATGCTGTTTGAAGTAGGGATTGCGTAGCGATCTATAATAGGGTTTTGACTATAACGCCACATTGGTTCTTTGCAACCTTGTGGTTTTTCTTCCCAAGGCATAAGTGCTACAGGGCACATTGTTTTTTCTTCCATAAGTAGATGTATTTTGTGATGAAATAAAATTTTATTTAAGTAATGAGTTTCCTTTGTCGTCGTAACTGAAAGGAATAAAATAGGTAATAAAGAAGGCAGGAATGCAGGCTATGAGTACAAATATGAAGAAAGGTGCATAACCTCCCGGCATATCAAACATTTCTGCAAAGACTTTACAAAGATCTCCACTGATTGATCCCGGTATCATTACTCCCAAATTCATAATGCCCGAAGCAAACGCATAGTGTGCCATTTGCTGTTCTCCCGGTGCTATTTGTTGCATCATAAACAAGGATAACCCTACAAAGCCGAATCCATATCCGAAGTATTCAAAAATAATTCCCCCCGCTATGAGCCATTCATTGGTGGGTTGGAATACCGCAAAGTAAGCATATACTGCAAAGGGGATATTGAAACAAGCACACAATTTGAACAATGTGTTCTTTAATCCCTTGGCAGAGATGTAATAGCCAGCCAGCAATGAACCTACTACAAAGGCTGCCGATCCATAGCTTCCTAAGTAAATCCCGATTTCCTTTTCATTTAGTCCCAGCCCTCCATTGGCTCTCTCTGCCAGAAGGAAAAGTGGTACAATTTTTACAGCAAATCCTTCTGCCAATCTGTAGAGGAATATGAAACAAATGTAATAAGCGATGTGTTTCTTCTTGAAGAAGCCTACCAATGAGTTTTTTAGTTCAGCCATCACTTGGCTGGCAGTATGTACTTCTTTGGACTTGGAAGGAGGGGTGGGTAAGAAAAAGATGTGGTATACACCTATTGCTATAAAGATACTTGCTATCAACCCCATAATATAACTCCATACTTGAGGCGTGATGGCTTGTGTACCTTCCGGTGTACCATCGGAAAACTGTTCTATGAGTACGCCTGCTAAGTAGAGCAAACCTCCTGTGGCAACGATTTTTGCAATGTTATAAAAAGCACCTTGCCAACCGATGTATTTGGATTGCTCTTTGGGACTTAATACACCCATATATACACCATCGCAGGCTACATCGTGGGTCGCACCACTAAAAGCTATGATGGCAAACAATGCCAATGATATGGCAAAGTAATGAGGCAGATGTAAGCACAATGCTACAATCCCGAAAGTAACACCCGATATGAGTTGTGTTAGGACCACGAAGTACTTCTTTGTTTTGTAGATTTCCAAAAAAGGACTCCACAATGGTTTAAGTGTCCAAGGTAGAATAAGTAGGGAAGTCCAGCGAGTAATTACCTCGTCCGATACGCCCATACGACTGTACATAATGGAAATAACCATATTTATGACTACAAATGGAAGCCCCATAGCGAAATAAGAGGTCGGAATCCAAGTGATAGGAGATCTGTATTGTGTCTGTGCCATTGAATATTTGAGAGTTTATTACATAAAAAAGATGGAGTGTAAGGTTGAACGCCAAACACTTCCATCTGTTATAGTTTGATATTATAAGCTGCAAGGAGTAGGAGACATAGTAAGCACTAACTTGCCACCGTTTACTAAATCTTGGTGTGTAAAGAAAGGTGTATTCAGTACTTTACCATTGAGTTCTATCTTTTCTATATACTTATTGGCAGGGCTGTTGTTGAGTGCCTCTATGGTAAATGTTTTGCCATCTTTCAGATGGATTGTGGACTTCCGGAATAGCGGACGACCTATAGAATATACCGGTTTCCCCGGTGCTACCTGATAGAATCCCATAGCATTCATAATGTACCATGCGGACATCTGTCCGCAATCTTCGTTGCCTGTTAGACCATCGGGATTTGCACGATATTGTTCACGTAGGATTTGGTCTACCAATGCTTGTGTTGCCCACGGCATACCTACATAATTGTATAAGTGAGTTACGTGGTGGCTGGGTTCATTACCATGCGCATATTGACCTATCAGCCCTGTAATATCGGCAGAAACCAATTCTCCTGTGAGTTCCGACGGAGCTTTGAAGAGAGAATCCAGCTTGCTGATGAAGGCTTCTTCTCCTCCCATAAGTTGGACTAAACCTTCTACATCGTGTGGTACAAACCAAGTCCATTGCCAAGCATTTCCTTCGCAGTAATCGTCCGATCTGTGATTGGAGGAGCGTGGATCAAATGGAGTGCGCCATTTACCTTTCAGATTTTTTCCTCTCATAAATCGTACGGAAGGATCAAAGTAGTGTGTATAGGCTTTGGATAGTTCTTTGTATTTTTTTGCATTTGCACTATCTCCTACAGCTTCTGCTAAGATTGAAATGCAATAGTCATCGTATGCATATTCCAAGGCTTTCGCTACAGCTTCGCTTTCTGTATCGCAAGGTACGTACCCCAAAGTATTCTTATAATATTTGGACATAGGCATAAGATGTGGGAGTACAGCAGGAGGACAACTGATACCTGTGGTATCATACTCGGCACTACGCAAGCACGCTTCATAAGCCTCTTTTAAGTCAAAGTCAGATATACCCTTGGTGTAGGCATCTGCTACAAGTGATACGGCGTGATAGCCTATCATTGTACCGGTATAGTTCCCTGCCAATTCCCACATAGGGAAGATGCCACCTTCTTGTTTCTTTATAAGGAGAGAGCGTATAAGCTCATTATTCAAATCGGGGTCAATGATGGTGAGCAATGGGTGTAAAGCACGGAAAGTATCCCACAGAGAGAAGATAGTGTACATCGGCTTTTTTACATCTCCTTGTTGGGCTTGCAAGTTCATACCTAAGTAGCGTCCGTCTACGTCTGTAAAGAGATTGGGTGCTATAGCTGTATGATACATCGCTGTGTAGAAAATCTTTTTTTCGTCTTTATTTTCTGTTTCTATGTCTATTTTAGAAAGATATTGATTCCATTCTGCTTTGGCATTTTTGCGTATCTCATCAAAATCCCATTCTGGTATTTCTGCATACAAGTTCTTTTTAGCCCCTTCTACGTCTACTGCAGATACTGCTATTTTGGCAAACACAGTCCCCGGTTCAGGGTTTTGGAATTTGAGCAAAGCCTTTTTGCGCAAATAAGGTTTACCGGTCTCGGTGAATAAGCTGTCTTCTATGATTGTGTGTGTAAATGGTTCTGAGAAGGTAATGTGAAAATTGATGACTTGATCAAATGCCCAATAACCGGTAACCTTGTGTCCACGAATTTCTGTGTCGTTTACCACTTCAAGGATCATATCTCTATTGTTCTGGCGTTGTATAGAGTAGTCTAAATCCAAAATTAGACCTGCTTCACCATCTTTGGGGTAGGTGAATTTGTAGAGTGCTGCACGTTTGGTAGCTGTAACTTCTGCCAGTACATTGTAACGGTCCAACCATACATTATAATATCCGGGTTCTGCAGTTTCTTTGTTATGAGAGAATGTAGAAGCATAGGGCAGCGTTTGAGAGGTGAGGTCTTGTGGATTTATGATCTGATCTCCTACTGTTGGCATAAGAAGTATATCTCCGTAATCAGCACAACCCGTACCACTCACATGGGTTTGTGAGAAACCATTGATAGTGCTGTCCGAGTAATGATAACCGGAGCAAGCGTCCCAGCCATCTATGCGTGTGTCCGGGCTGGGTTGAATCATACCGTGCGGAACTACTGCACCGGGGAAAGTATGCCCATGTCCATCTGTTCCTATGAATGGATCTACGAATGCTGTGTAATCAGTTTCTGCTTGTTCTGTCTTTGTGGAACAGGCACTGAATATAGCAATGAATGCTATGAAGAGTGTATAAGTAATTCTTTTCATGATGTGAGATGTATTTTATATTGTGCATAATGAAGTTAATACCAGCAAATTCCAGGACGATCTGTCATAAAGAGTTCTAATGTACCTCCTTGTTGTATTTCTTCATAAGTGAGCGTGCTTTTTCTATGTCGCTTGCCATTGAAGAATGCTCTTGATATAAAAATATGACTGTTGCTAAGTCCGTGTGCAAGGACTGTAAATTTTTTCCCGTTAGGTAAGTTGAGGGTAATGGACTCAAATTGTGGAGTTCCTATTTCGTACTCATTAGATACGGGATTTACGGGATAGAAACCCATACTGCTGAATACATACCAAGCAGACATTTGCCCACAATCTTCGTTGCCACATAATCCACTTGGCGTATTTTTGTAGAGTTCCGTACAAATTTTATTGATGTATTCTGCTGTTTTCCAAGGTTGTCTTACAGCATTGTATAAATAGGGTATATGATGACTGGGCTCATTTCCGTGAGCGTATTGTCCTATCATACCCGTACTGAAGATAGGTAATTTAGTAGAATCTGTAGGAGCTGTGGTAAACATTTGATCCAATCGCTTAGCCATCTGTTCTTTACCTCCTAATAGTTTCATCAGTCCATCTATGTCATGCTGTACAGACCATAAGTATTGCCAAGCATTGCTTTCCGCAATATAAGGAGTGTAATCTTCTGGGTCAAAAGGTTCAATGAACTCTCCGTTACTGTCTTTGGGTTGGAAGAAACCGGTGTTTTTATTGAATAGGTTCTGATAGTTTTGGGCACGTTTGTAGAAAGTCTCAGCTACTTCCTTTTCTCCCAATTTTTCAGCCAAACGTGCAATGCAATAATCATCGTATGCGTATTCTAAAGTTTTAGAGAGTGCCCAGTTATCAGAATTGTAAGGGTCTGTTATATCATAGGGAACATAGCCGAATTTTTTATAATCGCCAATGTTTCTATAAGTGTCATAATTGGCGGTTTTTAAGCAGAGATTCAAGATTTCTCTTGTAGAATATCCTCCTTTTTCTTTTAGTAGCAGGCTCACAATAACAGGCACAGAATGATAGCCCAGCATCATATCTGTTTCCGAGCCGTGTAAGCTCCACACGGGCAAGCGTCCTTTTTGTTTCCCGAACTCTATGAGGGAAAGTACCATATCTCTGCTTTCTTTGGGGTGTGTCAAAAATAAGAGCGGGTGTGCTACTCTATAGGTATCCCACAAAGAAAACGTGGTGTAATTATTCCAACCTAATGCATGATAAACATTAAAGTCTGCTCCATAATACTGTCCATCTACATCTTTGAAGAGGGTAGGAGCCAGCATACTCCGATAGAAAGAAGTATAAAAAACAGTGAGTTTATCAAAATCCTTACTTTTTATTTGGATTTTGCTCAATTCTTTTTCCCATGCTTTGGTAGCCAAAGAAAGGTATTTATCAAAATTATTATGCGGAGCTTCGTAGAGCAGGTTTTTCATAGCTCCTTCCATACTTACCGCAGAAATAGCTGTGGATACTACAATCTGTTCTCCTTCTTCTGTATCAAAATCAAAGCGAGCAATGTATCCTGTTCCTTGTTCCCCTTGTAGAGGTTCTTTGAAGGTAGTAGCTTCCTTGAAAGGTTTGGAAAAACGAGTTACGAAATAGACTTTTTGATTACGTGCCCAACCATCGGAAAAGCGATAGCCACGAATGGTATAAGCATCTACCAATTCTATATAGGTATCCACTGTTTTATCCCAATTCATCGCTTTTTTCAAATTGAGGTAAATGCCACTTTTTGCTTTTGGGAAGGTGTATCGCTGAATACCACATCTTGGAGTGGCAGTGAGTTCTACATTGATATTATAATCTGTGAGCCTGACTTGATAATAACCTGCATAGGCACTTTCGTCTTGGTGTGAGAAACGTGAGTAGATACCTAAGTCCCCTTCTGCTTCTTTGTAAGGAAGAGTTACCGGCATAAAAGAAATGTCATATAGGTCTCCTGCTCCGGTTCCAGAGAGGTGTGTATGGCTGAAACCTGCTATGGTACTGTCCGGATAAAAGTAGCCTGCAATTCTGTCCCAGCCGGGTAGCCCGTTGTCCGGACTTAATTGCACCATACCAAACGGCACTTGCGCTCCAGGGTAAGTATTTCCTGTATAGTCTGTTCCTATGAATGGATTGACATAGTAAACCAAGTTCTTTCCTATAGCAGTGCATGAAGTAGCTATAAGAAATAACACAGTAAGAATGTTTTTATAGGATATCATCATCTTATGGTAATGGTTATAATTGCCAAAGATAAGGTTTTGGTTTTAGATATAAAGACCTACTTCTTAAAAAATAAGTAGAAGTGTTTGTTTGTTCCTCTTTATAGTAAGGGAATAGAGGGATAAAGAAAACGAGAAAAATATAGAGGAATAGCATTTCCGTATTACATAAAAAAGCCGATCCTTTACAAGTGAGACAGTAGATTTACTTCTTATAAATAAGATAGGTAGAAGCGATGATACAAACAACCTTCAAAACAAATACAATGGTTTCTGTGAGGGAGAAAAAAAGAAAAATTCCGGCTCTGTCTTCTAATAGGAAGAAAAATGATATAAAGAAATAGATCGTAAAGAAAGGAGAGGTTTGCTGAAGACCAAAACTTATGCCTGCAAATACATCTTTCCCGGATCTGTATCTATCCATAGTAAAACCAAATAGAATACTGGATAGTGAGATACCCTGTGCCAATAGAAATACAGCACTATAGGAAAAGGGTGAGTTCTCCCAGCCTCCCCAGATATTGTAAAATAGGTCTTTGGATAGGAGCAATAAGGCACTCAATATTCCGAAATAGAAAATACAGCCGATGAGCATAGTCCAAAGTGCTCGGCGTTCTTTGTGTGTGAGGCGAGCTTTCCCTGTCCATTGGCGAACAATGGTGGCATACAATCCGGAATGTAGGACTGTGCCTATTCCCATAGCTAAGAAAAAGCTGTGTGTTACAAATTTTTGTCCGAAGAAATCTGTGCTGGCATGGGTTAAAATCCAACGTAGATTTTCGGAACTGAGTAAATTTTGAACTCCTTGCCATTTGTATATGCTTCCTATCCATGAGAGCATGATGGTGAAGATAGAAAGACTGATAAAAAGCGTAATGGGGTGTGGCAAGTATTTACTCTTCATCTGCTTCTAAATGGTCAATATCCAATATACGTAGTTCAAAAGCTCTTGTTACAAGTCTGCAAGCGTTAATCCCGGTTCGTTCGGTAGCCTTGAACAGACGGTTTACGAGGTCGTTTTGTCTTTTTTCTAAGGATTTCACACCGAAAGGCATACTGCGTAAGCTGGCTATCATTTCTTTGGTATACCCCAATGCAAGGTGGCGCAGTAAACGTTCATCGTATTCATCTATATCATAACTGATAATGGCTTCTGTACGGCGTTGTTCTGTTTGTATGGTTTCTTTGAAGCGTTCTACCATACGTTCCAAAATAGGATAATTGAAGACGTATTCTTTTCCGTCCATTACTGCTTGTACATCTGTGGCAGTGAGTAATTCTCCTGTTTTCAGTATAATACCATTGGCTCCGGCTTGTAGTGCATCTACCCACAGCTTTTCATTGACAATTTCTCCTGTGAATATGAGAATTTTCAGAGCCGGGTAATCTGTTCTTAACTTTGCACAGATGTCTACTCCTATGGTGGTAGAGCCTCCTAAACCCAAATCCAAAAGTACAAGATCCGGAACTTCTTGTTTCATTATTTCCCAGAGTTCTGCTTCTGTCATAGCTGTTCCTATGATTTCGGCATTGGGTATTTCATGGCGGAAAATTTCTTCTGTTCCTTTGAGTTCTAATTTTACATCTTCTACTATGACAACCTTGAATTTCTTCATGTGCTAATTCTTTATTTTATAGGTATTGTAAACCATATCTTAAAACCTTTTTCGGCAGGGCAAGCATTGATTCTGCACCCTCTTCTACTGGCATATTCATCGTGTTCTCTGATGACTTGTTTGCAAATGAGCCATTCAAATCCTTGAGACAGAATGCTGCCATTGTGATATTCTTCCCGCTGTTGAGGGTAGAAGAGTTGATTGGCTTCTTCTTGGGTCATTTCTCTACGCTCATCTGTGAAGTCAAAACGGATAAATTTGTCTTCTCGGTAGATGTGTAAGGAAAGATTTCCCTCTTTGGGATAAGCTATAGCTTCGTGTAGTAAGCACTCTATCAGTAGGTTTAAGAGGACTTCATCTCCTATAGCTGTCATATCTTCTTCTATTTCTGTATGCAAGTATACATTAAAATCGGCTTTCTTCAATAGTTTTTGGCTATACTTTTCCGCATACTGAATAAGTTTATAGGTGGAAACATCTCCTCTTCTGAAGGTTACATTCTCCAATTGTCTTTCTGCGCAAGACAAGAGTAAACCGAATACTTCTTTATAGTGGGTAACTACTTCTGAGATGTTCATCAAGGCTTCTTGGTAGGTGGAAGTATCATCTTGTAGCTCGGATTTGGCTATAATTTGCTTGATACGGTGTGGATAATAAAGTGTTTCATGCTTTAGGGTAGACAGACAGTTGTCCAACACCATATTTTGTACGTGTATAAGCCCTTGTTCAAAATGAATTCTTGAAACATCGTCTTGTGCTATTTCTACGATAGAAGATTTATAAGAGATCTTGATAACAGTATGATAAATGTACAATGCCAGATAGCGAGATACCATCGTGATAAACAGAATACAGTCTCCTGTATTGCTTTCTGTAGGCAGATATACGGCTAATGTCCCTATATTGGTACTCTCTTTCCCGAAAGCGATATTGAGAGGGAAGTATGCCCAATGAGTGTTTTTATCCACGAAGGCTGTTTTAATGTGTGCGTGTTTGCAGATTTGTTCCTTTTCTTCTTCCGTAATCTCAGTTTGGGAAACAAGCTGTAGAGTAGTTTCTTCATCTTTTACACAGAATGCCATATTACCAATAGGGATTACTTGGTTGATAGCATTGTAAGCTGTAGCTAAAATATTTTCCAATTGTACTTTCTCTTCTTCTTCCTGTGCATCAACAGGAGAGGTGGAAAATATCTTTTTATTGACCTGCAACACTTGCTCCAAGTTATATCGCATTCTAAGGTTCCTACGGATATACAATAAATAAAAAATGAGCCCTGCACAAAGACTGAAAGCTACGCAGAAAAAGATGGCTATACTTTTATTTTTGGAGGTTTGCTCCATTTGTAAACAATAGTCTTCCAATGTGGTATCTTGACTGATTTGCTTATAGAGCATCGTGTAGGCTTTATTGTTATATCTATAGAGAGAAAAATCTTTGAGTGCCAATGCTGCTACTGCTGCCTCATTTCTCAGATCCAATAATATATGGTAGTCTGTATCATAACCTCTCTTGAACCATTCTATTTCTGTGATGGGCTGATTGGGGTTTCCCTCCAATTCAAGCAAAGGAGCTGTGCCTTGATTGTACAAAAGGTGATGCTCATTCATAAAAAGGATCACGGAATCTGCATAGATAAGTGCCTGTTCGTACTCTCCTTTCATATTCTCATTGTACATCTTGTTGGCATACACGTTGGCAATAGAAAACAGGCTGTCGTACAAGAAAGGGTTTCTTTGGGTATGTGCATTTCTTGGCTCTGTAGAACAACTGCTTCCTCCCAATGTAATGCAGGCGATAAGACCTCCTAATAATGTTCTTTTTATGCCTTTGGGTAAACGGAAGAAGAAACGGCTACCTTGCTTGAGCGTACTTTCTATCCCGAAGTGGCAGATAGAGAATAGTGGATTTGTTTTTTTATATTTCTCAATGATACCCTTACAGTTGATCAGACCGAAACCATGTCCTTTCTGTGCTTTGAGGGCTTGGGTATCTGTACTTTGATTGATACCTATGAGTTGAGATTCATAAACTTTTTCTCCCAATATGGTTTGAATATCTTCCGAGCTTAGTCCGATACCCGTATCTGTGATAGAGATTTCTATGTATTGGTCAAATTCTTCTGTATAGAGTCTTATTCTTCCACCTTCCGGTGTGTACTTATGTGCATTCTCCAGCAGGGTGTTAATCATAAAGAAAGTGAGAGCCCTATCTGCCTTGACCATAAAGTCTGTAGGTGTAACTTCCAAGGTCTGCTGTTTATTTTCAAACGTGCGTTTCCCTTTAGCTACAATTTCAAATACATCTTTCAGATTGAAGGTTTCTATGTGTAGACTAAGATCTCCTTTTTTTATTTTGATCCATGTGGCAAGGATTTCATTGTATTCGTTTATCTTGTCTATGAGTTCTTGAATATAAGAGAGTTTCCCTTGTTTCACCTCTTCGTTCTGTGCATAGCTGGCAGTGCGCAGTTTATCTATTTGGTGAATGATACGGTCTATATAAGGCTGAATACCGGAAGCTATGAAGATACATGCTTTCTTTGTGGCATTCTGATATTTGTTTTCTATGAGATGCTGTGTATTGATATATTCTTCTGTTTCCAATCGTTGTTTCTCTGTTTCTAAGTATGCCCATCTCAACCCATTTTCTAATGTCCAAATGAGGTAGGGGAGGAATAATTGAACCAAAGCCTGATCTTCTTTTTTCCATGTTTTAATAGTGGTAATGTATAAGAAGCCTATAGGGACAGGTTGGTCTTGTGGCTGAAGCGGAAAGACAAGTTCTTGGGCTTGTAGGCTGTTTTTTTCTTCTTGGGATAAGCAGATGTCTTTCGTTTCAAAAATACGTGGCAGTTCTTTTTGTAGCACTTGTTCTATAGAGGTGAGAATAGCACTGTATTCATCTATGGAAGTAGGAAGTGCCTCTATGAGCTGTTGCCCCAGTTTCAAGACTTGATGTAGCCTATAGGAATACCGCTGGTTTCGCTTTTTTTGGTAGTAATTGAGTAAAACAAGTAATGACACAAAACTCAAGAAACCGACGATACCTCCGGTTAAGACTTTACTGATGAGGGCTTCCTTCTGTTCTAAATTTTCTTTTCTACTTTCCAGTTCTTTATCCTGTCTGATGTAGTCCAAAAGATCCAGATAAATGTTCCTATTGTAGTCCGACTCTGTTTTTCTTCCCAATGCGGAATAAGTAAGACTCAGTTGTTCTCTTATACGAGCTATCCACTCCGGAATCGTTTTTACTTCTCTTTTTATCCACTCCAATTCTGTAGAAACATTGTGTCCATAGGGGGAGTAGGTTTGCAGGTAGTCTAAGCTATCTATAGGTTGGTAATACTTCTGGTAGTGCTTGTTTACGAAACTAAGAGATTTTGCCAAGCAGGAAAGTGCCATTTCCGGATTTTGGTGATAGTTATAGTAGGTAGCCATAGTACGATAGCAACCGGAACTTTGATACCAGTCTCCGTATTCTGTGAAAAGTTGCAGTGCTTTTTCTGCAAATTGTAAAGGCTGTTCCTCCAAAGGAGTTTTTCCATCATTCAGTAACCGAAGGAGCGTAGGAGTGTTTTTTTGGAGGATTTCTCTATGAGCAAAAGGAATGAGTAATTCTGCCAATCCTTGTAAGGCATTGGCTTCAAAGTAAGCATAATCTCCTTTTTTTGCAAGGAGGAGGCATTCTATGAGCATCTCAAACTCTTGAACCACTATTTTTTCCATATCGTCTCCTTCGGACAAGCCGCCGGAACCTTTTACATACAGATAGTATAGGCGTTGTGCCGGGATATTTTCCAAGGATTCTTCTTTGATTTGTTTTAAGGCATCTATGGATTGAGATATTTGCTCTAAATAAAAATAATAAATACTATTTACGATGTAATATTCGGAAAGTGCATAATAAAATCTTTTGCGGAGTAGTTCATCTTGTATGGTGGGAAGTACTTCTTGGATATTGGCTATGCGTAGACGTGCTCTATTGGAAGAGTCGTAATACATCTTGTTTTGAGAGGTACGCTGAGTGATTTTCATCAGCCCAATATCTGCTATAAGGCACTCCAACTGATTTTCAGTACAGGTATATACTTTCTGAAATAAGCGGGAGGCTTGCTCAAAATCCATACGCATGAAAGAGATAAAGCCTAAATTATTGAGTGCTTGTGCTCGTCCTACAGGATATTCTTCGGATAAGGAATATGCTTCGCCGGCATAGTTTGCACTCTCTGTTAAATCCTTGTATCTGCTTTCATAAGATTTGTTGTTCAGAGAATCTATATAGGCTATATTTACTGCTTGTTGTGCTTGAATTTCTATAGACAAACAGGATAAGCAGATGACCAAACCCCAATATGCAATGTGTATAATTTTCCTCATAATGTTTATAAACAGCCAAAGATAATTCTTTTGCTCCTCTATAATAGGAGTTCTACCGCTTATTTACGTCTTACGAGTATAAAACCCGATTATTACCATTTTGTCTGATAAAACTTTTCTGCGAGATAAAGCCTTGATTCTAAATTGAGCATAATCCCTGCTTGTTTTCCGAGCAGGTACGGAAATGTTTCCGAACGTGTGCGGAATTTTTTCCGAGCGTGTACGGAACTTCGTAGCGTATGTACTCTATGAGGTTGCTATTGAGTGCCTTGGTTAGGTCATGCATTTGGGCAGAACCTTTTCTTCTTTATTTTCTGATAGGAAGAACCCATTTTCTATGAAGTTTTGTTGGATAACTGTCATTTTTGTTTATTTTTGCAAAGACAGATTAATTATTGAAATATATTTAACTAAACAATAAAAACAAATGACACTTGTAGAGCGTATTAAGAGATTCTCTAAAATGAGTATTGCTTCCAGCGTACTCCTTTTTTGTGCCGCCATTGCGGCAGCTGTCGTGGCAAACTCTTCTTTGTTTCCAGACTATACTGCTTTTCTGAATCAAGAAATGCACTTCCGTATAGGCGCGTTCAATGTTTTCTCTCATGGAGGACACCCTCTGAAGGTGATAGAGTTTATCAATGATGGACTTATGACTTTGTTCTTCTTTATGGTCGGTTTGGAGATTAAACGAGAGGTATTGGCAGGAGACCTTTCTTCTGTTCGTCAGGCACTCTTACCTATCTTGGCAGCTTGTGGTGGTATGATTGTTCCTGTTTTGGTATATGCTTTTTTTAATCACCCGGGAGAACTTACAGGTCGTGGTTTGGCTATTCCTATGGCTACGGATATCGCATTCTCTTTAGGAGTCTTGAGTCTTTTGGGAACACGTGTTCCTGTGAGCTTAAAAATTTTTCTTACTGCCTTGGCGGTAGTAGACGATATAGGTGGTATCCTTGTTATCGCTATTTTTTATAGTACCCACTTATCTTTGTGGTACTTGGTAGCCGCGGCTGTGATGTTCATACTCATGTATTACTTGAGCAAGAATTACCAGTTGAGTGAGGTTTTCCTCTTTGCTTATGGCGTTATAGTTTGGTATCTCTTTTTGCAATCCGGTGTTCATAGTACCATAGCCGGTGTGATATTGGCGTTCTGTATTCGTGCACGTCCACAATTGGGAGTAGGTAAGTACATAGATCGTATTCGTACCAGTCTTCAGAATCTCCCTGCCTTGAAAGATGATAATGTTGTACTGAATCAAACTCAGATAAATCAGCTGGAAGATATAGCCCGTGCTTCCAATAGAGTAATAGGACCTCTTCAGAAATTGGAACATGAACTGCATACTGCTGTAAACTATTGGATATTGCCTCTGTTTGCCTTTGTCAATGCAGGTCTTGTAGTTAAAGGTGATACGGAAATTTTTACTCCTGTTGCTTTGGGGGTTGGATTGGGACTTGTTGTAGGTAAGTTCGTAGGAGTGTATAGTTTTACTTGGGCTACTATCAAACTGGGTATTACTAAGAAACCGGAAGGTATGAACTGGAGTAACTTGGCGGGAGTGTCGTTGTTGGCTGGTATTGGTTTTACTGTATCTCTCTTTATTGGCAACTTGTCTTTCGGTAAAAATCACCCGGAATTCTTGGAACAAGCCAAACTTGGGGTAATAGGAGGATCGCTTGTAGCTGGTATTTTAGGTTTTCTGGTTTTGCACTTCGTATTGCCAAAGGAAACAAAAGAATAATAAATACATTATATGTAGCATATAAGGTGTGCAGTCTATTCAAGCTGCACACCTTCATTTATATAATAGTAAGATGAAAAATAGTATAAAAGAAAGACGCACGGTTCGTAAGTTCTCAAACAAACCTGTGCCGGAATCACTTATTTATGAGCTGTTGGAAACTGCATTTCGTGCTCCTACGATGGGGAATATGCAACTCTATAGCGTAGTAATAACACAAGATGAAGCAAAGAAAAAAGATTTAGCCACAGCACATTTTAATCAGCCTATGGTGGCAGAAGCTCCTTATTTGCTGACCTTTTGTGCAGACTTTAATAGAGTTACCCAATGGTGCGACTTAAGAAATGCCCATGCCGGTTATGATAATTTTCAGTCTTTTCTCAATGCTTTTTCCGATGCGCTATTAGTATTGCAAACGTTTACCGTATTGGCAGAAGCGGAAAGATTGGGTACTTGTTATCTCGGAACAGCATTGTATAATCCGGAGCAAATCATAGAAAAACTCGGACTTCCTACCTTAGTATTTCCTGTAGCGGCACTGTCTGTAGGTTATCCACAAGAATATCCTTCTCAGGTAGAAAGATTACCGGCATCGGCTTTGATACATAAGGAAACTTATCAGGCATACGATGCACAGAGGATAGAAGATATCTATAAAGAGAAAGAAGCCTTGGAAGTAAACAGAGAGTTTGTCCGAATAAACAAGGTAGAAACCTTGGCGCAGGTATTTGCAGATATTCGCTATAAGAAAACAGACAATGAATACTTCTCGGAAAAACTCCTTAATGTGCTGAAACAGCAAGGTTTTCTGAAGTAAAAGAATAAGGTAAAAGGATGCTACGTGATGTAAGAGAGCTTACAGCGTAGCACTTCCTTTTTTCTACTTGGGACTCTTGTCCCATACAGCACTCGTTGTCGGTTCCTTGCGATTGTTATATTCTGCAAAGTCAAGTAAAATGACAGGCTGACTTGTTATTTTGGAGACTGTGTAACGGTCTGAACTTATAAATATAGGTTACCTTTGCAGTTCTGTATGTGAGGAGGTATCTTGAAAAAGAATTTCTTCCGCAGAAAACATCAAGATAGAATATAAGCTATATGTCCGATACAAAATACATCTCTATACAAGGCGCAAGAGTAAATAACCTAAAGAATATAAGTTTGGATATTCCCCGAAATAAGCTCGTGGTTATTACGGGTGTTTCCGGTTCCGGTAAGTCTTCCTTGGCGTTTGATACACTCTATGCAGAAGGGCAACGCCGTTATGTGGTAAGCCTTTCTTCTTATGCCCGTCAGTTCTTGGGTAGAATGAATAAGCCCGAATGTGATTTTATAAAAGGTATTCCTCCTGCCATTGCCATAGAACAGAAAGTTATCAGTAGAAATCCTCGTTCCACCGTAGGGACTTCTACAGAAATCTATGAATATCTTCGTTTGTTGTTTGCACGCATAGGGAAGACTTATTCTCCCATCTCTGGTACTTTGGTAAAAAAAGATAGCCCACAAGATGTGGTAGACTGTATGTTGAGTTATCCAAAAGGGACGCGTTATACCGTCCTTACCCGACTTTTGCCACGCAATGGGCGAAGCATAGAAGAGCAACTGGAAATAGACGAGAAACAGGGTTTTAGCAGGGTAGAGGTAAATGGAGAAATGGTGCGTATATCGGATTATACGTACAAGGATACAGATACGGTTTATCTACTCATAGATCGTATGGTATGCGATGATAGCAAAGATGCTGTCAGCAGATTGGTAGACTCTACAGAAACTGCCATATTTGAGGGAGAGGGAGTTTGTTTGTTACGCTTTTATCCTTCGGGAGAAGATACTGTTCTGCATACATTTACTACCACATTTGAGGCAGATGGTATTATATTTGAGGAACCTACAGACCAAATGTTCTCTTTTAACTCTCCGGCAGGAGCATGCCCTGCGTGCGAAGGATTTGGAAAAGTAATAGGTATAGATGAACAATTAGTCGTTCCGAACAGAGCGCTTAGTGTATATGATGGAGCTGTTATTTGCTGGAGAGGAGAGAAAATGGGAGAGTGGCTCCAACAGTTTTTATTGAAAGCACCGGAGTATAAGTTCCCCATATTTACCCCTTATTATGAACTGACCAAAGCAGAGAAAGATTTTCTGTGGCATGGAGATGGACAGCCCGATACGATTTGTATAGATCGTTTTTTCAGAATGCTGGAAGAAAACCAATACAAGATTCAATATAGGGTTATGCTTGCACGCTACAGAGGAAAGACGGTTTGCCCTGTTTGTAATGGTAGCAGACTGAAGAAAGAGGCTTCTTATGTACGAGTAGGAGGAGCTACTATTACAGAATTGGTAGAGTTACCTATGAATGAATTAGGGCGGTTTTTCCGGCAGTTGGAGCTTACAGAACAAGAACGAAAGATTTCCAAAAGGCTGTTGGAAGAAATAGAAAGTCGCATTCAGTTTTTGAACAATGTAGGTTTGAGCTACCTAACTCTCAATAGATTGAGTAACTCTTTATCGGGTGGAGAAAGTCAGCGTATCAATTTAGCCACTTCTTTGGGAAATAACTTGGTTGGATCTTTGTATATATTGGACGAACCAAGTATCGGATTGCATAGCAGAGATACGGATAAACTGATAAAAGTCTTGCGCCAACTCCAGCAGCAAGGTAATACCGTAGTCGTAGTAGAACACGATGAGGAAATAATTCGTGCGGCGGATTATATCATAGATATAGGTCCGGATGCAGGGAGAACTGGTGGAGAAATAGTGTACGAGGGAGATTTGAAAGACTTAAGAAAAAATACGAAAAGTCATACGGTACGCTATTTACTCGGAGAAGAGAAAATACCACTGCCTGCTTCACCACGAGCTTGGAACAACTATATAGAAATCATAGGAGCCAGAGAAAATAACCTGAAAGGAGTAGATGTAAAAATTCCCCTCAATGTAATGACTGTGGTAACCGGTGTGAGCGGTTCCGGAAAAAGTACTTTGATAAAAGACATCTTCTATAAATCATTGAAGAGAGAGTTGGGGGAAGCTACAGAAAGACCGGGAGAGCATATCGCTATGAGAGGAGATATTTCTATGGTGAAAGACATAGAATTTGTAGACCAAAATCCTATAGGAAAGTCTTCTCGTAGTAACCCTGTTACCTATACTAAGGCTTACGATGAAATTCGTAAGCTCTTTGCAGAGCAACCATTGGCTAAGCAAATGCGTTATAATGCAGGCTTCTTTTCTTTTAATACGGAAGGGGGAAGATGTGAGGAATGCAAAGGAGATGGCACCATTACGATAGAAATGCAGTTTATGGCAGACCTTGTATTGGAATGCGAAGCTTGTCACGGAAAACGTTTCAAAGCGGAAACTTTGGAAGTGCTATATGAAGGAAAGAATATCAGCGATGTCTTGGATATGACGGTAAGACAAGCCATAGAATTCTTTACAGAAAAGGGAGCAAAGAAGATAGCCAAGAAGCTGCAACCACTCTTAGATGTGGGTTTAGGCTACATCAAATTAGGACAAACTTCTTCTACTTTGTCTGGCGGAGAAAATCAGCGTGTCAAATTGGCTTATTTCTTGGGACAAGAGAAAATACAGCCTACAGTCTTTGTTTTCGATGAGCCAACTACAGGTTTACATTTCCACGATATAAAGAATTTGCTCAAGGCATTTCAATCTATGATAGAACGTGGGCATACCATTGTCATCATAGAACATAATATGGACGTGATAAAATGTGCGGATTATATTATAGACTTGGGACCGGAAGGTGGAGAGAAAGGAGGACAGATTGTAGCAGTAGGCACACCACAAGAAATAGCCGGCAATGAAAATTCTTATACGGGACAATTCTTAAAAGAGAAACTCGTAGAAATGTGATGGATACCCGGTAGGAGAAGAGAGTAACAACCGGCTATTATAGAAATTCTGATAGCAAATCTTTTGTTTTATCGGGGCTTTCTACCCATTTAGACAGCGTTTCCCAAGTGTTCTTTCATTGTTTTTGCAACAATAGAAAGCTATTTGTGCTTCGTAATGGAACTTTTGCAACAGGAAAACGTAAAAAAAGGAGGACAAGAATTGCAAAAGACAGAAACTACATATATCTTTGCATCATCTTTGAAAAAGGAAGTGTGGGTGAGTGGCTGAAACCACCAGTTTGCTAAACTGACGTACGGGTAACTGTACCGGGGGTTCGAATCCCCCCGCTTCCGCAAAGAAGTATTAGATAGCAAGAAAAATCGTTGTAAAACGTATGTTTTACAACGATTTTTCTTTGTATATACCCCTTAAGTTCGTCAGAACTAAAGAACTTCAGTACACAAAAGTGTAAGTGCTTAAACCTTCTTTATAGGTTTGGATTGTTATAGAAACAGTATCTCCTTGTTTTAATATGGACTTGTAGGGGGATAATGGGAGAGAAAGCACGTGCTTTTTTCTATAAGCTTCTGTATCTTCTTTATTATCGTGGTACAAGAGGAATGAGAGGTGTTTTCTGTTGTTTTCTTGTAAAGTGAGTTGCTGCTCTACGAAGTGAAAGACGTGCTTTTGTTCTTTTATCATAGGATAAAGAATCATATTGATGTAGTCCCCTGATTTCCAAATAGCTTCTATATGTACGGGAGCCGTTTTTATGCCATTAGGAAAAAAAGAAGTAGGCTGAGGTACAGGAGAAGTAACCAAGGCATAAGCAAAAACCTTGATGCTATCTTCTCCTGTTTTAGTATAAGAGCAATGCACTCTGTAGGTACTGTCAGCAGCGTGTATATCTTGTTTCTTCTGTATCTCTGCAATGGTATAACGGCTTCCGTCGTCCTTGATGAAATATGCAGGTGCGCCTTTGCTATTGGTGGCTATACAGGCTATTTCTACCCAAACGTTGGGAGAAAGAGGTGCTTCTTTACCGCACGCTGTGCAAAGTAATACTATGCAGAGATACAGAAGGTGTTTCATTATGCTTGGTGTGCCTTAAGATAATTGTAAGTAGGATTGGCATACATAGTAAGCAATGCTTTACGCAAAAAAGGTATGTCTTTATTCTCTATGTTTATCATCTCTATGCGCGTTGCAATGTAATCCGAGAATACTTGTTTTTCTGCTTCTGTATAATATGAAGACATACGGTTACTGTCTTCCAATAAGTCTACAGCTGCATAGTTCCCGGAATAGAGAATGTAGTTCTTGTGTATTTCTTGGTCTATGTGTGTGGCAACTTGAGTATAAAATTCTGTTTTAGGCAAGTGTCGTAATGTTTCTACGAATGGATTGATGACAGGGGCTGCCTTAAAGTTAATCATTCCTTTGTACCCGAAAATACCTACTTGCATATTATGCAAATCGTCTGCTTGTGTCTTCTTGTAATCCTCAATATCTCTTTTGAGTTGCATTTCTTGGGCTTTCAGATAGTCGCAAGGGTCATATTCGTAAGAGAGAGAAAGTGGGCAGATGTGTAGCTCCAATAGTTGGTCTACATAATCTCCTTCTCCTCCCATTGCCAGCATTTTGAGGACACTTTCTTGTGTGTGGTCGTTGGAGTCTTTGGCTCTTCCTTCTCTTTGTGCTATCCATACATTTTCTGCTTTTTCTTTTACTGCAAAGTGAATGTATTGAGACATCAGTTTGGAAGCTTCCAAGACTTCTCTCATACTTAATCCACGTTTTACGATAAAAGATTTATTGATACGTACCAATTTCTTTATCCAAGGGTGAATGAGAAGATTGTCTCCGATTGCTATTTCTACAGTTGTGGGAAATCCGTTGTCTATGAGACCTACAGAGAGAAAACCGGCATCAAGTACAATGTCTCTATGATTGGAGATAAATGTGTAAGGAAGGTTCTTCTCCGGGAGAGCTGTGGTATCCAAGAGAAACCCTTTGGCGTGGGTTTTTAGAAGCTGATGAAGGAGCGTGTGAAAGAATCGTTTTTGTACTTCCAAGCTGGTTTTACATTGGCGTAATTGTGTAGCGATTTGTTCAAATGGTATTTGAGGCATCACTTGTGCCACTACAGCTTGAAAAGCAGGATCTGCTATCAATTCTTCAAAAACCTGAGGGAGTTCTTCTGGTGTGTAAGGACGTATTTCGTTAAATACAGCAGGAATGTTCATACCTATATTGTTTGTCTAAAGTTTATACTTGATCTGCGACAGGTGTATATAAACTTGTCTTTCTGACTTCAAAGTTAAGTATAAGAAATGATAGAACCTAATGGAGTGCCATCTCTTTGATGTTCTTTTGTTTATTCAAACCGAATAGAACGTGCAGGGTGAATACGACTGATGAGATAAGAGGGGGCGATGAGCATAAGTACAGAGGTACAGAATGCCAAAATATTTACGAGAAGATACCACCCCCAACCGAAGGAAATAGGGACAGCTTCTAAATAATAAATAGTAGGATCTAATGAGAAAATCTTCCATTGGGACTGCACGAAGAAGAAAATCAATGCAATGGCATTCCCTATGAGCATTCCTCTGCCGATGACAAAGACGGACATAATGAGAAAAACTTGGCGAATAGATCTGTTGTTTGCTCCCAATGCCTTGAGTAATCCTATCATTTGGGTATGCTCCAATATAATGATGAGCAAGCCGGAAATCATCGTAAAACCGGATACGGCAATCATCAGCACTAAGATGACCCAAACATTGGTGTCCAATACGCTTAACCAGGCAAAAATCTGCGGATAGGTTTCTTCTACGGTAGAGAGTAGAAAGGGGGTAGAGAGATGTTGGGAAATATGTGGCAGTATGGCTTCTCTTACAGCGTCCAAATCAGTGTTGAGAGGAGCTGTACAAGCTATTTCTATACCACCTACTTGGTGTGCTTCCCAGTTTTGTAAACGTGTGGCAGTGTAGAGGTCTGTGATGAGGAAAAAGTCATCAAATGCAGGCATAGCAGTCTGATAGATGCCTGCTATTTCCAATCTTCGGATGCGGACACGCTCTTCTATATAGTAAGTGTCTATCTTGTCCCCCAAAGACAAATGCAACTTATCCGACAGTGAGCGTGAAATCAATACTTTGTTGGAGGCTACGCTGTCTGTGTAAAGTGGAATTTCTCCTTCCAACAAATGCGCTTTCAGGAACGTCCAATCGTATTCCTGCGCTACCCCTTTGAGCATAAATCCTTGAAAGGCTTCCGAAGTCATAATCATACCGGATTTATGTACATACCTTTGGATATGTGCTATTTCCGGGAGCTGTTGCAGAGTAGCCATAAGGGCAGGAGAGATAGTAAGAGGTTCTGTTTGATAGAGATGTTCTCCTCCACTGCCTTGTAGGTTGGTCAGTGTCATATCACTGCCGAGCCCTACTATTTTATCTCTGACTTGATGCTTGAATCCGAGTACAATAGACACGGATACAAGCATTACAGCCAGACCTATGGCAATACCTATCATAGCTATGCGAATAGCAGGTTTGGAGATTTCTTTTTTCTCTTCCTTACGTTTATAAATTCGTTTTGCAAGTAGGTATTGCCACTTCATATATTCTTATTTTATAGGGTGCGTCCCGGATATGCTTCTAAGGCTTTTTCCAAGATGAACAATGCACGCTCTAAGTCTGCTTTCTTCAATACGTAGGCTATACGTACCTCGTTTTTACCTACACCGGGAGTGGAGTAAAAACCTGTAGCAGGCGCCATCATTACGGTTTCGCCTTCGTAAGAGAAGTCGGACAGACACCACGCACAGAATTTATCACAGTCATCTATAGGCAGGCGTGCTATGGTGTAGAACGCTCCCATAGGCATAGGGGAGAATACACCCGGAATGCGGTTTAGTCCTTCTACGAGGCATTTACGGCGTTCCAAGTATTCATCATAGATAGCTTTACCGTAAGAATCCGGTTCGTCTATAGAGGCTTCTGCCGCTATTTGTCCCAAAAGTGGTGGGCTAAGACGAGCTTGACAGAATTTCAGTACGGATTGTCTTACTTCTTTGTTCCGAGTGATGAGTGCTCCTATGCGGATACCGCATTCTGAGTAGCGTTTGGAAACAGAATCTATCATCACAACGTGGTCTTCTATACCTTCCAAATGGCAAGCAGAGATGTATGGGGTATCTGTGTAGCTGAATTCACGATATACTTCGTCCGAGAACAGGAATAAGTCGTGCTTTTTTACTATTTCTTTCAGTTGCTCCATCTCTTCTTTAGTATAGAGATAGCCTGTAGGGTTATTGGGGTTACAGATAAGGATAGCTTTGGTTTTCTCTGTGATAAGCTCTTCGAAAGCGTGTACGGGAGGCAGTGCAAATCCGTTTTCTATGCTTGTGGTGATAGTCTTTACAGTAACTCCCGCAGAGATGGCAAAAGACATATAGTTGGCATAAGTAGGTTCTGTCGTGATGATTTCATCTCCGGGATTTAAGCAAGCTAAGAAAGCAAATTGCAATGCTTCGGAACCACCTGTAGTAACCAAAATTTCATCTGCACTTAAGTGAATACCATATTTGTTGTAATAAGTTACCAATTTTTCTCTGTAGCTTTGGTAACCTTGGCTGGGACTATATTCCAAAGTGGTACGTCCTACGTTTCTTATCGCTTCCAAAGCTGTAGTAGGAGTAGGCAGGTCCGGCTGACCTATGTTTAGGTGGTACACTTTTATTCCTTTAGCTTTGGCAGCATCGGAAAGTGGGGTTAGTTTTCTAATGGCAGATGCCGGTATACGGACACCTCTTTCGGATAAATAAGGCATAATGTTAATTTTAAGGGTTTATGATTTAAGATTGATGTTAAGTTTCTACAGTGCGGTTATATCAGCTTCCGAGTAGTTTACTCCAAAAGCTTTTTTTCTTTTTGGTAGGAGCCAAATGGTCTACGTGAGATAATAAATCATTCAGTGTTAATCCCCTGCTTATAATTCTATATATAAGTCCCCAATCCATCATTCCACCTACGTTTCTATCGTCTATGAATATATCTGCTTGTAGTTTTCGGGAGTAATTGGGGTGATCTGTTTCTTCTTCCGGGTAATTCTTGTTTACAGCGTAAAAAACAAGTCCTTTTCTTTGGCAGTAGGCTATAGCGTCCTCCAATAATGCTCCTTCTCTTACGCTCCACAAGATAAGTTTGTGTCCTTGTTTTTGGAGCTTGATAAGACTTTCTATAGCAAAGGGAATTTCCTCTCCTATAGCAGGGTATTGGTGTGTTACGATGGTTCCGTCAAAATCTACTGCTATGGTCATAAAGTGGCTGTCTAATGAAATTGTACCTGCAAATATAAAAACAGTTTCTACCTGTATGCAAGGTATGCTCTGTTTTTCTACAGAAAACTTGCGAAGAAATTTGATTGTTCTTTTCCAAAAATAGAGTGTAAGGAGGAATTCTTTATTCTCAAGTGGGGTTTATATAAACTTGCACTTGAGTTTATATAAACTGTGGTTTGATTTATATAGACTTCCATTGAAGTTTATAGAAAATGTAGCGATAGGCGTGGATTTTCTGTGTGAACTATGATGCAGATAACCGATAGATATAAAAAAGAACATAACTCGTACAGAGTTATGTTCTTTGTAAAGTCATTTTTCTGCACACCGGCAGTAATGATTTATGCTTTTTTCTTTTTGGAGGTATATAAGTGCTTTCTCTTAGGATTCATAGGGAACCAGCCTTTGAGAACTCTTTCTCTTTGTTCAAAAATCTCTTTGATTGTCCAGAGAGAAGAAAAAGCAAAGACACCCAAGGCAGAAGAGAGTAGGATATTGTCTACCCAAATAGAACCTACTATGCCCAAAATACCAAAAATGAGAAATATCCACCAACAAGTAGTTCCCCAATAGTACTCGCACTTTACCACGATAGGGTGGAATATCCCTATGATGAAAAATGTGCAGATACCTATGGCGATGCCTCCTAAATGATGCGCTTGTAACCAATCCATTTCTTGGTTATTTACGGATAGGGGTTACTTTTTTGATGCTTTCTTCTAAGGAAATGAGCGTTTCTGTAGATATTACACCGGGGATTTCTTGGATTCGACTATTGAGTAGCTCTTTCAAGTGTTCGTTGTCCACACTATATAGTTTGATGAGCATAGTGTAAGGTCCTGTGGTAAAGTGGCATTCTACTACTTCCGGAATTTTCTGAAGCTCTGCTACAGTAGCCTTGTACATAGAACCACGTTCCAAAGTTACACCTACATAAGTACAAGTGTTATAACCTAAGCTCTTAGGGTTTACATGGTAACCGGAACCTGTAATAACCCCCATATCTATGAGACGTTGGACACGTTGGTGAATGGCTGCACGAGATACTCCACATTCTGCGGCTACGTCTTTGAAGGGAATGCGTGCGTTCTGGGAGATGATCTGTAAAATCTGCTTGTCTAATTTATCAATTTTATCCATATCGCTCTGAATTATGACATTTTGTAAGCAAATGTAGAAATTGTTTTTAGGAATCCTATCTCTATTTTTACTTTTTTTGCTTGAAAGATTTGTTTTCCTGTCTTTTCTTCTACTTTTTCCTGCTTTTCTTAGGAAAAATCCTATCTAAGTCGCATTATAGTACCTACAGGAGGTATGCCCTCTGTTTCGTCCATTTCGTTCATTTTATACAGACGTTTCAATTTGATACCGTAAGTCTGTGCTATGCTATACATAGAGTCTTCCGGTTTGACTTTGTGAATGATGTATTCCGGAGTAGCTCTATTTCTCTTGGTTTCCAAATACACTATTTCTCCGCCTGAGAAAGTATGTTTCTTGGGTAGTTCGTTGTATTTGGCAAGTTTTTTTCTGCTGATGCCCAATTCTTTTGATAAAATCTTGAATGTATCTCCCGGTCTGGCTATGATGTACACAAGGTCGTTTGCCAAATAAGGCTGATGGAAAAACTCTCCTTCTTTGCCACGCTTGTTCTTGCCGTGCTTGGTATCAAAGATATGTAGTTCGTAAGTTTCTATGATACCGATGAGCTTGTCTGCATAGCGTGGATCTGTGGCATACCCGGCACGTTTCAGCCCTCTCGCCCAGCCTTTGTAATCGGTAAGGGATAGATTGAATAAAAAACTGTATCGTGGGCGAGTAGCCAAAAATTTGGAGTGGTCTTCGTAAGACTCTTTGGGGTGTTTATAGGCACGGAAACATTCGTTCGGAGCATCGTCTGTATGTCTTACAGAAGCACCGTCCCATGCACTGCCACATTTAATGCCGAAGTGATTATTGGACTTGCGTGCCAATAGGGAGTTCCCGGCACCGGACTCCAATAAGCCTTGTGCTAAAGTAATACTGGCAGGGATTCTGTAGCGTTGCATTTCTTCTATGGCAAGCTCTTTGTATTTATGAATGTAACTTTCGTAAGCAGAGTTGCGTTGCCCCCAGAGTTGCATACTCCATAATAAGGCAAGGAGTAGGACGATGTTTTTTTTCTTCATGTCTATCACTTTGAATTGATATATATTCTTTCGCAAGCAAAGATAATGTAAGCTGTTATGAATAGAAAATTTAGGGATATAACATATCTGTGGAAGGGAAATTTACCGTCTTTTGAGGCTTATAGGAGGTAAATGGTCATTTTCTTTTTGCGACTTGATTTCTTATTTTGGCTTTATTTCTACATTTGTTGCGCTTTCGCTCTGTCTTATGCGATAGGGCTCATATACACAACCAAATTTATAGCAACCATGAATACAAAGTTGAAACTGATTATTATGAATTTCCTGCAATTTGCGGTTTGGGGAGCTTATCTCACCTCTATGGGACGCTATTTGTCGGAAGTAGGATTAAGTGGCGAAATAGGTGCCTTTTACTCTATGCAGGGTGTGGTATCTCTCTTTATGCCGGCTCTGATGGGTATTGTAGCAGACAGATGGATACCTGCACAACGTTTATTGGGGCTTTGCCACGGGGTGGCAGGCTCACTTATGATAGGAGCGCATATCTATTGCCAGTCTGTCGGGACTCCGGATTTTTCTATACTATTCTGCTTATATACGTTGAGCGTGGCTTTTTATATGCCAACTTTGGCTCTGAGTAATTCTGTAGCTTATACGGCTATAGAGAAAGCCGGATTGGATATAGTGAAAGTCTTTCCACCTATTCGGGTATTTGGTACAGTGGGTTTTATTTGTTGTATGCTCTTGGTAAGTGCTTTACAAATAGAAAATCTGAGTACGCAGTTTCTTGTATCGGGAGTAACAAGCCTTGTGTTGCTTATGTACAGTTTCCTTTTGCCAAGTTGTCCTACCTCTCGTGGAGTAGGAGGTAAGGGGCTTGTAGATGCTTTGGGCTTACGAGCTTTCCAGCTGTTTAAGCAACGAAAGATGGCTTTGTTTTTTATATTCTCTATGCTTTTGGGAGTTTGCCTACAGATAACCAATGCGTTTGCCAATCCTTATTTGGGAGCTTTCGGTGGAATAGAGGCTTATGCAGATGCTTTCGGAGTAAAGTATTCCAATGTGCTGATTTCTCTTTCTCAGATGAGTGAAACATTATGTATCTTGATCATTCCTTTTGCGCTACGTAAATTTGGTATTCGCAATGTGATGCTCATTGCTATGTCTGCTTGGGTCTTGCGCTTTGGTCTTCTCGGGTTGGGTAATCCCGGTAGCGGTGTTTGGTTACTGTTATTGAGTATGATAGTCTATGGTGTAGCATTTGATTTCTTCAATGTTTCCGGTTCTCTATTCGTAGACAATGAAACAGATAGCAGTATTCGTTCCAGTGCCCAAGGTCTGTTTATGATTATGACCAATGGGATAGGGGCTACCATAGGTTCTTATGGTGCGCAAGCTGTCATCAGTCATTTTGTGCCTGCATTGCCTCGTTTGGAAGAAGGTATGTATTACGATACGGCTTCGGCAGAAGCATTGCTTACCGGTTGGAGTTATAGCTGGTATACCTTCTCTCTTTATGCTGTGGTTGTAGCTATCAGTTTTGCCTTATTGTTCAAATATAATAGTACAGAAAAAGTAACAAGATAATGTGTCAAGTAATACCTCATATTCATACGGAGAAAAAGATTACGGCTATAGAAGTAAAAGCTTTATTGGATAGTTTCTGTATCCCATTTCATCAGATAGATATTGCAAATTGGGAAAAAGACTATCCATATAAACCACGTGTAAGTTATAGAATGGCACATACAGGAGATACGCTTCTCTTACATTATTATATAGAGGAGAAAACTGTACGTGCCGTAGCCAGAACAGATAATGGTAAGGTTTGGGAAGATTCTTGTTGCGAGTTTTTTATCTCTCCAGATGCAAGTGAGTATTATTACAACTTTGAGTGTAATGCTGCTACACGTCTGCTATTGCATTATGGCAAGATAGGAGAGAGAGTCCCGGCTTCTGCGGAAACATTGGCTTCTATAGATAGATGGAGCAGCTTAGGAGAAGTGCCCTTTGAGGAAAAAGTTCAGAAAGGTGTATGGGAGCTTACATTGGTAATACCGGTGTCTGCCTTGTTTCATCACCAATTAAATACGTGGGAAGGTCTTTCGGCTACAGGTAACCTATATAAATGTGGTGATAAACTCTCTTCGCCTCATTTCTTGGCTACTTCAGAAATTGCAATAGAGAAACCTTGTTTTCATTGTCCCGCATATTTTATGAAGCTAAAATTTGACTAACCTATTTGGAATGAGTGAAAAATGTAAGTCTTTATTTCGCTATCCTCAATAAAAAGTCTATATTTGCAGTCCGAAAATAAGCCTGTCCACTAAAGAATACGAGTAGAGTCGAATTTATTGGGATTATACCATAGTGAGAAAAGGTTGGTAGAAAACGAACATACATAACACTAATCTATAAGCAAGATGACTAAAGCAGATATCGTAAACGAAATTTCAAAAAACACCGGACTTGCAAAAGACGATGTTTTACAAACAGTAGAGGCTTTTATGGAAGCAGTAAAATCAAACCTTTCAAAAGGCGAGAACATTTATCTCCGTGGCTTTGGTAGCTTCATAGTAAAAAAACGTGCTCAAAAGACAGCGCGTAACATATCTAAGAATACTACTATCATTATACCAGAGCATAATATACCGGCATTTAAGCCAGCTAAAACTTTCACAATAATAGAGAAGAAATAATTAACAGAATAATAACCCTATAAAAATTGAAGCTATGCCAAGCGGAAAGAAAAGAAAAAGACATAAAATGTCTACACACAAGCGTAAGAAAAGACTAAGAAAGAACAGACACAAAAGCAAAAAATAATTGCTAACAGTCTAATTATACGAAGAACAAACTTACAGAAGTGTAAGTTTGTTCTTCGTGTTAAAACCTATGCTATTTAGAGCATAGAGGTCTATAAGTAAAACCACAAACAAAAGTAACGTGACAAGCGAATTAGTAGTAGATGTACAACCCAAAGAGATTTCTATCGCTTTACTGGAGGATAAAAACTTAGTAGAGTTACAGAAAGAAACAAGAGATCTCTCTTACTCTGTAGGGAATATGTACATAGCCAAGGTAAAGAAAATTATGCCTGGCTTGAATGCCTGCTTCGTAGACGTAGGCTTCGGAAAAGACGCTTTTCTTCATTACTTAGACTTAGGACCACAATTTTACTCTTATCAGAAGTACTTAAAGCAAGTACTCAGCGATAAAAAAAAGCTTTACCCTATAGCGAAAGCTACTGTACAGCCGGATATAGACAAAGAAGGAAGTCTATCCAACGTATTGCAGCAGGGACAAGAAATTTTGGTGCAGATAGTAAAAGAACCTATTTCTACAAAGGGACCAAGACTTACTTGTGAACTCTCCTTTGCAGGAAGGTATCTTGTACTTATTCCATTCAATGATAAAATATCTGTATCGCAAAAGATAAAGTCCAGCGAAGAACGTGCTCGCTTGAAACAGCTGGTACAAAGCATTACACCGAAAAACTTCGGTGTGATAGTGAGAACTGTTGCAGAGAATAAGCGTGTAGCAGAATTAGACGCAGAACTGAAGGTTTTGCTGAGACATTGGGAAGATGCCATTACTAAAGTGCAAAAAGCTACAAAGTTGCCTTCATTGGTGTATGAAGAAACCAGTAGAACTGTAGCTATGCTTAGAGACCTCTTTAATCCTTCCTACGAAAACATTTATGTGAACGATGAGGAAGTATATAAAGAAGTAAAAGACTACGTAACACTTATAGCACCAGAGCGTGCAGAAATAGTGAAGCACTATACCGGAAAGCTTCCCATATTTGACAATTTTGCTATCACAAAGCAGATAAAGTCTTCATTTGGTAAAACTATATCTTATAAGAGTGGTGCGTATCTCATCATTGAGCATACAGAAGCCCTGCACGTAGTAGACGTAAATAGTGGTAATAGGGCGAAATCTGCCAATGGACAAGAAGCCAATGCACTGGAAGTAAACTTGGGTGCAGCAGATGAATTAGCGCGTCAATTGCGATTGAGAGATATGGGCGGCATCATCGTAGTAGACTTCATAGATATGGCAAAGGCGGAGAACAGACAAAAGCTCTATGAGCGTATGTGTCAAAATATGCAGAAAGACAGAGCAAGACACAATATCTTGCCACTAAGCAAATTCGGCTTGATGCAAATCACACGTCAGCGTGTGCGCCCGGCTATAGATGTTACTACAGACGAAGATTGTCCCACTTGTTTTGGGAAAGGAAAGATAAGAGCTTCTATTCTTTTCACAGATACATTAGAGAGTAAAATAGACTATTTGGTCAATAAGTTAGGACTGAAGAAAATAGTATTACACATTCATCCATACATTGCCGCATATATCAATCAAGGGCTTATTTCCTTGAAAAGAAAATGGCAATTGAAGTATGGATTCGGACTTAAAATTATCCCCAATGAGAGCTTAGCCTTTCTACAATACAAGTTCTTCGATAAGAACGGAGAAGAACTGGATATGAAAGAAGAATTGGATATAAAATAATCTCATTGAACGCATTAAAGTGGTAAAGCCAACCTCTGTCTATAGTAGACAAAAGGTTGGCTTTATTGCTATATGTATGTATAAGATTGTCTACCTTTGCTATAGAACACTATTTCTTATTATTATGTATGAACAAACTTTTACGCAAAGCACCTTTCGCTATTTGAGAGTGGCTTTTCTATGGATTTTCGTCTCTTTTTATTCTTTTTCTTCGGCTTGTACTACAGCCGTTATCAGTGGAAAGTTTACAGCATCTGGCAGACCTATGCTTTGGAAAGTAAGGGATACAGAGGCATATGAAAATGTGATGAAACGCTATACAGCTCATCAATGGGAGTATGTAGGTCTGGTTAATACGACAGATACATTGGGCGTGCAAATTTGGGGAGGCTGGAACGAAAAAGGTTTTGCCATTATGAACAGTGCTTCTTTCAATGTAAATGCCGGGTATAAAGGGGGCTTTATAGATCAAGAAGGATTCTTTATGCACCAAGCACTGAAAGAGTGTAAAACAATAGCCGATTTTGAAAATCTCTTGAACTCAAGACCGAAGCCTATGGGATTGGCGGCGCACTTTGGTGTGATAGATGCAGAAGGTGGAGCCGCGTTTTATGAGGTAAATAATGAAACTTGGACGAAGTTTGATGCCAATGATGAAAAAGTAGCACCACGCGGATATGTTCTGCGTACCAATTATTCACAGACGGGAAAAGAGGGAGAAGGATTAGGCTTTATTCGTTGCCAAACCGCTCATTTACTTTTTAATGAAGTTTCTGTGGGGGAACTTAGGATAGAAACCTTGATGCAAGACTTTTCTCGCTCTACTGTGCACCCTGTATTGAAAGCCGATTACAGGAAAACCTACAGTAGACTGCCTGCTAAAGGTGCTATGGTTACTTCGGACGATTTGATTTGCAGGTATGGAACTTCCAGTACTATTGCTATAGAAGGCGTGAATGCCCGGAAAAATGAAAAACCTGTACATACTACAGGGTGGGTGCAGATAGGACTGCCTTTTGTTTCGGTTACATTACCTATGTGGTGTGGTGTAGAATTACCACAGGGACTGGTAGCTCCTGCTATGGGTGCAGAGTCTGCATTTTCTGCCAAGAGTATGGAGCTGAAAAAACAGATATTTCCTTTATGGGCGCAAAGCGATGGGTATCATTACTTAGCTATAGACAAGCTGTTCAATGCAGATAAAACAGGTTATACACAACGTATAGAAGCCGTAGAAAAAGATATTTTTTCTATTGCAGAGCAAGCAAGGCAGGTTTGGCGTTCAGAAAAAACAGTCCCCGATGAATGGAAGAGTGAACGTATAGTTGCTTATCTCAATGATCTGGTAAGTGCTTTTTATGCAGAACTGAAATAGCAAAAAATGCTGTGCGAATCCGCACAGCATTTTCTTTTTCCTTTATTCTGCTACTTTCTTGTCTTTTTTTCCGAAGATGGAGAAGTGTACATACCTCTTGGGGTGTGTCTCTAAGTCTTTGAGCAGACTTGCAGCATTTTCCATAGTACTGTTTAAGTTGTTGTAGAGTGAAGGGTCATTCAGCAGTAAACCTAAACTTCCTTCTTGGCTGTTGAGTTTGTTTGTGAGTAATTGTACATTGCGTAATGTTTCTTCTATGCGCTGGAAGGTTTGCGCATAATCCACTTGTTGTAAATTACCCGATATTTTCTTGAGGTCTGTAGTGAGTGCTGTAAGATTTTGGGTCATAATAGGCACTTCTGTTTTCATAAGGTGATCCAACTGCTTGCTTGTACTATTGAGCGAAGCTGTGAGTTGTGCTGTATTTTCTAAAGTCTGTTTCAGTGCAGGATTGGCCAAGAGCGTATTGACAGAAGTAAGAATACTATCCAATTTTGGGAGGATACGCTCTACTTGTGGTACAAGCTCTTCCGATGCTTTCCCCATCAGTCCCATATTTACCTTTCCTAAGATGGTATCTCCTGCCTGAAGATAGGTAGTAGCTTTATGATTGAGCAATAAGTCCATCTTGGTATTTCCAAGCATATCCGAAACAAGTTCTGCACTACTGCCTACAGGCATCTTAAAGGCTTCGTCTATATCTATACCTACTACGATGTGTCCGGGTCTGCTATAGTCGTAAGAAATATCTTTCACTATTCCTACTTGAAAGCCATTGGAAAATACCGGGCTTGATTTGGTTAGTCCGTTTACATTGGTAAAATCTACGTTGTAATAATGCTCGGACTTGAGGAGATTGATACCTTTCAAGTAGTTGATACCAAAGATAAGAATAGCAAGTGCAGCTATGCCTGCAATGCCTATTTTAAGTTCTTTTCTCATATTCATTTCTTTTTGAATTCTGCTATGGCTGTATTGACATCTATTTTTTCACCGTTCTTGAATGCGATGATAAAAGCTCCCGGGAATTTTTTCTTTACTGTAGAGAGCTGTCTATACACGGTATTATAATTCGTATTTTCTAAGTAGGTGTATTTATACATTCCTTTTTCTCTGAAAGAGCCGATGGGGGAGAGTCCTTTGAACTCTTTCGCTCCTTTACGTATACTCTTGTTGGAGGTAAGTATTTGTATCTTGAATACGGGTTTTGAGGTGGATTTTGCTGTGGTGGAACGTTGTTCTTGTACAGGAGAAGAGGTAGGTTCTTCTACTATAGTTTCTGTAGATGCTTTCTCTTCTTCTTTTGTTTCCTCTTCTATTATAGGCGTAGAGGGTTCTTCTGTCGTTTTTTCTCCCTTATTTGAGGTGCGAACTCCTGATTTATATTGTGCAAAGGCATCATAAATACTGCGTGCTAACTGGCTGACACCTTGTTCGGACAATAAGAAACTTTCTTCGTTCGGATTGGAAATATAGCCCAATTCTACGAGTACACTGGGCATAGTGGCTTCTCGTAGCACCAAGAAACCTGCCTGATGTACACCTCTGTCTACACGTCCGGAGCTTTTGAACTTTTTTTGGATAGAGCGAGCGAACTGCACACTTTGCGCCATATTTTTGTCCTGCATAAACTCAAAGATGATGTAACTTTCTGCCGAGTTGGGATTAAATCCTGCATAACGTGTCTTATAATCGGACTCTATCAAGATGGCGGAGTTCTCTTTCTTGGCTACCTCCAAGTTTTCTTTGGTGCGGTGTAATCCTAAGGTGTAGGTCTCTGCACCTGCTATATGCGTACCTCTTCTCTCTAAGGAGTTGGTATGTATGGAGATAAACAAATTGGCTTTGGATTTATTGGCTATTTCCGCACGGCGGTGCAAAGGCAGGAAGGTGTCTGTCTTCCTGGTGTACACTACACGTACATCAGTCATATTCTGTTCTATGTATTGTCCCAATTTGAGTGCTACATTGAGATTGATATTCTTTTCTTTTCCTCTTTTTCCTATAGCACCGGGATCTTTTCCTCCGTGTCCGGCATCTATTACTACAGTGAAATTCCTCTCCTTTGCAGAGAGTGGATATGCCGTAAAAAGGAGTAGAAATAAATATATGTATTGTAGTGATTTCTGCATACTTCCGAATAATGCGCAAAAATACGCCTTTTTGTGGTATATATCTCTTTTATGGGCTTGAAACTTCTGCAATATAGTTTTTTTAGACTTTCTATTTTCTCTTCTATTTTTTATGGTGCTTTTTAAGTAAATATAGGTGGAACAATTAACACTCTCTTTCTTGGGTTGAAATCTTTATTGCAGGTACTTGTAGAGGGGGTGATGATAGCGTTATAACGCTATCACGGAAAGAAGCCTTGCTACCACGGTAGCGTTATAACGCTATCACGATAGCAACGCTTGCTATGAAATGAGGGTATGGATACCGATGTGGAGAAGGTGGATAGGCTTATGGATTTATATCATTTTCTCCTGTGAGATTTATAGAGATTACAGAGGGAATGTAAATAGAATGTATTAAGGCTGATAAGTGTATCGGTTTCTGGTAAGGGAGATTTCCCGATGTTTTGCTTGCTAAGTAAATGAGATGTCCTTCTGGCATTCACGCTTCATAGTATAAGCAATAAACTTAGAGGGTGTGTCAGTACTTATCGTTCTGACACACCCTCTGTCTGTTGGGCTACTCGGATTCGAACCAAGAAAAACAGGACCAGAATCTGTTGTGTTACCATTACACCATAGCCCAGTGTATTTGTGTGGTACAAATTTACGCTATTTATGAAATACACAAACGAGAAATGGAGAAATTTTTATCGTTTGAGTGGAAGATAGGCTTTTTCTTCCGGGCGGAGTAGTAGGAAAGGAAGTCCCAACGATTCACACTCTTTCTTTAGAGAGTGGAGTTGTGTAGGAGGTAGAGAGGTGTCCAATACCACTTCTTGGATAGCAAAGAGTGTTTGCAAGTATTGAATTTTTCCTCGGAAACCTCTTCTTATATAGGCATATTGCAGTGGAAGTTTCTTTGTACTGCTTTTATACTGCCATTGTGTATTCCGAAAGAGAGCACAGTGTAGCCTGTGATAGCTATAAATATCTGCTTGTGGCGATAGAAAAATGCGTCTATGCTTTTCTATGATAGCTACTTTTCCTCTGCCTATTTCCCAATATAAAGTAGGTGTCTGTACTTTGTGATAAAGCATAGTACCGATGCAAAGTATACAGCTGCAGAGTAACCACTTGCATCTATAGAAATGGGGCTTGCGTAGGTAAGCTATTATGCAGATGAGGACAAGCCCACATAAGATAGCTTCCCAGCCCGAGATGTATAATGCTTCCCACTTAGCACCTTGCCAATGAGTAATGGTGGTGATGCATTCGTTTAAGTACACTATCAGTTTTTCCAGAATCCGGCATAGATAGTAGTGGATAGGAGGGATAGACAATAACAATATCAGCACAGATAGGAAAATGATAACCAATACCATAGGTGCCATAAGCAAATTGCCTAAGAGAAAATAAGTAGGAAACGTTCCGAAGTGATATAGAATGAAAGGCAATAGACTACATTGAGCTACTGTGGAAGCTACAAGCACTTGATAAATATGACTCATAATGTATGAGCGAGGTGCAAAAGCAGAGAAGTGTGGAACGATGAGTATAAGTCCTGTTACTGCCACGAAGGAAAGTTGGAAACCGATGTCAAATATATACATAGGCTCCCAAAGTAGCATAAAGAAAGCTACGACACCCACTAAGGGGATAGGAGAAATTTTTCTCTTGCTGAACAAGCTGTAAAGCTGGAGGAGCAGACACATACATACAGCACGTATTACGGAAGCACTCATACCGGTGATAAACGCATAACCACCCAAGAGAAGCACCAAAGCGATACCGGTTACATATCTGCCCCATACTCGTTGTCTAAGGGGATAGAATAACACCCAAAGCATACCTGCCAAGATACCTACGTGTAGACCGGAGAGTGCCAGTATATGGCTGATGCCTGCAGTGCTATATGCTTCTTTTAACTCGGGAGAAAGTTCACTTTTATCGCCTATTGTCAAGGCAGAAACTACGGCAGTAGCCTCTTTTGTCATACCCCAAGAGGCTATTCGTGTACTCAATGTTTCTCGTATTTTGAGTGCTGTGAGTGTCGGATTTTCTACTGTTTTTAATGAAATTTTTTTGTAGTGTCGTGCAGGGATAAAAGCTGTTCCTACAATTCCTTTTCTGTATAGATAACTCTCGTAGTCCCACCCTTCTATTCTCCTGTTTACCGCTGTAGGATGTATCTGTGTGTAGATGCGTAAGACTTGCCCTATCTTTAAGGTGGAATGATGGCAAGTATCTATGGCAAAGGTCAGTTGGAGCTTTTTTCGGTAGCCTCCATTTATATGGTGAATACCTTGTAGGGAGGGAGTAGGGTGGTGCTGTAGTAAGATAGCTGTAGCTTTTAGATTTTTCTCGGTGTAGACCGGAGGAGAAATCAACTGTACATCGTAACAACCGGCACTATCTATTATGGGGAACTGCCTTTCTGTATGTCCTCTATATACATTGGCACTGCTTATGAGTAGAAAAATACAGGCTAAGCCTATCGCTCTCCACTCTGTATGGCATTTATAAAGAAAGCTGCTACAGATAATACCGCAGAGATACACTCCTATGAGTGCATAGTACAGATAAGTACATTCGTAGCAAGCGTCTGCTATGAATATACCTGCTATCATATAGCAAGTAGCTTGTATGAGTGGTGTGTTCCAAAGTACAGGAGTCTTTTTCATACAGATAGCCAAAGTGAGGGACGGAGCTTTAGACTACAGGGGTAGCAAATAAGACTATAAGTGCTACAATAAAAAAGAGACTATAGCAAGCCGTATCTTGCTATAGTCTCTTTGGAATAAAAAGATTATACGTTTTTCAGTTGGCGAATGACTGTCAATGGATCCGGTGCATTGAATACTGCACTACCTGCTACCAAGGAATCTGCACCTGCGGTGATGAGTGTGTGGGCATTTTCTGCATTGACACCTCCATCTATTTGAATAATGGTGCTCAGTCCTTGTTTGTCTATCATTTCTCGCAGAGTTTTAATTTTCTCTATGGTGCGAGGGATAAACTTTTGTCCGCCAAATCCCGGATTGACAGACATAAGCAGTACCATATCTATTTCACAGAGTATATCTTCCAATACAGAAACAGGTGTGGAGGGATTGAGTGTAACACCGGCTTTCATACCTGCTTGATGTATTTCCTGTACGGTTCTATGCAGGTGAGTAGAGGCTTCATAATGTACATTCATAAGCATAGTTCCGCAATCTCTTACTTGTGCCACATAACGTTCCGGCTGAACAATCATAAGATGTACATCTAAGGGTTTTTTACATAGCTTTTGTACATACTTCATAATGGGGAAACCAAAAGAAATATTAGGCACAAAAACACCGTCCATCACGTCCAAGTGTAACCAATCTGCATCACTCCGATTGATCATATCTAAGTCTTTTTCTAAGCAACCGAAGTCTGCGGAGAGTAGAGAGGGGGATACGATTATTTCTTTCATAATCTTATATTTAATGTTATATAATACAAAAGTACAGATTTATCTCAAAAAACGAGATAAGTAGAGTCTGCCTTTTCTGTTGATGTAGGATAAAAGACAAAAAAATCCCGAAGCATTCTATAGAATGCTTCGGGATAATACTATTGATGTTCAATGACCTTCTTAGAAATTGGCACTGCGAGGAGTACGTGGGAAAGGAATTACATCGCGGATATTGGACATACCTGTAACGAAGAGCAACAAGCGTTCAAATCCCAATCCAAATCCTGCGTGAGGACAAGTACCAAACTTACGTGTATCCAAGTACCACCACATATCTTTCATTGGTATACCAAGTTCTTCAATGCGTTTGTAGAGCTTTTCGTAGTCTGCTTCACGTTCAGACCCACCAATGATTTCTCCGATTTTTGGGAAAAGTACGTCCATAGCACGTACAGTCTTTTCATCTTCATTTTGCTTCATATAGAAAGCTTTGATTTCTTTCGGATAGTCTGTGAGGATAACAGGACGTTTGAAATGCTCTTCTACCAGATAACGTTCGTGTTCCGAAGCTAAGTCTGCACCCCAAAATACAGGGAACTCAAACTTATGTCCGTTGCGCACGGCTTCTTCCAGAATCTTCACTCCTTCTGTATAAGGCAGACGTATGAATTCTTCCTTCAAAACACCTTCCAAGCGTTCTATAAGTCCTTTATCAAACATATCGTTGAGGAACTTTATATCATCTGCACAATTGTCCAAAGCCCATTTTACACAATACTTGATGAAATCTTCTGCCAAATTCATATTGTCTACGATATCATTGAAGGCAACTTCAGGCTCTATCATCCAAAACTCTGCCAAGTGTCTGGGCGTATTGGAGTTTTCTGCACGGAATGTAGGACCAAATGTGTATATCGCTCCCAATGATGTAGCAGCCAGTTCTCCTTCTAATTGTCCGGAAACAGTTAAGTTTGCAGGACTTGCAAAGAAATCTTCATCATAGTTGATACTGCCGTCTTCATTGCGTGGAGGCTGGTTCATATCCAGAGTAGTAACTTGGAACATTTGTCCGGCTCCTTCTGCATCGGACGCTGTGATGATAGGCGTATGGAAGTAGAAAAAGCCTCTTTCGTGGAAGAAAGTGTGAATAGCCATAGCCATATGGTGGCGCAGACGGAATACGGCTCCGAAGGTGTTGGTACGTGGACGTAAGTGGGCTATCTCTCTGAGGAACTCCAATGAGTGTCCTTTCTTTTGGAGAGGATAGCTATTGTCGCAAGTGCCTAATACTTCTATTTTGCGGGCTTGTATTTCGCAAGCCTGCCCGGAACCAAGTGATTCTACGAGTTCTCCTTCTACAGAAAGGCAAGCTCCTGTAGTGATGTGCTTCAGTAATTCTTCGTTGAATTGTGCTAAATCTACTACTATTTGTACGTTATTGATTGTAGAACCGTCATTCAAGGCGATAAAACTTACTTGTTTACTACCACGGCGGGTACGTACCCAACCTTTTGCACAGACTTGTGCTCCGAAATCTCTACGTTTCAACAAGTCTGCAATTTTTGTTCTACGAATTGTTTCCATTGTTCTTGCTTTATATGTGTTTTACTATATTATTCAAATGCACCCATGCGCAATACGTTTACTTCTGCTTCTGTGAGGAAACGCCAATCTCCACGGCGAAGACCTTTCTTGGTCAGCCCGGCAAAATAAACTCTGTCCAACTTGATAACACGATAACCCAATGCTTCGAATATACGGCGTACAATGCGGTTACGTCCTGAGTGAATTTCTATACCTACTTGAGATTTGTCTGTTTCCGATGCGTAGCTTACAGCATCTGCATGGATTTCTCCGTCCGGGAGTTCTATTCCATTGAGAATTTGGTCTAAGTCTGCACGTGTTACGTTCTTGTCGCAATATACGTGGTATATTTTTTTCTTGAGGTATTTAGGGTGTGTAAGCTTAGATGCCATTTCTCCATCGTTGGTAAGGAGAAGTACACCGGTGGTATTTCTGTCTAAGCGACCTACCGGATAAATACGTTCTTTACAAGCGTTGGCTACGAGATTGAGTACGGTCTTTCTCTCTTGTGGATCGTCTACAGTGGTTACACAATCTTTGGGTTTATTGAGCAGAATGTAGACTTTGCGTTCTATGTTCACAGATTGGTCGTGAAATTTCACTTCGTCTGTGCGCTTGACTTTGGTTCCCAATTCTGTAACAATTTCTCCGTTTACGCTGACTACTCCTGCAGTGATAAATTCGTCTGCTTCTCTACGGGAACAGATACCTGCATTGGCTAAGAATTTATTCAGGCGGATTGGTGCATCTGGATCTGTGAATTGTTCCTTATACTCTATTTGTTTCTTATGGCTGTACTTCGCATTGGGATTGTAATCTGCTGTACGTGGGCGAAAACCTTGCTTGGGTCTACGATCGTATGAGTTTCCTTGCCCTTGACGTTCTCCATAAGGACGGAAGTCATTACGTCTATCGCCATCGTTGTTATTATAGCGTGGGCGATAGTTGTTATTCGTATTATAGCGTGGACGGAATTCTTGTCTGCTTTCTCTGTTTTCGTATCCGTCTTCTATATTGTAGTTTCTATAGTTTCCTTCTTGCGGACGTGAATGTTCTGCACGATTGTTGTAGGTGCGAGGTGCATTGCCATAGGAATTGCCACCGTAGCGTGGTTTATTGTAAGATGGGCGGTTTCCACCTTGGTATCTGTCTTCTCTATTGGGTTTGAAGCGTCTGTCTTCTCTTCCATATTGATCGTTTCCATAACTTCCTCTGTTGTTTTGTTCTCTGGAGTAAGATGGACGATGTGAGTAAGGTGAGTGTTCGCTATGATTACCTCTGTATCTGTTTCCTTGGTAATGGTTGTTTTGTTCACGATCAGAACGTTCAAAATTTTTTTCTGTTCTGTACTCTTTGTCTGTTGTCATAAAATGTTGATGATACGTTAATACTACCCTCTCGGGCTTTTTATCTGATATTGTTTCTTAAATGCCTGTATAATTATGTGGTGTGATGACACGTAGCTCTTCTTTGATATTTTCTGCTACGTCTAAGGTCTCTATGAATGCGTGAATACTCTCTGTTGTGATACCTTCGTTTGTTCTGGTCAATGCCTTCAGTGCTTCGTAAGGGTTAGGATAACCTTCTCTACGAAGAATGGTTTGAATCGCTTCTGCTACTACACTCCAACAATTTTCTAAGTCTTGGTGCAGGGCTTTTTCATTCAAAAGGAGCTTATGCAATCCTTTCAAACTGCTTTGAATGGCAATGATAGTGTGTGCCAAAGGTACACCGATGTTTCTGAGTACAGTAGAGTCTGTGAGATCTCTTTGTAGACGAGAAACCGGCAATTTGGCAGACAGATGCTCAAACAACGCATTGGCTACGCCCAAGTTTCCTTCTGCATTCTCAAAATCTATGGGGTTTACTTTGTGTGGCATAGCACTGGAACCTACTTCTCCTTGTTTTATCTTCTGTTTGAAGTATTCCATAGAGATGTATTGCCAGAAATCCCTGTTCATATCTATCATAATGGTATTGATACGTTTAAGTGTATCAAATAGTTCCGATAGACTGTCGTAATTGGATATTTGAGTGGTATAAGCTTCACGTTGCAAGCCTAATTTCTCTGCTACAAACTTATCGCCGAATGCTGCCCAGTTGATAGCGGGATAAGCTACGTGATGTGCATTGTAGTTTCCTGTAGCTCCTCCGAACTTGGCTGTAAGAGTAATGCGTTCCAAAGACTTTAATTGCTGGCGAAGTCTGTATGCAAATACTTGTACTTCTTTTCCTAAGCGAGTAGGGGAGGCAGGCTGACCGTGTGTCTTGGCAAGCATAGAAATTTGACTCCACGCTTGTGCGTCTTGTTCCAATTTTTCTATCAGCTCAATGAGTTGTGGCACATAGACCTCATGCAAGGCTTCCTTGAGGGATAGTGGAACAGAAGTGTTATTGATGTCTTGAGAAGTAAGCCCGAAGTGGATAAATTCTTTGTACTTATCTAATCCGCCTATAGCATCAAAACGCTCTTTGATAAAGTATTCTACAGCCTTTACATCGTGATTGGTAATAGATTCTATTTCTTTGATACGTTGTGCTTCTACTTCTCCGAAAGTGAGATAAATATCTCTCAATGTAGTGAAACGAGCTGTGTCAAAATCTGCCAGCTGTGGAAGACCCACTTCGCACAAGGCAATAAAATACTCTATTTCTACACGAACCCTGTATCTGATAAGGGCAAATTCAGAAAAATATTGTGCTAATGTGTTTGTCTTGTTCCTATATCTTCCATCTACGGGAGAAATAGCGGTGAGTGCATCGAATTTCATGTTTAGGACCTATATTTAGAACGTTTTTCTTTGTGGCTGCTAATACTTTATTTACACTTCCCGAGCATAGAAAGAAGACTATCTCAGCCTGCTTATACTATATCGGTCTATAAGAAGTGGCAAAGATAGGTCTTTATTTTAACAGTCAATTTTCTATAGCGTTAAATCTTTATTAAAAGCATCGGTGAAAATGTATACTTTTTGTTTTTTAGAGAAGAAAAAGAACAGAGAATTATTCCTTATCAGTGTGTAAAGAGTCTTTGAATAAAAAAAGGTGTACCAAAATCTGATAACTCGGTACACCCTTTCTTAAAATTATAGTGTTGGGTATATTTAGAGAGGCATGTATTCTACGAAAGCCTCTATAGCCTCGTAAGAAGCAAGTCCCAATTTATGATAGAGCTCTGCTGTGGCACGATTTCTCTCTTCACTGCGTTGCCAGAACAAGCGTTCATCACTACCGAGGAAAGGTGCGCTTTCCATTTGCGATTGGTGTTTCAAGATAGAGTTTCTCTTGGCACGTAACTCTTCGGGACTGAGTGGTACAGCCATCTCTATATTTTCTATTCCCCATTCTGCCCAAGCACCTCGGTACATCCAAATACGACAGTCTTCTAACCATTTGGCTTTTTCTTTCTTTTCTTCGTCTATGGCAGCAAAGACTGCATCTAAGCAAACTCTATGCGTACCGTGTGGGTCTGCCAAGTCTCCTGCTACGAAAATCTGGTGAGGAGCTATCTCGTGTATCAGTTTCTGTACGATGCGTACATCTGCTTCCCCGATAGGCATTTTCTCTATTCTACCTGTTTCATAGAATGGTAAATCCAAGAAATGGCAGCGTTGGAGAGGAATATCATTGTAAGTACAAGCAGTTCTGGCTTCTCCTCTACGTATAAGTCCTTTAATGGTTCTTATATCTTCGGAATCCATATCTCCTTCCTGTTTATTTTGGAGGAAGCTCTTTATTTCTTTATACTTAGAAGCGATGACTTGATTTTCTCCTTTGGCAAAGATTTGATTAAAGCCATTGATGAAGTGCATAAAACGTACCACTTCTTCATCTCCTACTGCTATGTTTCCGGAAGTTTGGTAAGCCACGTGTACTTCGTGTCCTTGTTGTACAAGTCGGCGAACAGTGCCTCCCATAGAAATCACATCATCGTCCGGGTGAGGAGAGAAGACTATGACACGCTTAGGATAAGGTTTAGCACGTTCCGGGCGATAAGTATCGTCTGCATTGGGCTTTCCTCCGGGCCAGCCGGTGATGGTGTGTTGGAGATCATTGAAGACTTTGATATTGGCATTGTAAGCAGAACCATAAAGTGCCAAGAGCTCACTTAATCCGTTGTCATTATAGTCTTTGTTCGTAAGCTTCAGCACTGGTTTGTCTGTTAGTTGGCAGAGCCATACTATCGCGCTACGGATCAGCTTGTCATTCCATTCGCAGGTGGTTACTAACCATGGTCTTTGGATACGTGTAAGATTGTTGGCCGCAGGTAAGTCTATGCAGACAGAGGCATTGACGTGCGCTTGTAAAAAAGAAGCAGGCAGGGTATCTGTAGTGGTGTCTTCTACTGCTTTCTTTATAATAGGTGCTTTATCTTCTCCCCAAGCGACCAAGTAGACTTTCTTTGCACTCAGAATGGTGGAAACACCCATCGTAAGAGAACAGTTGGGAAGCTGTTCCAAACCTAAATTTCTGGTAGCTTCTGCTCTTGTATCTGCATCTGTAAGAATAAGACGAGTGATAGAAGCTATATTGGAACCGGGCTCGTTCATGGCGATATTTCCTTTTCGTCCTAATCCCATAATGACAATGTCTAAACCTCCGTAAGATTTTATTTTTTCTTCGTGGCTCAAACAGTATTCTACTACATCGGATTGTGCTATGCTTCCATCTAAGGCACAGATGTTTTCTTCAGAAATATCTATATGAGAAAGAAATATCTCACGTAGCTGATGAAGTGTACTGTGAACCTTGTCGGAAAGTGGGTAGTATTCGTCCAAATTGAAAAAGATAACATTCTTGAAACTCAGACCTTCTTCTATGTGTAGACGAATAAGCTCTGCAAAGACAGGACGAAGAGAATTTCCGATACCTGCGGCTATAGTACAGTGCTTTCCTTCTGCCTGAGTGCGACGAATTTTCTGCCCTATTTCTGCAGCTATGGCTTTAGAACCTTCTGTGGCATGTTCATATATATGCGTAGGGATTTTTTCAAAACGCGTGATAACTGATCGCTCTACGGGATTATCCAGCTTGTAGTAACGAGTAGAAACTCTATTGAGCGAAATTAAAGAACTAAGATTTGTTCTCATATACTTTCCTCCTTATGATGTATTGATTATAGTGAGCTACAAATATACCTATAAGTAAAGCAAGAGTGGAGGTGTTTCGGAAACTTTTTTCTTAGACGGAGAGATATTTTAATTTATTTTACGAATAGCCTTCATTTCTTCATGGATAGGTGTAGAAACAGAGAAAACTTGGCAACTTCTCTATCCTTGATATCGCATATATGGAATACCTATTTGTAGGTATTGCGTGGGTAATGCCTGTATTTTATCTTTGCAAATTGAAAAAAAGTTTTATATTTATGTATTTACACAGGATAAGAATGAGGAGATATAAATTCTCCGACAATAGTTCAAAAGAGTGTCATATTGATGGACACTCTTTTTTTTTGAATATTTCTCAGAGATATTCATTATTGAAGATGAAATTATTTTATCTTTTTATACTCTTATCAGCTCTTTCCCCTTTTTCTGCTGATGCACAAGAGTGTATTTTATATGGCAAAATTACAGATGGATTAACGAGAGAAGCACTTGGTGGTGTGTATATCACTGTAAATAAAAATAAGATGACAGCGGTAAGCCAGCCAGATGGTAAGTATATCCTTAGGTTACCACAGGGTAAGACTTTCAATATCTCTTTTAGTACTTTAGGTTATAGAACAGAAAATGTGATAAAACAAATATCCGCAACGGATAGTATAAAATGTGATATAGCTCTTTTTGTCTCGGAAAAACCTATAGACGAAGTTGTGGTGACAGCTCGTAGTAAAGCAAGAATTTTGCGTGAGAGCTCAATGCCTATCTCTGTTATTGCACAACATCAGTTACAAGGTACAGCTTCGTCTATTAATGAAGTAATAGCTCGAACAACAGGGGTAACGGTGCGTAATACAGGTGGAGTTGGTAGTGCATCACGTATATCTGTACGTGGTTTGGAGGGAAAGCGCATGGGGCTTTTTATAGATGAATCTCCTATGGGACAGATGAGTAACTTCGTAAGCTTGAATGATATTCCTACAGATATGATAGAAAGAATAGAAATTTATAAGGGTATTGTACCCTATAAATTCGGAGGCTCTGCACTTGGAGGAGCCGTAAATATTGTTACAAAAGACTACCCTCCTTTTTATTTTGATGGTGCTTATGAAATAGGATCATTCAATACACACAGGCTTAATGGTATCTTGAAACATACCGATTCTAAGACAGGGCTACAATTCGGTGTAGGAGGTTATTACACTCACTCCGATAATAGTTATAAGATGCGTTTAATTCATCTTGATAATCGCAGGATCAGACGAAATCACGATAAATTCAGTAATCTACTTGTAGGCACATCTGTGAAAGCTACCAAATGGTGGTTTGATGAACTGAAATATGAATTGCTGTTCTCTAGTACCCGTCAGGAGATACAAGGCATAGATATGGATATCAGAGAAGCGTTCAACCACTCATCATCTATTATTACAGAACTTACAATGAAACGCAAAAACTTCTTTGTTGATGGTTTGGACTTTGACCTCGATTTAGTGTATAATTATGGTTGGTACGGTTTGAAAGATACCGCAATGTATCGTTATGATTGGGACGGAAAGCGTTATCCTCCGGTTTCTACTTACGGAGGAGAACAAGGCAATTTCCCATCAGATGGACATAATCGTTCACATGAAACGTTTGGGAAACTGAATCTGTGCTATACACTGGACAAGCATCACTCCATAAATCTGAACGCTTATGCAAATCATACTAGATTGCTTCCCAAAGATGAACTCATGGATAAAGCACTGGGATATGTAGCCAATTATCCTGGCAATATAAAAAACCTTACAGTAGGTCTATCCTATGATCTTACGCTTTTTAATGATCGTTTTCAAAGTGCCTTTACATTGAAGAACTTTTTCTTTTCTTCTCGTTCCAAAGCATTGGATAGCTTTAATATAAACGAGTTGCAAACCGTAAAACTTAATAAGAATTATGTAGGCTGGAGTGAATCATTACGGTATAGGATATCTCCATCTTTTCTTATAAAAGCTTCTTTCAACTCAGAAGTAAGACTTCCTACAAGTGAAGAGTTGTTAGGGAATGGATATTCTATTCTTCCTTCAACGGCATTGGAGCCGGAGAGAACTACAGGAGCTAATCTTGGCTTCCTTTTTCGCAAAAATTGTAAATCAGGTTTTTTTATAGAAGCGGAGATTAATGGTTTTTATAACAATCTCAGCAATATGATAAGATTTACTCAAGATCTTCTTCCGTCTATGGCGAGATACAGAAACTTTGGGAGTGTACGTACTTATGGAATAGAAGGGGAAATAAAAGGAGATGTTCTTCCATTTCTTTATGTATATGCAAACGCTACATACCAAGATCTAAGAGATACCCGTAAGAATATACCTGCTACAAATGTAGCTAATCCTACTAAAGGGAAGCGTATACCGAACATTCCATATCTTTTGGGGAATTTCGGTATGGAATTTCATCGTAATAACCTTTTCGGTGGAAAAAGACAGAAAACGCGTATTCTGTTTGATGCTTCATACATTCATGAATATTTCTATGATTTTGAAGTGAGCGAAAAGCAAAATAGAAAAATACCGGCTTCGTTTACAATGGACGCAGGTATAGAACACAGTTTCATGAATAATAAATGGACTATTTCTCTGAAGCTGAAGAATCTAACCAATAAAGAAGTTTGGTCGGAGCTTAATCGTCCTTTACCGGGTCGTTCTGTTAGCTTCAAAATAAGATATCTATTAAAATAATCATTTAAACTAAAACCGTAAAATTATGAAAGTAAGAAATCTTTTGAGGGTCATGTTAGTCTCTCTTATTAGTATTGCTTGTGATAAGGGAGAGAATCCTTCTCCCAAGCCTCCAGTGATAAAAGAAACTGCACATGAGATTGTTTTTGCTACGAGCATTCCTAATCCCGAAGGTAATACAGGAAGTGCCTATTTGCAAACTATAGCGAATCTTAATCCGGCAAAATACGACAATAAAAACAGTATTCCTACCGGATTTGGCGCTACTCCGATAGTATTCCCGGATGGAGATATTTATTCACTACCGGCATATAGTGGCAATACAAAGGCGGAAGTAGTACGTTACCAGCTTGATAAACAAAATCATCTTGAGAACAAAGGTGTACTTGCTCTGCCTGCAGGTTCAGGAGCATCTTGTATAGTTAAACTGAATAATCAGAAAGCATATCTCACGTTGCAAAGTTTGGGATTGATTTATGTTTTCAATCCGGAAACAATGAAACTGATTAAAGAAATAGATCTCAATAAGCTTAGTCATGCAGATACCAAAGTTTCTCCTGCAGCGATGATTATTCGTGACGGATATTTGTACGTAGGGCTCTCTCAATTCGACAGTAAATGGCAGCCACGTGAAAATAAAGTAGAGATAGCTTTAATAAATACAGCTAAGGACGAATTGGAAAAGGTCATCGTAAATGAAACTTTAGGTGTTAGTGTCCCCACACGTCCTACAGATGCCAAATCTATTTTTATGGACGAACAGGAAAATATATATATCAACTGTATATCAGCATTCGGTTTTAATACAAAAAAATATCCTGCGGGTATTATTCGTATAAAGAAAGGAACACACGAAATAGACCCTGATTATTGCATTCGTCTTGACAAAACCAAAGTAACAGGACTGTCTGTAAATTATGTAGATTATTTACCGGCTGTTTTTTACGCAGGAAACGGGAAACTTTGTGCTTATGCCAATGCTTATGCTCTTGATAAGCAAAGCAGTAATCCATACACTACATTGTCCAGAGTGGCTGTAGTTATAGATTTAAACTCCAAGACAATAGAAGCTATAAAAGATTTTCCTATATCAACGCCTTTTGGTGAAGCTATAGGGAGATATAAAGGGCAGATAGTATTTGGCAGTGCCAATAAAAATGATAATGGATTCTATACTTATGACCTTGCCAGTAAGAAAATAGCAGGACCTATTGTGAAGGTTGAGGGTTACCCTTCATTCTTTTATAGTTTTGCTCAAAAATGAACTTTTTCTTTATTAAAGAATTTGTAAATAGCAGATGCTTCCTTTCTTTTCGTATTCAAAAGAAAGGAAGCATCTGTCTTAATTTACAAGATTTTCACAATAATCCGGAAGAGAGAACTCATAGAACTTACGAGGATTGATATACCTTTGTGTTTGGAATAATAGGGATTTTCATATGTAATTCCTATAAAAGTATATATATGCAGGTATTGAAAGACGACAAGAAAAAACGGATTCTGACCATTGCTCATCAGGAATTTATCAATAATGGTGTAAAGAAAACTACTATCAATCAAATTTCCATTAGCTCAGGCATTGCTGTAGGGAATATCTACCACTACTTCCGCAATAAGAATGAAATTTATAGTGCCGTGATGCAGCCTACTATAAAAGCACTCTACGATTTTATAGAGAAGTATAATGGAGAAAAAGGATTAAATATAGAGTTTTATTCCGTGGAAGAGTACCAGCAACAGATGATAGAAGCACTTTTGCATTTTGTGCAGAAATATAAGAGCGAACTTAAACTTTTACTCTTTCATTCTTCGGGGACGCCATTGGAAAATTTTCGTGAAGCACTTATAGCTAAGCAAATGGAATATGGAGAAAATTACCTTAAAGAGATGAAGAAGAAATATCCTCACATCAGTCATGAAGTTTCTCCCTTGTTCTTTTATTTTTTATGTTCCATGTGGGTATCTATGCTGGGTATTCTTTGTATGCAAGAGGAACTATCTATTGACACAGCAAGATCCTTCTTAAAAGAATATATAGGTTATGGAACGGCAGGTTGGAAACATCTCATGCAGATAAAATGAGAAGCTCTAATGAGAATAGAGTTTATTCGCTCATTAAACTGCTGTACATGGGAATTTCCGGGAGAAAACGGTAGCTATGCTGTAGATAATTTACCTCACAGCAAAAATGTTCTATACCATTGCTTACGATGAGGTAACGCACTTTCAATGCGATGTTGTAACGGGTTATTTGATCAAAGACCTTTTGCGTAATGGGGACATCGGGAGCTTTGTATTCTATGATCATAAATGGTTGCTGTGTCTTGCTGTATAAAATCGTATCGCAACGTTTCTTTTGACCATTGAGTAGAACCTGCACCTCATTGGCTAACAAACCTTTCGGGTATCCTTTTCTTTCTATGAGAAAATGCACAAAATGTTGCCTCACCCATTCTTCGGGGGTGATTTGTATATACTTCTTCCGGAGAATGTCCCAAACGAAGTACTTCTCTTCTACCTTTTTGATTTTTAAGGGGAAGTATGGTAAGTTTAATGCGTTCATTTTGTATTTTTGCATTTTATAGATGAGTAGAACCATCGTGTAGAAACTTCTGCAAACAGTTCTAAGTGAGAACACAAAAGTAAAAAGAAAGATGAAAACAAAAGAAGAAATCGTAGCCAACTGGTTACCGAGATATACAAAAAGGAATTTGAATGAATTCGGTAAATATATATTATTGACCAATTTCAATAACTATGTAGAGATGTTTGCAGAAAAATTTGGTGTACCTGTTTTAGGTAGAGATGCCAATATGATTTCTGCGCACGCAGAAGGTATGACGATTATCAATTTTGGTATGGGAAGCCCCAATGCCGCCATTATTATGGATTTACTGAGTGCGGTAGAACCTAAAGCGTGTCTTTTCTTGGGGAAATGTGGAGGGATAGACAAGAAGAATAAGATAGGAGATTTGATATTACCCATTGCTGCGATACGTGGAGAAGGTACCTCCAATGATTATTATCCACCGGAAGTGCCTGCTCTTCCTGCCTTTATGCTACAGCGTGCAGTATCTTCTGCCATTCGTAACCATTCCAGAGACTATTGGACTGGGACGGTTTATACTACGAACCGTAGAATTTGGGAACACGATGATGATTTCAAGCAATACCTCCTCAAGACAAGAGCGATGGCTATAGATATGGAAACGGCTACACTCTTTACTACAGGCTTTGCCAATCATATTCCTACGGGAGCATTATTGCTCGTGTCAGATCAGCCTATGATACCGGAAGGCGTGAAGACAGAGAAAAGCGATAACTTGGTTACACAGAATTTTGTGAAAGAACACTTGAACATCGGTATAGACTCTTTGCGTATGATTTCTGATAAACAAAAGACTGTGAAACACTTGAAATTTGACTGGTAAGCCTCTTAGTTATGCCCGAAGTACAAAGACACGAAGATATTTTACAAGAGCTTCGCAAGAAAAAGTATTATCCTATTTATGCTTTTATGGGGGAAGAGGATTACTATATAGATATTCTCTCCAATTATATTACAGAGCATATCCTTACAGAAGAAGAGAAAGACTTTAATCTTACAGTCCTTTATGGGGCAGATACGGATATCGTGTCTGTCATACAGACAGCACGCAGATATCCTATTATGGCGAGTCATCAGGTAGTGGTGGTGAAAGAAGCACAATCTCTAAGCGGAGATTGGGACGACTTGGCTACTTATCTGAAAGCTCCTAATCATAGTACACTCTTGGTACTTTGCTATAAGCACGGCAAGATGGACAAGAGAAAAAAGGCTGTATCTCTCATAGAGAAAGAAGGCATACTGTTCGAATCCAAAAAACTAAAAGATTATCAACTGCCTGCATTTATAGAAGGTTATTTCAAAGAAAAGCAGATAGGAATAGCTCCACAAACAGCGGCACTGATAGGAGAGTTTGTCGGTGCTAATTTAAGTCGTTTGGTAGGAGAATTGGATAAATTGCTGCTGACTTTACCACAAGGAGAAAGGCAGATTACGCCGGAAATGGTAGAAAGAAACATCGGTATCAGCAAAGAGTATAACAGTTTTGAACTTAAAAATGCACTGATAGCCAAAGATGTATTCAAAGCCAATCAAATTATCAAGTACTTTGAATCCAATCCTAAAAACAATCCTGTTCAGCCTATATTGGCACTCTTGCACAACTTTTTTTCCAATCTGATGCTCGCCTATTATGCACCTCAAAAGACGGAGCAAGGCGTGATGCAATGCTTAGGTCTGAAAGCTCCTTGGCAAGTGAAAGAGTATCTGCAAGCTATGCGTGCTTACAATGCGGTGAAGGTTATGCACATAGTGAGTGCTATAAGGGATTGCGATGCCCGTTCAAAAGGCGTGAAAAATGCCTCTGTAGATAGCTATCAGCTACTGAGGCAACTGATATTTTTTATTCTGCATTGAAAAAAAGAAAAAAGCGAAAAGTTTAACTTTTCGCTTTTAATTCATCTAAGATTCTTCTCATCTCATCGTACGTAGTGATGCGTGTAGGCACTAAGGGTAAACGCAGTTTGTTTTTTATCATACCCATCATACTAAGCATTGCTTTCACTCCGGCAGGATTCCCGTCTACGAAGAGCAGCTTGAATAGTTCTGTAAATTTATGATGTATCACTCTGGCACGCTCATAATCTCCTGCCAATGCAAGGCGAGTCATTCTACTGAATTCCTTAGGAAAAGCATTCCCTATCACAGAAATTACTCCTATAGCTCCCAGTGTAATGAGTGGGAAAGCTATGCCATCATCGCCACAAAGCACATTGAAACAAGCAGGTTTATTCTTTATAATATCGTCCATCTGTGTGATATTCCCGGAAGCCTCTTTGATAGCGATGATGTTGTTGAATTCTCTGGCTAATCTGAGAGTTGTTTCGGCAGTCATATTGACCCCTGTTCTGCCGGGTACATTGTAGAGAATAATGGGAAGTGTAGTAGCTTGTGCTATGGCTTTGTAGTGTTGATATAAGCCTTCTTGAGACGGTTTGTTATAATAAGGTACAGCTATGAGTACGGCGTCTATACCTGTCATATCCTCCTTTACGATATTATCTATGACTGTCTGTGTACAATTACTTCCTACTCCCAATACGATAGGTACTCTGCCATTGACTTTTTCTACTACTACCTCTTTGATCTTTCTTTTTTCTTCTTGGGTAAGGGTAGGTGTTTCTGCTGTAGTTCCTAATACGCATAAAAAGTCAGTACCCTGCTGTATCTGATATTCCACGAGTCTGAGCAGTGCATTGTAATCTACACTGCCATCTTCATTGAACGGAGTGATGAGTGCCACCCCCATACCTTTAATTTTCTTATGTATCATAAAGGGAATTCCTATATTCCTATTTGTGTAAGTACACCTGTTCTATGTGTACAAAAATAGAAAAAGTTTTCGGTTTATTCTCTTATCCGAGAAAGAACTCGGTTTTATGGATTGTCTGTTTCTTTTCTATTTTGAGATATGTGTTGTAGGTGTTGTCGTTATTGAATCGTACAGCGCAGTGTTGAGCTGAAATTTTGCTCAGGAAAAAATAGAAAAAGGCAATAGCGAAAAAGAAATCATCGCATATGCCTTTGAAACTGTAAATGTAGGGAATAGTGTGTTCAAGGAGTATTTACCAAAGCTTTACCGTTCATTAAAACGTTATATTCTTCAAGTGAAACCACTTTGAAAAGTGTACGATAATCCGAACAACCTCGTTTAATATCCTCAGGGTGACTATAGGCATAGAGGCGGTTGCCATTGTGCTCCGCCTCTTCCAGCATCGCATAGGCTTTTTCCTCTCCGTACATTCGTATGGCAGTAGAGATCATACGAGCATATCTATTATCTCCTATTGTACACTCATAGTATACATATATTTCATATCCTGTCATTCCTTCTGTTGCTCGTTTCATAACTTCTTCAATTTTGATACCGCAAATATATAGAACACAATGATATGAAAAAATATGGAGATAAAAAAGTCAAGTCTTTACTGGTGTCTTGACAGCTTTGTTGCGACAAATTTCCTTTACATTTTCGGGAAAGAAGCGGTAGACGAGTTTCGGTGGGATATCCAACGGAAGGATAGCTATTCAACTTACGAAAACAAGCAGTTCTTTTTTGTACGTTCTTCTTCCTTTTTATATGGTTATAAACTTGATTTGATACGGAGCATATCTTATTGTGGTAGCAAGGCTTCTTTTCGTGATACGGAGCATATCTTATCACGATAGCGAGCATATCTTATCAGCACCTCTGCGAGAAGGTACTGTAGATAGGTTTTCCTGTAGCTGAAGAGTAATGTGTTTATATGTAAAAATAGAAAGCAGATTTAACATAAAAACAGAAGAATGGCAGTTGCTTGACGCTTTAGGATAAAGGTACCGGAGAGAAAATTAAAAATGCAAGTAGTAAGGAGAAGTCAGTTCCTTATAAGCTGTTGTATCTGTTCCATCTGCATTCCTGAGAAAAAGTTCATCGGATAGGAGAGATGTTTTCTCTTCTTTGGAGAATGCCAATAAAACTCTTTTGGCAGGTTTTCCTTCTTTTCCATAGATCGTAACTCTGTGGAAGAGATGCAAGCCTTCTTTTGTGGCTAAATCTATAAACTTAGTTTCAGCCCAATAGGGGAGTATGGTATAGAAAGCACCTTGTGAGGAAAGCAGTAGAGATACAGCTTGTAGCAGATGAGAAAAAGGCAGGCTTTCTGTATGTCTTGCTATATCACGGAGTTTGTCCGGACATAAAACCTGTTCTGTGTGATAAGGAGGATTGGATACGATCACATCAAAAGAAAGATGCTCTGTTTTTGCATAAGTCAGTGCATCTATATGCTTTATTTCTATTCTATTTTTCCAAGTACACTCTGCTACATTCTCTGTAGCTTGCGCAATGGCTTCTGCGGAAATATCTATCCCTACTACTCTGGCAGTACTTTTCTGTGCCAACATAAGTGCTATGACACCGGTACCGGTTCCTATGTCCAAAATATTTTTTGCCGTAGCTACATTTGCCCACGCACCTAATAAAACTGCATCTGTGCCTACTTTCATAGCACAAATTTCTTGCTTGATTTGAAATTGTTTGAACTTAAAACAGTCTTTTGGCATACTATTTGATAGAAAGTACAAAGATAGATATAGATACAATGGTTCCAATGAATTGAATAGCTGTTTTTAATTCGGGGGATTAGTATTATTTTTGCACCTGCTTTGTTCTTGAAGGCAAAGAGATTATTGAAGACGAACGAATGAAGAAAAAAAATATAGATGATGTTCTGATGAACTCAGATGACGATGCTGGAATGGCACTGTTTACAGAAATAGAAGCAAACTCGGAAGGCATTGATATTGCAGAACTCACCAAAGAATTGCCCATCTTGGCATTGAGAAATATGGTATTATTCCCCGGTGTAGTGATGCCCGTAAACATAGGCAGACGCTCTACACTGAAATTGGTAAATGAGGCATTGAAAAACAAGAATGCCATTGTACTCGCTACGCAGAACAATGCAGAGGTAGAAGTTCCTAAAAAAGAAAATCTATATCCGGAAGCTGTGATAGGACGGGTATTGAGAATTTTTGAAATGCCCGGAAAGAATACTACAGCCATTATACAAGCGAGCAATGTGAGAGTGCGTATAGAGAATATAGTGCAGTATTCTCCTTATTTGTGGGGAGTAGTATCACCTTTGGAAGAAGAAGCTTTGGAAGGAGATAGTGTGGATAAAAAAGCACTCATAGATGCACTGAAAGAGCAGTGCGAACACTATATCCAAGTCTCCGATAGAGTACCTACAGACCTTGCTTTTGCAGTAAAAAATATGTCGGACGAACTGCTTATCAATTTTGTTTGCTCCAATTTCCCTTTGGACTTGGACGATAAAATGAAAATGTTGGCACAAAGTTCTCTGAGAGAAAGAGCTTATATGCTTATGCGTACGCTGAGTAGAGAAATAAACTTGGCAGGGCTGAGAAATATGATACAGCAGCGTACACGTGATGACCTGGATAAGCAGCAAAGAGACTATTTCTTGCAGCAGCAGGTAAGGAACATTATGGAAGAATTGGGAGATGGGGAACAGAACGATATAGAAGAACTGCGTGAAAAGGCAAAGAAGAAAAAATGGGGAGCAGAAGTAGCGAAAATCTTTGAGAAAGAAATCTCAAAATTGGAACATATCAACACCCAATCTCCGGACTACAATGTACAGCTTTCTTATCTTCAGACACTCATAGATTTGCCTTGGAATGTGTACACTACAGATTCTCTCCAACTGAACAATGCAGAGAAAACACTGAACAAAGACCACTATGGTTTGGAAAAAGTGAAAGAGCGTATCTTGGAACACTTGGCTGTGCTAAAGCTCCGTAATGACCTAAAATCGCCCATACTCTGTTTATATGGTCCTCCCGGAGTAGGAAAAACTTCTTTAGGAAAATCTATCGCCACTTCTCTGAAGCGTAAGTATATAAGAATGTCTTTGGGAGGTGTACACGATGAGGCTGAAATCCGAGGACACCGTCGCACTTATATAGGTGCTATGCCGGGTAGAATCCTCAAGAGTATGATTAAAGCAGGCAGTTCCAACCCTGTTATACTCTTGGACGAGATAGACAAATTGGGAAGTGATCACAGAGGAGATCCATCTTCAGCACTATTGGAAGTCTTGGATCCGGAGCAAAATAATACTTTCCACGATAATTATGTAGATATAGATTATGATCTCTCCAAAGTCTTCTTTATAGCTACCGCCAATAATCTTTCTACCATTCCACAGCCATTATTGGATCGTATGGAGCTGATAGAAGTAAGTGGATACATCACGGAAGAGAAAGTGGAAATAGCACGCAGACACTTAATCCCCAAAGGCATAGAAGCGCATGGTATGGAAAAGAAAATGGTGAAATTCTCTAAAGACGCTATAGAGATGATCATAGAGAATTATACCAGAGAAAGTGGTGTTCGTGAATTGGAGAAGAAGATAAACAAGGTACTTCGGAAAGTGGCATTGGAAATAGAAAAAGATCTTGTAGTACCTCCCAAAGAAATCAAAGGGAAAGATATACCACATTATCTCGGTGCTGTAGAATATACCAGAGATAAATATCAAGGAAATAAGTATGCAGGTGTGGTGATAGGCTTAGCTTGGACAGCAGTGGGAGGAGAGATACTCTTTGTAGAAACCAGTTTGAGCAAGAGTAAGAATGCTAAACTTACGCTTACAGGAAACCTCGGAGATGTGACGAAAGAATCTGCTGTTATCGCATTGGAGTATCTTAAGTCGCACCCGGAAGTATTGGGCGTACCTACAGAAGTGTATGATGAGTGGAATATCCATATTCACGTACCGGAAGGAGCTATCCCCAAAGACGGTCCTTCTGCAGGTATTACGATGGTTACTTCTTTGGCATCTGCCTTTACGCAGAGAAAAGTAAAAGATAGACTCGCTATGACAGGAGAAATCACGCTTCGGGGCAAAGTTTTACCTGTTGGGGGTATCAAAGAGAAAATTTTGGCGGCAAAGCGTGCAGGAATACAAGAAATCATCTTGTGTAGCGAGAATAGAAAGAATATAGAAGAAATCCCCGACATCTATTTGGAAGGACTTACTTTCCACTATGTATCGGATATTAAAGAGGTTCTTGCTATTGCTTTGACCGATGAGAAAGTAGAAGATAGCAAGGAAATCGTTTCTGCTACAGAAAATAAGCAGTAAGTAAGTTATATTAGAGTTATCATACGTGTAGATGTGAGAAGGCAAGGCTTCTTTTGGAAGTTTGGCTTTCTCACATCTTTTTATATGATATAGTATAGGACTTTCTTGTTCTTTTTTATTGTTGTAACAAAGGTTACAGTTTAGGCGTACTGCAGGTTCTATCTTTGCAATAGAAATAGAAAATAACAATAAAAGAATATGAGTATGAGAGAGAATTTAGCAAATGAAGCTGTAGGAGCTATTGTAGCCCGCAACTTCTCATCGGCTACAGTCTTTGCAAAGTTGGGTATAGATTTTTGTTGTCATGGAGACACCTTGTTGAAAGATGCCTGTGAAGATGCCGGCGTGAGTGTAGAAGAAGTACTGAAAGCCTTGGAACAGCCTGTTACCGATACTATTTCTCAGCATGCAGAATTTTCTACTTGGCCGGTAGATTTATTGATAGACTACGTATTGAAGATCCACCACAGAGGTATTCGCCAGAAGGGACCGGAGATCCTGGCTTTATTGGAAAAAGTTGTGGAGGTACATGGCGATGCGCACCCGGAGCTACATGAGGTAAAGGACTTGTTTGTGGCTTCTTTGGAGGACTTATCCAGTCACTTGATAAAAGAAGAAGAGGTATTATTCCCTTATTTATTGGAACTGTTTGAGGCTTCGGAAAGAAAAAAGCCTATTGCACAAATGCACTGTGGAACAGTAGAAAATCCTATTCGTGTGATGCGTATGGAACACGAAGGAGAGGGGGAACGCTATCTCTATATGGCAAAACTGACAAATGATTATACTGCACCGGAAGGGGCTTGCAATAGTTATAAACTAGTCTATGCCCAACTGAAAGGTTTTATGCACGGGCTTTTTGAACATATTCATTTGGAAAATAATATAATATTTCCTGCAGCAGTAGAATTGGAAAGAATGTGGGTACATTAAACCATATATAAATGGATTGACTGACATCTTATTTTTATATGCAAGTTCCCCCTCGTGAAGAATTTCGGTTCATCTACGAGGGGGAACAATTTTTTTATGCGAGAAAAGGCTTAAAGATCTTCGTCTTCTATATCAAAGTCCCCTATATATAGAGGAGAGAAAAAATCGTCTAAGTCTCTTCTTTCCTTTTTGGTTGGTCTGCCTGTTCCTTTAGCCCTGTCTATGAAGCCACTTATTCTGCTCATCTCCAAAAGCTCGTATTGCTCCGGTGTCGTGATGTTCTCCATAATTTCCGGGAGCAGTTTTGCACCTACACGTTTTTCTATAGCTTGTAGCACTCGGAAAGTATAAGTAATAGGGTTTTTCTTAACCCCGATAACATCTCCTTCTTTGATTGTACGTGCAGGTTTGACTTGTGCGCCATTGAGGGTAATATGTCCTTTTTTACAAGCTTCTGCTGCTATGGTGCGGGTCTTGTAAATTCTTGCTGCCCAAAGCCATTTATCTATACGTGCTTCTGCCATAGGTCTTTATTTATTATTGAACTGATTCATCGTGATATTCAATCCTGCTAAACAGAAACTTTTGATGATTTCTATCGCTGTATTCAGTCGCTCGGGCATAGTTTCCCAGTCTGTAGTGCTGAATTTTCCGAGTACGTAGTCTATTTGTCCTCCACGTGGAAAGTCATTGCCTATACCAAATCTGAGGCGAGTGTAATTCTGCGTGCGAAGGATTTCTGCAATGTGTTTTAGTCCATTGTGTCCGGCATCACTGCCTTTTCCTTTGAGACGTAAGACTCCGAAAGGGAGAGCCAAATCATCTACTATGATGAGTACTCTTTCCAAAGGTATCTTCTCTTGCTCCATCCAATATCTTACTGCATTCCCGCTCAAATTCATATAAGTAGAAGGCTTGAGAAGAATAAGCTGCTTCCCTTTTACAGACATACGGGCTACATCTCCGTATCTTTCTGTACTAAAAAGAGTATTGGACGCCTTTGCAAAGGCGTCCAATACCATAAATCCTATATTGTGCCGGGTTTCATGGTATTCTGCACCGATGTTTCCCAGCCCAACAATCAAGTATTTCATTGAATTTGGATAGTAAGTTTATAACTTATTACTTGTTTGCTTGTGCTTGTGCACCACGAGCTGCACGTGTCAATTTCACAGCACATACCACAGCTTCTTTTGCATTGAGGAGTGTCAAGCCTTCGTAGTTGAGCTCACCTACCTTGATAGTCTTACCAAGTCCCAAAGAAGTTACGTTTACTACCAAACGTTCAGGGATAGCATTGTAAAGAGCTTTTACTTTCAGCTTGCGAATTTGGAGAGCCAATTTACCCCCTGCTTTCACACCTTCTGCAAGACCTTCTAATTGTACAGGAACTTCCATCACGACAGGTTTGTTTTCTTCTATTTGCAAGAAGTCTATGTGAAGAATTTTATCTGTTACAGGGTGGAATTGAATATCTTTCATGATAGCATTCACTTTCTTTCCATCTATTTCTAAGTTTACTACATAGATGTGAGGAGTGTATACCAAGTTACGAACTCCGTCTGTAGTTACAGTAAAGTGAGTAGCTACCGGTTGACCTTCTGCATCTTTGTTTACTCCGTATAGTACACAAGGAATGTGGCTGTCTTTGCGTAGCTCACGTGTAGATTTCTTTCCTGTTTCTGCTCTCAAAGAGCCTTGAATTGAAATTGATTTCATCGTTTTGAAAATTTTGTGTTACTCTAAATTAAGTTAGTTCGCTTAATTCGCCATCACACGGATCTTACGTTTAAGATCAATGCTGTCGAAAAACGATGCAAAAGTACTTCTTATTTATGGCTTGTACAATAGGTGGTTATAATTTTTTCCTATGCTCTACTCAAACATAAGACTGAAAATAAATTGGAGAAAAAAACAGCAGCAAGCCATTTTATTGTTATCATTGCATTTCAAGAAACATTTTACTGCCTGCCGGAGATATAATATGAGGCGGACTGCCTTAATAGAGTTTATAGGCAGGCGAAAATAATAGAGAAGAAAGATAGCCAAATAGGCTTGTTAATTAATGAAAATGCTAAATTAAAATGAGAACGATTTTTTTAAGCTTTATGACCATACTGACGATAGCTTGTTATGGTCAAAATGTTACTATGACCAATAGTAGTTTGTGTGTAAAGGAAATGGACGGAACGAAGACCGTATATGATTTCAGCCTAATGAATGCACAGGGTAAAGAGATAAGCCTCTCTGAGTATAAAGGTAAAGTATTGCTGATAGTTAATACTGCTACAGGTTGTGGTTTCACACCGCAGTATGAAGAACTGGAGGCAATGTATAAAAGTCTGAAAGCCGAAGGTTTCGAAATCCTTGATATTCCTTGTAATCAGTTTGGAAATCAAGCTCCGGGTACGGAAGAGGAAATAGCCGAATTTTGCCGTGTAAATTTCGGAACCGAGTTTCCACAATTCAAAAAGAGTGATGTCAATGGAGAAAATGAACTCCCTCTCTACACTTGGTTAAAGAGCCAAAAGGGATTCGAGGGTTTTGATAAGGATAATAGCCTCAGTTCAAGGCTTGAAGGTATGTTTGATAAAGCAGACCCTGATTGGCGTTCAAAGAGTGATATTAAATGGAACTTTACTAAATTTCTCATTGATCGTAATGGGAACGTAATAGCACGCTTTGAACCTACAAAAGATATGGGGAAGGTGGCTGAACTTGTAAGAGAGGCATTGAGAGTAAATTAAAATAGGAGTGTAAGCCCTTAGATGAGGGTGTAGCAAAATATATTTTGCTACACCCTCATTCTTTTTTCCTATCATTGGGAAATTTTGTTTCGTACTTAAGTTTATGTAAACCTCCACTATGGTTTATATAAACTTCCATTGCGGTTTATATAAACTGTGGTACGGAATAAAGATACTCATATTAACCTCCCTTGAATAGGTAAGAAGTTTCCAAAATTTTCATAGCACAATACCTATGGCATTGTGTTTCTGTACTCATATAGGCAGGGTTCTTCGTTTCCCTCCGAACACCTGCCCTATCAACAGCAAATCCCCGATGGGGATTCCTCACTCAAACACAGTAGTGCGGAAAAAATAACGCCGTATGGATTGTTTTTCGTTTCCCTCCGAACATCTGCCTTATCAACAGCAAATCCCCGATGGGGATTCCTTACTCAAACACAGTGATGCGAAAAGTAACGCTGTATGGATTGTTACGTGAGTTCGGGATAAGCATTTCTTAGAAAATAGCCAATTGTGGTGTGTTCTCAATGCATACGGGCAGTGCACTTGGCTTATTTTCAAAGAAGGAATAAGCCGCTAATGCAGCGCATACGTTGATGATAAAATTGTGGACAGAGCGGTGTCTGGAATGCACCAAGTTTGCTTTATTCTTAAGCAAGTCATTGATGGATTCTATGATGTATCTTTTGCGTAGCATTATTCTATCCCACATGGGCATGAGTTTGTTCTTCATCTTCGCCTTTATCCCATGCACAAGATGTATCCCTTGGTCAAAGATGCTCTCAAAGAGTTCTTGCTTAATATACCCCCTTATCGGCAAAGATTTTTCCATAGAGTACTTTGGTGAAAACAGACCATACCCTCTTGTCTCTATCATCAACGTTAGCTGTTGTAAGACAGAATGTTATGATATCCCCACTATCATTGCAAAGCAAATGCAGTTTGAATCCATGACACCACCCCATAGTGTCTTTTCCGCTCTTAGCAATTCCTTTGAATACCTTGTAAAATACCTCCTCATATTATGACAAATAGGTACCATAGTGCTGTCTACGAAACTAATTCCTGAGCATTTTCCAAAGGCTGAGACTCTGAGAAAAACCATCAGTTCAAAGAAGACACGAGGCATCAATTCCACAAAGCGATTGTAGGAAACAGCTGTTGGGAAATAACTCTTCATATATCCTTTTACAAAGGTGAGATAGTAGTGTTTGAAATTACGAAAAGTGCCAAAATGAAAGTACAAGAGGATTGCCATTATCTCACTTTTACTCATGCACCCTTTGCGATTTCTCGTGCACTTCTCTGCTCCTTTGAGCGGGGCTATTTTAAGGTTTTTACTCAGTTCAGCCTCAAAATTCTTGCAGAACTCGTCTGTAGCACAGAAGATTTCAATAACTTTGTCTATGGTAATCATCGCTTTTTTGATTGTAACTAATTGGTTTATAAATATAAAGTTACAAAAATAAGCGAGATTACCGCTTTTTATGGCTACTTTTTTATCCCGAACTCACGTATTGTTCTTCGTTTCCCTCCGAACATCTGCCCTATCAACAGGAAATCCCCGATGGGGATTCCTTACTCAAACACAGTGATGCGAAAAGTAACGCCGTATGGATTGTTCTTCGTTTCCCTCCGAACATCTGCCCTATCAACAGCAAATCCCCGATTGGGATTCCTTACTCAAACACAGTAGTGCGGAAAAAATAACGCCGTATGGATTGTTTTTCGTTTCCCTCCGAACATCTGCCTTATCAATAGCAAATCCCCGATGGGGATTCCTTACTCAAACACAGTAGTGTGAAAAGTAACGCAGTAGGGATTGTTCTTCGTTTCCCTCCGAACATCTGCCTTATCAATAGCAAATCCCCGATGGGGATTCCTTACTCAAACACAGTGATGCGAAAAGTAACGCTGTAGGGATTGTTCTTCGTTTCCCTCCGAACATCTGCCTTATCAATAGCAAATCCCCGATGGGGATTCCTTACTCAAACACAGTGATGCGAAAAGTAACGCTGTAGGGATTGTTCTTCGTTTCCCTCCGAATATCTGTCCTATCAACAGCAAATCCCCGATGGGGATTCCTCGCTCAAACACAGTAGTGCGGAAAAAATAACGCCGTAGGTGTTATGCTTTTGTTAGGGCAGGGTTAGGAACGCAGTGAATAACCCTGTCTATATGTATCTCACTGGCATCAACCCCATAGGGGTTGTGCTAAGACTAAGGAAGAAGAGTACTTACAATAACCCTCGTTTATGCTTACTTCCTTGCCACTATCAATAAAAATAGAGTTCAGAACCTGCATAAGAGAGATTGAATTGGAGAGGGTCTGGGATAAAGAAAAAAGGTATTATATTTGTATGAATACATCTCAACCAGAAAGTAGAATACGGTAATGAAAGTGATAAGAAACAGATGGATACCTTTTAAGGATTTTTTTGCTATAAATCTGTTTGGGATTGTCTTTATAAAACGGCAACAAGTAAGCACAGAGGAGCTGGAAACTATTTTGGTACACGAAAGTATTCATACTAAGCAGATGCAAGAATTGCTCTATTTTCTTTTTTATATATGGTATATAATGGAGTGGTTATGGCTCTTGCTGAAGTATAGAAATGCACAAAAAGCCTATCGGAAGATCTCTTTTGAGCGCGAAGCTTATGCTCATCAAGATAATCCTCATTATACGAAAGGACGTAAACATTACGCTTTTTTGAAGTACATACACAGATGAGTGCTTATCTTCGGAGATTAGGTTGTACCTTTGTCCCCCAATATATAAAAGGTGAAAGTAGAAGAGATAACATATAAGCTGACAGACTGGCTGCCTACTACAAAAAAAGAGGTGGAGCTACGTGGTTGGGACGAATTGGACGTGATTTTGTTCAGTGGAGATGCCTATATAGACCACCCATCTTTTGGTACAGGCGTAGTAGGACGCCTTATAGAAGCAGAAGGCTTACGAGTAGCCATTGTTCCACAACCCAACTGGCGAGATGATCTTCGGGATTTTAAGAAACTGGGGAAACCTCGATATTTCTTTGGAGTAACTGCGGGTTGTATGGACAGTATGGTAAATAAGTATACCGCCAATAAACGATTGCGTAGTGAAGACGCTTATACACCGGACGGCAGACACGATATGCGCCCGGACTATCCTACCATTGTGTACACACAAATTTTGAAAAAACTCTTCCCGGACGTTCCTGTAGTAATAGGAGGTATAGAGGCTTCTTTGCGTAGACTTACGCACTATGATTACTGGGAGGATAGAGTAAGACCTTCTATCTTGTTGGACTCAGGGGCAGACTTACTCGTGTATGGAATGGGTGAGAAACCCATAGCAGACTTGTGTAAGCATTTTATAGCAAAAGGCACACTTCCGCATCATCTTCCACAGACTGTATATATAAAGAAGAAATCTGCTATGGAACCTACAGCAGAAGACTGTGTCTTGTTTTCTCACGAAGAGTGTTTGGCAGATAAGAAAAAGCAAGCAAGCAACTTTAGGCATATAGAAGAAGAATCCAATAAGTATGTTGCAAGACGTATTTTGCAAGCTGTAGACCATAAGTATGTAGTAGTAAATCCGCCTTATCCCCCCCTTACAGAAGCAGAATTGGATAGATCTTTTTCTTTGCCCTATACCAGACTTCCGCACCCTAAATACAAAGGAAAGAGAATCCCTGCGTATGATATGATCAAATTTTCTATCAATCTGCATCGGGGTTGTTTCGGTGGCTGTGCATTTTGTACCATCTCTGCCCACCAAGGGAAATTTATAGTGAGTAGGAGCAAAGAAAGCATCTTGGAAGAGGTAAGGAAAGTGATACAAATGCCGGACTTCAAAGGTTACTTGAGTGATTTGGGAGGACCTTCTGCCAATATGTACAAGATGAAAGGACATAATGAGGATATTTGTAAAAAATGCAAGCGCCCGTCTTGTATTCACCCTGCCGTATGTCCCAATCTGAATACAGATCATAGACCTCTCTTGGATATTTATCGGGCAGTAGATGCACTACCGGGTATAAAGAAAAGTTTCATAGGCAGTGGTGTCCGCTACGATCTGTTACTGCATAAAACCAAAGATGAGACTGTGAACAAAGGCATAGCTACTTATACGCAAGAACTCATAGCTCATCACGTGAGTGGCAGGCTCAAAGTAGCTCCGGAACATACATCGGACGAGGTGCTTTTCTATATGAGGAAACCCTCTTTCAAGCAGTTCTATGAGTTTAAGCGCATTTTTGATAGGGTCAATGCAGAAAAAAACTTGAAGCAACAGATCATACCCTACTTTATCAGTAGCCACCCGGGCTGTACTACAGAGAAGATGGCAGAGCTGGCAGTGATCACTAAGGATCTGGATTTCCGCTTAGAACAAGTGCAAGATTTTACTCCTACACCTATGACTGTAGCTACAGAGGCGTGGTATACGGGGTATCACCCTTATACCTTGGAACCCATTTATTCTGCAAAGACGGCACAAGAAAAATTGGCACAACGAATGTTTTTCTTCTGGTATAAGCCGGAGGAGAAACCCGGTATCATAAATACGCTGAGAAAAATAAAGCGGGAGGACTTGATATCCCAACTTTATGGTATTCGTAAAGTACCCTTATCTCAGCCTCATTCAAACGTAAAGAAGAAGAAAAAATGAAGATAGCATCTCTCATATCAGGGGGAGTAGATAGCGCAGTTGCGATCCATCTCCTTTGTGAACAAGGTTATAAGCCCGACCTGTTTTACATAAAAATAGGTATGGATACAGATACGGAACTTACCTGCACAGCAGAAGAAGACATAGAACTTGCTACAGCTACTGCACGTAAGTATGGTTTACATTTTGATATAGTAGACCTTCAGCAAGAGTATTGGGACAATGTAGTTGCTTATACCATAGAGAAGGTAAAGAATGGCTTTACTCCCAATCCGGATGTGATGTGCAATAAACTCATTAAGTTCGGGTGTTTTGAAGAAAAAGCAGGTTTTGCCTATGATAAAATTATGACAGGGCATTATGCCTCTATAGAAGAAATAAATGGCAAAAGCTGGTTGGCTACAGCTGTAGATCCAATAAAAGATCAAACAGATTTCTTGGCGCAAATCAATTATTTGCAGGTGTCTAAGTTACTGCTCCCTTTGGGAAAGTATATGAAAAAAGACATCAGACAGATAGCACAAGAAGCAAAACTACCCAGTGCTTTCCGAAAAGATAGTCAAGGTATTTGCTTTCTTGGCAAAATCAATTATAATGACTTTATCAAACGTTTTTTGGGTGAAAAGAAAGGAAAAATAGTAGAACTTGAAACCGGTAAAGTCATAGGAGAACATCGCGGATTCTGGTTTCATACCATCGGACAGCGCAAAGGATTGGGGTTAGGAGGTGGTCCTTGGTTTGTGATAGAGAAAAATATAGAAGATAATGTTATCTTTGTGTCTAAAGGTTACGATACAGAGAAACAGTATGGTACATCTTTTAGATTGGTAGACTTCCATTTCATCACAGAAAATCCGTGGGAGAATATGGAGGACGAAATAGAAATACGCTTCAAAGTAAGACATACAGATACTTTTCAGACAGGATTTCTTATGCCTTGTGAGGGAGGATATGCTGTGCGTAGCGATACTCCTATTCAGGGAATAGCACCGGGACAATTTGGGGTAGTTTATGACAAAGAAGCCCATTTATGCCTCGGAAGTGGGGAAATTCGTAAATAAAAAAGGGATTTGATATGTATAGAGAGGGAATTTATTCTCTACTTTTGTAAAAATAAATAGAGATTAAGATTCTCGTTAGACTAAAAAACATATATAATAGGATTATTCATGGAAGAGTTCTTGATACAGAATAAATGGATTTTACCACTCATTGTTTCACTCGTAGCATTGGCTACGGTTTGGTTTATCCACCCTCATATCTTAAAAATAGCCTTACAAAAAAATATAGTAGACAATCCCGATGCCCGTAAGTTGCAGAGGACTCCGATACCTGTATTGGGAGGTGTGGCTTGCTTTTTAGGGATAGTATTGGGCTTAGGTCTGTTTTGTCATTTTTATAGCAGAGATTCTGAGTTATTGTTTATCCTCATCTCTATGACAGTGATGCTCTATATAGGTGTGATAGACGATATAGCCGATATATCTTGGAAGGTACGCTTTTTCGCACAGATAGTTTGTATCTTATTGCTTATACTCAATCTTGGTGTATCTATCAATCATTTTCATACCTTGTTTGGTTTAGGAGAACTCCCTATATGGATTTCTTGGATATTGACAGTAGTACTTTCTGTAGGTATCATTAACTCTATCAATCTTATAGATGGCGTGAATGGACTTTCATCCGGCTATTGTATTATGGCAAGTGTTGTTTTTGGTATCTATTTTTATATGCTGGACTATATAGAAATGTATATGCTGGCAGCAGCTTGTGCAGGAGCTTTGATACCTTTCCTTCTGCACAATGTTTTTGGTTCTAAAACGAGAATGTTTATCGGAGATGGTGGTTCTCTTGTTATGGGATTGGTGATGGCATACTTCTTATTGAATGTGCTGTATGATGCTACTCCACATGTAGTTACTCTTCCACAGCATATAGGACTTATTCCATTTGTGATGTCTATTCTTTCTATTCCTGTCTTTGATACATTGCGTGTTATGTCTATGCGTATGTATAGAGGAAAATCTCCTTTTTATCCGGACAAATCACACTTGCATCATATCTTCTTACATTTAGGTTTCTCACATGCAGGTACTGCGTTCAGCATTCTGTTTATGAATGGACTTGTGATATTATCTTGGTTCTTCTCTTATCTCCTTGATTTTTCTATCAATGTGCAGTTTGGAGTCGTCTTCTTTTTTAGTATGCTGTTTACCTTCGGTTTTGCTGCTTTTATAAAGTCATTGCATGACAAAGGACGTATCTTTGAGATGTTTAAGAAAGTGGGAGGATACCTAAGAATGGAAAAATATCCGCTTGCTTGTAAGCTGAATGCCTACTTAGATACTAAGTTTATAGAAATGGAAGAAAAAAAATAGAATAATTCTTATAACCCTCTCTATTGAATTATAGCACTACTTGAACAGGATTGTTTAATGTAGTGCTTTTTATTTTCCATTCGTTGGGGTAGAGATTGTTTGCACGATTGCCCAAATTCTTCAAAAAACCCAAAGGTTTTCCTTGATAAGTAGCGAGAACAAACCCTTTAGAAACCTCTTCTGGTAGTTGAAAGGATTCTTTTCGTAAGTAAGTCAAGGCTTTTTCATAGCTCAGTTCTACGTATGGAAAAGCCGTATCCGATAATGATGTGCTGAGTGCCAACCCTTGTTGGGGAATAAGATCCTTGCCTTTTTGGCACGCCATAGGGATACCGGCATGAAGTATATATAAGTATTTAGTCAGAGATTGGTATAGTGGCTCGTGTATGGTAGGGATAGCAGAGAAAGTTCCTTTTATATCTTTGAACATGAATTTCTCTTCTTCTTTGAGCCATTTTTTCAGGATAGCAGGTGTCGCCATAGGCTTCTCCTTATTCTTTTCTTTTTTATTCGGTTTGATGAAAACTTCTTGGTTATGCTCCCCCGATGCTGCTTTTCTTAGGACAGCCAAGAAGAAACCTTCTCCTTTCGTCTTATGAGGAAAGAAACGATAGATGGGAAAGTCTTCTTGGGATAAATTCCCTGTGATACCCCAAGCCTCTATAGTAGGAACGGCAAGCACTTCTCCACCTAACTCTTTGCAAATCCATGCTACATTTTGTTCGTTCTCTTCTCTATTGTAGGTGCAGGTACTATAGAATAATAGACCATTGGGTTTGAGTGCTTGCCAAGCATGAGAGATGATGTCTCTTTGTCTTTGTATACATAGAGAAACATTTTGAGGACTCCATTCTGAGATAGATTGTGGGTCTTTCCTAAACATACCTTCACCGGAGCAAGGTACATCTGCTACAATTGCATCAAAGACAGCAGGTAGTTGTGTGAAGTCTGCGGGTGCATTGGAAGTACAAACTACATGAGGATTTCCCCATTTCTGTAAATTCTCACTGAGTATTTGCGCTCTATTTCTTATGAATTCATTGGCTACGAGTAGTGTGTTATCGGGCAGAATTTGTCGGAGTAAAGTAGACTTACCGCCAGGTGCCGCACATAAATCCAAGACACAACTTGCTTCTTTTGGTAGATGAGAGCGGATAGCTTGTGCCAAAAACATAGAAGATGCTTCTTGCACATAATATAGTCCTGCATGAAACAAAGGATCAAAAGTGAATGAAGGACGTTCATTTAAGTAATAACCTCCCTGAAACCAACTTACTTTTTCCGATGGGGCTACTACAGATTGTGCTTTAGAAGGGTTCAGCCTGATACTGGTAGGTGCTGTAGTGGATTCTATTGTTTGGAAGAGTGCGTTGGCTTCTTCTACAGGTAGTATGTGCAGTATCTCTTCTCTAAAAGCTGCAGGGAGTATGTTCATATAAAATAGCTCTTTCTTTATTTCGTTGTGATTTGTTCTCGGAAAGTACAACCTTCTTTCCAGCGTGAGCAGCCATATGCTGTTTTTCCTTGTATGATACTGCCTATATGGCATAGTGGACAAGGTGCACCTACAGTAATAGCGGTAGTCTTCTCCTTTTTATTATTTTTCTTCTTTGCTTTCTGTGGTGAGGATTTGGGGCTTTCTTCTTTCTTGTCTTCTGAAATCTCGCTTACTTGCCGATTGCTATTATCGCTCAATACTGTGTGAACAATGCTATTAACCATTACTTTGAGTTCTTCTAAGAAGGTTTTGGCATCGTATTCTCTTTTCTCTATTTTACGTAGTTTGTTTTCCCAAATACCTGTCAGTTCTGCAGATTTCAGCAGATCTTCTCTGATGAGATTGATGAGTTCTACTCCTACTATAGTAGCTATGAGGTTTTTTCTTTCTTTCCTGATGTACTTACGCTTGAATAGCGTTTCTATGATATTGGCACGTGTAGAGGGGCGACCTATACCGTTTTCCTTTAGAGCCTCTCTCAGTTCTTCATTGTCTACGCCTTTTCCGGCTGTTTCCATTGCACGGAGAAGAGTTGCTTCTGTATAGGGTTTGGGTGCTTGTGTCCATTTCTCTTGTAAGTCTGGAAAATGCTCCCCATTTTCTCCTACACTGAACTGAGGCAAGGTCTTTTCTTCTGTTGGCTCTTTATCCTCCTCTGTGCTTTCTTTCCCGAAAAGAACACGCCACCCTTGCTCTAAAATTACTTTACCTGTAGTCTTGAACTGAATATCGTTTACTTTCCCCAATACAGTGGTTGTGGAGAACTTACAATCCGGATAGAAGACAGCGATAAAACGTCTTGTTACCAAATCGTAAACATTACTTTCTATGTCTGTGAGTCCTTTTGCTTCTACACCTGTGGGAATGATGGCGTGGTGGTCTGTTACCTTGCTATTGTCAAATACTTTCTTACTCTTAGGGAGTGCCTTTCCGGAAAGGAGGCTGGTATATGTAGCATAGTTCTTTAGCCCTGCCAGAATTTGTGGGCATTTAGGGTAGATATCCTCACTAAGGTAAGTGGTGTCTACACGTGGATAAGTGGTAAGTTTCTTTTCGTATAGCGACTGAATGGTTTGCAAGGTCATTTCTGCCGAGTAAGCAAATTTCTTATTGCATTCTACCTGTAGAGATGTGAGATCAAATAAACGAGGTGCTCCTTCAGTTCCTTTCTTTGCACTTACATCTGTAACATAAAAGAGACTGTCTTTCACGGACGCTAAAAAGTTTTCTCCTTCCTCTTTGGATTGGAATTTTCCTTTTGTAGCTTGAAATGTGGTATCTCTGTATTCTGTTTTCAATTCCCAGTACGCTTCGGGTTGGAAGTTCTCTATTTCTTTTTGGCGTTCTACGATGAGAGCCAGCGTAGGAGTTTGTACACGTCCTATAGAAAGTACTTGTTTTTGTCTTCCATACTTGAGTGTATAGAGGCGAGTAGCATTCATACCGAGTAACCAGTCTCCGATAGCTCTGCTTACTCCTGCTTCGTATAGAGGCTGAAAGTCTGCTTGGTCTTTGAGTTTGGAAAATCCTTCTTTGATAGATTCTTCTGTGAGAGAAGAAATCCATAAGCGTTTTACAGGGCATTTGGCTCCAGCTTTTTGTAATACCCATCTTTGGATAAGCTCTCCTTCTTGTCCGGCATCGCCACAGTTTATGATCATATCTGCTTTTGCTACCAATGATTCTATGACTTTGAATTGCTTTTCTATGCCTTCGTTTTCTATAAGCTTGATACCAAAACGAGGAGGAACCATAGGAAGAGAAGAGAGCGACCACGTTTTCCACTGTGGGGTATATTCTTGTGGCTCTTTGAGGGTACATAGATGTCCGAAAGTCCATGTTACGCAATAGTCATTGCCTTCTATGAACCCCTCTCTTTTGGTTTTCGCCCCCAATATCTCTGCAATTTCTCTGGCTACACTGGGCTTTTCTGCAATACAGACAATCATAACTTAATCTGCCAATTTTCTTAGCTGTTTGAAGTATTGAATAATTTCTCCATATTCACAGGAGCTCTCGTGCTGGAAGCGTGTCCATATAGCACCTTGTACTGCTATGCCACCGAAGCCAAGCTCTTTCATCTCGTGTATATTCTCGTGGGTAATGCCTCCCAATGCTATTACTCGTTTGTCTATGATTCCTTCTGCTTGATATTGTAGAAGTTCCGCAGTGGTATGTGTAGCAAACTGTTCCGGATAAGAAAGGCTATTGTATATATTGGAGAGGAAAACATAGTTACAGTTTATTTTATCTACTTTGACTTCTCCTGAAGTGCGACAAGTTGCACTGATGAATCCTTTGTATTTTTCTGGTATGAAAGGATTTCTATCGCTCAGATGGATACCCTTGAGCTTATACTCCTCTTTGAGCTGGAAATGATCGTGCAAAACGATACGTTTGTGATATTTCTCTGGTATGAGTGCTAAAAATCTTTCTGCATAGAGAAGGGGAGTATCCGGCTTACAGAGATGTAAGACATCTAAGCCCTCTTCGAAAAAGGCTTTTAGCAGTGCTGTTTCCTCTACAAAATAGTAGGGGGCTGTGATCAATATCAACTTCATGTGCTTGTTTTTGATATGGCAAAATTAACAAGACCTCTTTGAACTTCCTAATAAAAAAGGATTACCTACAGAGGTAATCCTTGTATAGTATTGAAAATGAATATGTTTCTTGTGGTCTATTCTTCTTCATCAGCCTGTTCCGTCAATTTTTGTTTAGCTTCGGCATAGTGCTGTATCATATCTACTATTACTTCTTGTGCGCTTTGGAGCTGGTGCACCAATGCAGATGCTTGACCTATTTCCAACAAACCCTCTACAAGATTGCCCTCAAATATGCCCATTTTGGCTCTGCCACGTCCTAACAGCTCTTTCATTTCCTCTGGAGAGGCACCTGCTTCTTCTGCAGCTATGACCTGCATATAAAATTCATTCTTTACCATACGGGTAGGAGATACGGATTTGAGAGAGAGCATAGTATCTCCTTCTTGAAGGCTGAGGCATCTGTCTTTGAAAGCATAGTTGGCAGAACTTTCGTGGGTAAGTGCGAAACGAGTTCCTACCTGAACACCATCTGCTCCTAATACTTCTGCTGCGAGCATAGCTTCTCCACTGGCTATACCTCCTGCTGCTATGAGAGGTAAGTCTGTGGCTTTTCTTACCGCAGGAATAAGACAGAGAGTAGTAGTTTCTTCACGTCCATTGTGTCCTCCTGCTTCAAAACCTTCTGCTACGATAGCATCTACACCTGCTTCTTCGCATTTCTTGGCGAAAGTAGAAGAAGATACCACATGAGCCACTTTTATACCATTACTGTGTAAGAAAGATGTCCATTTGCGAGGGCTACCTGCCGAAGTAAAGACTATTTTTACTCCTTCTTCTACTATAATATCCATAATGGTTTCTATCTCCGGATACATAAGTGGCACATTTACGCCAAAGGGTTTGTTTGTGGCTTCCTTGCATTTACGTATGTGTTCTCTCAAAGTTTCCGGGTGCATAGATCCAGCTCCAATAAGCCCCAATCCACCTGCATTACTGACTGCAGCCGCCAAATTCCAACCACTGCACCATACCATACCTCCTTGTATGATAGGATATTGAATGTCAAATAGTTCACAAATTCTGTTCATAGTCTTTATCTTTTTAATGGTTTGATTCTATTAAATATGTACTTACTTCTTTTGAGGTGGTTACAAATATTTGCTGTTTTCTTGTTGTATAGAGCTTTTGTAGTTCTGACTCAGCATTCCCAAATATAAGGAGTTTTTTTATAAAATAGAAGCACGTATTTTTTTTGATGCATCTATCTATGAAAATAAACATTGTGAACGTCTTTTTTTTGCTTATTAGGTCTTCTCTATACGTTTGTTATAAATAAAAAAAGCGACGTTCAAAAAGAACTTCGCTCGCTAATGAAAACTGATGTTTTCTCTCGTTTAGTAATCTGTATTTTGTATAAAACTGCGCATCAATACGGCTGAATAAAATATATGTATAGCTCTTGCTATCTTTTTTGTGTCGTTACTATCAAATCCTATTTATAAACAATCTTTACCTAAACCTGAAAAACAATCTTCTTCTAACCTTAAACTAATACCAAACTTGTTGTACTGATGTGCTTAGTTTGTTACTAACTATGTATTGTAGTGTTTGTGATTTCCCAATCACACTGCAAAGATAAGGCTGTCTTCTCTTTCCGTCCAATACTTTATTAAATTTTTTGAGAAAACAGCCCGATTAGATGATATAAATCAATAATTCAGCCTTTTTATGCTACTTTTTATATGAGATGCGCAAAGTTTCTCCGGCTTTTGTATTAAAACTGCGTTCTTCTTTTCCATATAGGACTTTGCACTTACCGCCACTCAAGGAGTGAATGCAGAGCTGTGTGAGTTCCTTATCTTTCCATTCCATATCTATGATGAAATTCCCACGTGCTCTTAGCCCTTCTACTTTGCCTTTAGTCCATGCATCGGGTAGTGCGGGTAGTAAGTGTATCACACCTGTATGACTTTGTAAAAGCATTTCCGTTACACCTGCTGTTCCTCCGAAGTTTCCATCTATTTGGAAAGGTGGGTGGGTATCCCACAAGTTATCAAGAGTCCCATTCTTCAGTAAGTTTTGATATAGTGTATAGGCGTGATTGCCATCGTGCAGGCGTGCCCATTGATTCAGTTTCCAGCCCATACTCCAGCCTGTAGCACCATCTCCTCTATGCACGAGTACTACGTGTGCTGCTTGGGCTAAATCCGGAGTTGTAAGAGGGGATATGGACTTGCCCGGGTGTAAGCCGAATAGATGATTGACGTGTCTATGCTGATCTTTGGGGTCATCTATGTCTTTACTCCATTCCATAAGTTGCCCATACCGTCCTATTTGGTAGGGTGCCAAATGGGTTAAAACTTCAGTCCAATGCATACGCTTCTCTGCGTCTATACCGAGAATAGAGGCTGCTTCTATGGCATTCCCTAAGACTTCCCGAGCTACAGCATGACAGAAAGTTGCTCCTTCATCTATGGGACCATGCTCCGGGGAGGTACTGGGAGCTGCAGTATAGATGCCATCGGGACGTTTCCATAAGTAATCTGAGGTAAAGTCTGCACTTTCGGATAGCATACTGTAAATATCTTTGAGATACTGTGCATCTCTGGTATAGTCATAATACTCCCATAAATGTGTAGCGAGCCAAGGACCTGCCATAGGATTGAAATTCCAAGACATATCTTGGCTTTCCAAAGGGGAAGTAAATCCGAATATGTTTCCGGAGATAGACGCTGTCCACCCCCTTGCTCCAAAATATGCTTGTGCTGTCTTTCTACCCGGTTTTACGAGGGTACGAATGTAGTCTGTCAGTGGTTTTTGGCATTCGGAAAGGGCGGTGCTGAGTGCAGGCCAGTAGTTCATTTGTAAGTTGATGTTCAAGTGGTAATCTCCTCTCCAAGGTGCATCTACATTGTTTGCCCATAGCCCTTGCAAATTGGCTGGTAAGTTCCCTTCTCTTGATGAAGAGATGAGTAAGTATCTTCCAAACTGATAATACAAAGTTTCTAAGGCAAAATCTTTCGTTCCTTTTCTATAGTTTGCCAATCTGACAGACGTAGGCTGTGTTGAGATTTTTTGGGGCGTATCTTCTCCTAAAGAGATTTTCACTCTATCGTAAAGTTGCTTGTAATCTGCTACGTGTGTCTTGAGTAGTTCTTTGTATGTTTTCTTTTCTACCTTCTTTATAGTAGCAAGGGTCGTAGCCATAGGGTCTACTCCTACATATGCTTTGGGATCAGAAAAATCGGGGTCAAAATTCATTACATAGTCTGTATCTGCTGTGAAAAACACATAAACCTTATCTGCATTTTTTACTGTGTAGATACCATTTTCGTAAGTGAGTGTACCTCCCTCGTTTCTTACTTGTATTCTTACGGCAAACTGCATATCATTGTTGTGTAGTCTGCCATCGTACAGTAATCCTTTCTTTCCTGTGCGAATGAACTTTCCTTTGGACACAGGATTAGGAGTATAAGATATACTGAAGCTTTGTTGCCCTTTCTTAGAAGCGGAAAATTCCATAGCCAAGACATTGTCCGGGTGGGATATAAAACTACGACGTGTATAGCGTATACCCTTTTGGACGAAAGATACCTCTGCTATGGCACTATCTACAGACAAGGCACGTCTGTAGTGGCTATAATCTCCTTCTTTTAAGTTGGTTTCAAAACGTAGTTCACCTAAGGTAGTATAACTGCCAAATCTAAAATGTTTTTCGGCATCGGCTTCGTAGGGAACAGTACTATTGAAGTTCTGACGAGTGAGTAGGGTGGCTTTTTTCTGATCGCCTTCCTGAAAAGCTTGTCTTATTTCTTTGAGTAGGTGTGCAGATTGTTTATTGACGTCCCAATAGGCTGTTGCACCTGCAGGTGTATTGGGACCTCCTCTCCATAGTGAGATTTCATTGAGTGTGAGGCGTTCTACTGCTATACTTCCCAATATGTTTACACCTATGTTCCCATTTCCGAGCGGGATAGATTTTTCTTCCCAGTCTGTATCTGTATTTTTCCCACTACCACTGACCTCCGGTACCAAGTCTTTCTTGTTTTGCGAGCGTAACCAAGCGGCATTCACATAAGAAGGAGTGGGAGTGTCAAACCAAATGACATTTTTTTCTTGTGCCAATATGGGCATAGACAGTGCTGTAATGCAGGCTATGCTCAAATAACGTTTTATGTTTCGCATTATTCTGAGAGTTTAGTTGTTTTATTTTTTTAGTTCCGGATAGCTGATTCTGGTATGATAAATAATCTTCAGTTTTTCTGTGAAGACTTGTTTTACTTCGTTTATTTCTTGAAAGGTGATAGGACAGGTAGAAAAATAACCTTCTTGCATTTGTCCATCTATAATTTTTGTAACGAGGGATTGTATCTTATCTTCGGTATATTCGTCTAAACTGCGTGAGGAAGCTTCTACGGCATCTGCCATCATCATAATGGCTTGTTCTTTCGTGGTAGGATTAGGACCGGGATAACGGAAGTCTGCCAAATCCACCTCTTCGTCCGGGTGTTCATTTTTATAGGAGATATAGAAATATTTGGTCAGACCCGTTCCATGATGGGTGCAAATAAAATCCCGTACAGCACGAGGCAGATTATGTTGTTCTGCCAGCTTCATACCATCTGTAATGTGTGAGATGATAATTTGTGCGCTCTGCTTATAGCCGATTTGTGTATGAGGATTGAAACCGGTTTGATTTTCGGTAAAGAAAGCAGGGTTGAGCATTTTTCCTATATCATGATACATAGCTCCTGTACGTACCAATTGTACTTTGGCTTTGATGCGTACTGCGGCTGCAGCTGCCAAATTGGCTACTTGCAATGAATGCTGAAATGTTCCCGGAGCTTTTTCGGATAGGTCGCTCAATAGTTTATTGTTGATATTGGAGAGTTCTATCAAGGTTACATTGGAAGTAAAACCAAATGTCTTTTCCAGAATAAGTAAAAGGGGATACATAAACAAAAGGCAAATCCCACTTATAACAAAGGCTACATACATATACCACGTGATCTGGCTATAGTGGCTGATGTGCATAAACTCCCATGCCAAATATACAATGCCATAACCTAAAGTGATAAATGCGGCAGCCCTGAATAGCTGTGAACGCTGACTTAATTCCTTAAAACTGTAGATGGCTATAAGACCTGCTATAGACTGTAAGAGAATAAAATCGTAAGGGTTTTTCAGAGTTATGGAGCAGAGTAAAACAGTAATAAAATGTACTAAGAAGGCTGTATAGGAATCCAAAAATACTTTTAGTATCAATGCTGTCATAGCAAAGGGCAGTACATAGACCACCAAGAAAACCTTACTCACCATAAGCGATGTAAGTATGGAGAAAATAAGTGGAAACGAGAATATAAGATATAAACAACGTTTCTGTACAAGAAGCTCGTGACGAAAAATGCGTAGATACGCATACAGCAGAAAGAAAACCAAGCAGACAAAAATAAGCTGTCCAAACAAGGTAAAGTTTTTACCTCCTGTTTTTTCTCCTGTATTACTCCATTCTTTCTCTAAGGAGTGCAGTATGGCATAGGTTTGTGGAGTGATGATTTCTCCACGGTCTATGATTCTTTGTCCGGAGACCACAAATCCTACCGCATAGGAAACGGCAGAGAGAGCCTCTTCCTTGTCGGCATCGGAGCGAGAGCGATTGTAAGTAAGATTGGAGGTGATGTAGGTATTCAAATCGTATTTCCTTAGCTCTGTAGAAGCGATGTCGCTACCGTTTCCTTCGGACAAATACTGATAGGCGCGTTTGGCGGTAAAGATGTTGGTGATGGCATTTTGTTTGGCTGTATTGCCCACGACAGTATGGATAAATTGTATATTGTCCTCTTCTATTGCCTGTGCATCGTGTACAGACAGTACTCCCATCTGATAAATTTCTGTGAGTCTTTTCACTATATATTCTCGGATATGAACAGGTGTATGCGAATACTTGGACTTTACGTCTTCCTCAAACTGATTGATCATACGCATAGATACGGATTTATCTATGTCATAATAAGGCGCATAGTTTGCCAATACGCTATCTCGCTCTTTGGCAAAGGCTTCATCGGATTTATAAATAGGAAAATCAAAAGGAGCTTGCAGTAAGCCATAAGTCCATGGTTTGTTTTCTTCAAACTGAAAATCAAATTTTTTATCTCGGGGAAGAAAATACACAATCACTGCGATGAGTACCGAAAATAAAGCGAGATGAAAAACAAGCGAAGATTCTTTGTAGGAATTGTATAAATTTTGCTTCATGTTTCTATCAAGTTATTGATGGGCTGCTAAAAGCCTATCTTTATTTTAATTAAAAGACAAAGATAATAAAACTATGACCTGTATGCAAAATAGCTTTAGAGGGTACAAAAGGTAGAGTCGTCAGCTTTAAGTTCTAAACCATAGCGAAGTTTATGTAAACCGCACTTGAGTTTATATAAACCACGATGGAAGTTTACATAAACTTAGGTATGATAGAAAGCAGTTGGAAAGCCAATGTAGGAGAATACAGGCGCATTGCGTATTTTCCTGATGGCTGGTATATCTCCTATCCTAACACACTGCTCTATATGAGCGGAAAGACAGGATTTGTACTATCCGGAAAAGATGTAGATATACCGGGAGTGATCTGTGGAGCAAGAATAAATGCGAAAAGAGTAGCTGAGTATCATTATGGGAAAAGAGCCTTAAAACAAGGTTGGACAACGGTGCTAGTAGATAGAGATACAGCAGGTATATACCGTGTATATCATAGCATAGGACATAAGCGTTATGTGCCACAGGTAACCCCCAGCAGAAGTGGAACGGTTTTCGTAGATATGCTGGAAGTTACGGATTATTATTTTGAGTTCAAACTGTACGATAAGAATGGTAATCCTACCTCCTGTGCATTCAATTACTGCTGTATAGGAGAAAATTATTAGAAAAAAAGAGGGCGATGTCATTTCGCCCTCCTTAACAATATAGGTATATGATGAGTTTAGTTCAATCCCTTAGCCTTGAGTTCCTTGTATTCTTCCGGTGTGCAAGGTATGGCTGCCATAGCATTTTGGAAGAGTTTATAGACAAGGTCGTAGTCTTTCTTTTTCTCCGCCTCCAGTATGCGCTTGAAAGCATCATTTCTTACGGCTTGCGGGATATATCCTATGGTATCTCCGTTTCTATGGCAAATAATCAAGTCTTTTACATCTCTCCAATATGTATCTATGGTATCACCCGTTATTATATCGTCCCCCCACATCTTGATGATGAGTTTTTCAAAGTCTTTTTCATTATCCCCTATAGAACGAGTGCCGGGTCTTCCAACTTTCATTGTTTCCTTATCCCAAAGTTGAAAGGCATCTGCTTTTCTCAGAAGTTCTTCCGGAGAAAGGTGTTGGTCGGCATAGGCAGAGCGCGAAAGATCTTTCTTTATATGGATGTGCATTTGCGCCATCGGGTCAAGTTTTTTTACCTTCGGTGTGTCTTTCTTATCTCCATCGCAAGCTACCATCAGACCTGCGAGCAATAATAAAAATAGTTTTTTCATCGTGTAAATAATTAAGAATTAAATCAGAACAAAGATATAAATAAATCTAAGAAGAACAAACTAACAAAAAAAGAAAAAAATATGGAAACATTCACAGAGAGATTGAAAGAAGCCTTTTTGGCTATTTTGGCAGTACTCATCAGTGTCATTACCCCATTGGCAAACGCTATTATCGTATTGATGATATTTTTTACGTTCAATATCATTATGGGGTTTCAAGCAGACAAAGAGGAAAATGGTACGGAATTCTCATTGAAAAAAGCCTTTGACGCCATAAAGTTGCTCATATTTTACTATGGTGCATTATTCGTGATGCACACTACACTGGCTATATATGGTGAACTGAACATTGCGGAACTACTTACCAAGTGGGTAACCCTTATAGTATGCTATTTCTATATGCTCAATATCTTGCGCAATGCCTGCAAGGTTTTTCCCAAGAATAAATCATTACGCTTTTTTTATGCCTTTCTAAGGGTGGAAGTATATGGCTACATCAAACGTAAAATAGGCTTTTTATAACAATCTACAATAGTAGAAATCACGCTGCAGAAATCTCTTTGTCGGGAACATAGAGTGCATAGAAGAAGAAAAAGAAATTATTATATGTGTTTACATAAACTTAGGTATGGAATAAAGATGAGATAAGGGCTGTATGTAGTTTTGGTTTGTATTTTATGGCTTGTTTCTTCATAAAATGATAAGATACGGAAGAGTTTCCGTAAATTTGCCTGCAAAATATAGTTATAAAAGAACCCGATTATGATAAAGAAGTTTTTCTTCCTATTGCTCCTGCAGTTCATTTTCCTTCCTACTATAATAGAGGCTGCACGCATAGATACGCTACGTGTGCATAGTGCATCTATGAACAAAGAAATAGCCACACTGATCATAGTTCCAACTCCTGCTTCTGAACAAGATGCCGGAGCTGTTTATCCGGTGTTGTACTTGCTACATGGACATGGAGGAAATGAATCTAATTGGCTCGGAGTGCGTCCTGACTTAGGAACTTTGGCAGATAAATATGGGTTATATATAGTTTGTCCGGATGCGCAGAATAGTTGGTATTGGGATAGTCCGGTACAGCTTGAAAGTAAATATGAAACTTTTATTTCTATAGAACTTCCTGCCTATATAGATGCGCATTATGCTACTGTGCCTTCACGCTTAGGACGTGCCATTACAGGTTTCAGTATGGGAGGGCATGGAGCCTTGTGGAATGCACTCAGACACCCGGAAGTGTTTGGTGTAGCAGGCAGTACCAGCGGGGGAGTAGACATTCGTCCGTTTTCTGATAATTGGAATTTGAAGGAGCTGTTAGGGGCTTACGAAGAATTTCCTACCCATTGGGAAAATCATACAGTAATAAATTTGATAGAGGGATTTTCTGAGAAAATGTGTGTGCCGACCCTTATTATAGATTGCGGTATGGACGATTTTTTCTTAGAAGTAAATCAAGCATTGCACCATAAATTGGTAGAGAAAGGCATACGACACGATTTTATTCTTCGCCCCGGCGCACACGATGGTGCGTATTGGGCCAATTCCATAGAGTATCAACTTTTATTTTTTCATCTCTTTTTTTCATCGCACCTGCCTACTACCAAAGTGTAGTGCCATGAAGTAGCAAATAAGTTATTAAATTATATTCATTCAATGGAGCATATCCTATTTATAGAACCTTCTACCTTATGGTATATTTTCGGGGGGGTAGTATTTTTCTGTTTTCTTGTGCAATGCTATTATTGGTTAATCCCTTATAGAAAATTGTCTGCGGCTTTCCGTAAAAATCCGGGTGTAGCAGCAGACCACTCTTTTCCTCCGGTATCTGTGTTATTGATAACCAAAGATGCCGGTCAGCTATTGGCGCAGAACTTACCATCTATTTTGGAGCAAGATTATCCGGATTTTGAGGTAATCATTGTAGACGAACATATGAAAGGAGAAGACGAAGACACCATCAAACTCTTACAGGCGAAATATCCCAATCTGTATCGTACTTTTCTTCCGGATTCTGCACGTTACATCAGTAGAAGACGCTTGGGAGTTTCCGTAGGCTTAAAAGCTGCTAAGTATGAATGGGTAGTACTCACAGACCCTTCTTGTAAACCCAATAGCCGTATGTGGCTTAGGAACTTGATGGGGCGCATTACTCCGGAAACAGATATAGTACTGGGCTATAGTAATTATGAAAAGAGAGCGGGTTTTTGGGCTACTCGCATTGTTTTAGATGGTATGTTTCATGCTATGAGATCTTTGGGAGCAGCCTTACGTGGTAACCCTTATATGGGAATGGCTACCAATATGGCAGTGCGGAAAGAGTATTATCTTGCTTCTCGGATACTTTCTATGTATGTACATCTTAAAAGAGGAGAAGACGACTTGTTTGTCAATGCTTTCGGGAATAAGAAGAACACACAAGTAGCCTTGGGAAAAGAGAGTGTGGTCAGTGTGCAGTATCCTCCTTATAAACGGTTATGGCTCATGGATAAAATCAATTACTTGGTAACTGGAGCATTGTACAAAGGTTGGGCATCGTGGTGTAACGCTTGGGAAACTCTCACTGCTTTTTGCTTTAAGGTTTTTTCTATCATAGGAATTGTCTATGCAGGTATGCAGGAACAGTGGTATTGGGTAGGAGGATTCGCTCTTTTGTTTCTTGTGCGCTATCTGTTGGTAGGTTGGGTACTTTCATCTACAGCGAAAGCCGTAGGGGAGAAACTTTCTGTATCTGTCTGGTGGTATGATTTTTTACGTACACTTTGGGCTGTGCAGTTGAAACTGGCTTATTGGTTCCGTACAAAGTCCGATTATTACAAGAAGACACTGTAAATTTATGAATTTATAATGGGTACATACTCAAGTGTGTAGTTCATAGATAAAGGGCGAATGCCCTTTTGTTTTCTTATGTTGTCCCGTATAAATATGCGGTTTGTGTTTTGGATTTGGTGCTTTTACTGCATATTTTGTGTATAATCCATTTTATTATTTCTTTTGTTGCATAAATTGTCGCAGTAGGTTAAAAAGATTTTATTTTTGCAATCGTAAAAAATAAAATCTATGACTGAGAATAATCACAACACCATGACACCACAAGTGGATAAAAAGCGTAAGATATTATTCCATTTATTGATCGCTTTTGCTACTATCGTATGGGGAACAACTTTTGTTTCTACTCGCTATTTATTGGCAGATGGAGAAGGTTTTGGTCCCGTAGAAATTATGCTTTATCGTTTCCTGATCGCTTATATCTGTATGGTCGCAGTTTCTCATAAGAAACTTTTTGCAGATACATGGAAAGATGAATTATTGCTTATCGTAACAGCTCTATTGGGGGGCTCTTTCTATTTTGTATTACAGAATATAGCCCTTACAGATAAAGATGTAAATAGTAGTATTGTGGCTATATTGGGTAGTACTGCGCCACTTATGACTATTTTCTTAGCTTATTTTTTTAGAAAGGAGAAACTCTATAAAACTACGCTGATAGGTTCTGTTATTGCCTTGATAGGTGTGGGAATTATCGTGTTTTATAAAGAAGAGCAGTTTACCTTTAAGATAGGTTTTGCAGAAACCTTGATTCTTATAGCTTCTTTCTTTTGGGCTATTTACAGCTTATTGTTGGAAGGCTTGAGCAAGAAGTATTCTACGGCATTTATGACCAGAAAGGTATTCTTTTATAGTATCATATCTATGATATTCTATTTACCTTTCTTACCTATAGACCTCAAAGTACATTTGCTTTTGGAACCTGTTTTTATAGGCAATCTCTTGTATTTAGGTGTGGTGGCTTCTTTCTTATGCTTCTTCATTTGGAGTTGCGGTGTACCTATTTTAGGCTCTTCCAAAGCTTCCAACTACTTATATGTAGAACCTTTTGTAGCTCTGTTTGCAGGGGCTTTGGTGCTGGGAGAAACCATTACCATAGAATCTATTATTGGGTCTATCCTTATTATAGGAGGAGTAGCCCTATCACAAAGAAACTAAAATTACTTTCATAGGTTAGTCTATTGTATTTTATAGTGTGTTAAGAGAAGTGTGCCGTAAATGATGAATTTACGGCACATTTTTTTATATTTGTTCGCATAGTGTATACTTAAAGAAAATAACAGCGGATTTCGCTGTTTGCATAACGTTATCGGTAATCTAAAATAAACAAGTATCTGATGGAGTATGATATGAATACAATTTTCAGTCAGTATAAGGAATTTATCAATTCTAACTACACTGAACTGAAAGATGAAGTAGAATTGATAGTTAGACGGAAACAGCTGTCTTCTATAATGAATGATACGAAGTGGTTAAAACTACAAACGGCAATTTTATCCACAGCAGAATTTAAACCAGCATACATTGTTCAGCTTTTAACAGATGAGATTGAGTATTCTCCTGTATTTGGAAGAACACCAACTTATTTAGGGGATTGGGAATTGATATTTGAAAATTGGGAATACGCTCCTCCACCATTCTTTAATATAAAATGGATGGCTATTCAACCTTTGCTTGAAATTCACAAAGGAAGATTGGTAAATCCCGAAATCATAGATAAATCAGACATCTTGCTGAACATTCTTCATAAATATCATATACCATTTGAGAAAGAACACGAACATACATTCATTATTTATGGGTATAAATGATGAATAGACCTATTTTCGTAACGGCAAGATAGAAACCGAAAAGGAGTACAGGCAGAGTGTGGAGAGCGGACGGCTACGTCGCTTTGACAGTAAGACGGGCGAGCAGATTTTTGAATCTCATTATATAGATGGCAAAAAAGAGGGTGAGGAATGGGAAATATTTGAGGATGGGCGCACACTTCGTAGTAAGATTACACGACACTACCGTAACGGAAAACTTGACGGCTTTTATCGTATGGAATCAACACAGGACGGCAAACCCTATATAACCATTGAGGGACAATACACCGACGGCAAGAAATCGGGACGTTGGAAACAATACAACGCGACCGATGGCACAACTCGTGAATGGAATGAATGATTTAGTTATTTAGCAACATCGCAATGCAGAATGTTGAAATTCGCATAGTTGTAAAAATCGTTACCTCTTTTCCTTAATTGATTTGCTAAAATTTTATTCTTCAATAGGTTAAGTCAAACCGAGAAAAATCTGAAATAGACAATCAAGATGAGAAATGTAAACTCTATTTGGAACTCTTTTCTGTATATAGCTATTTCATAAATACAAAATAGACTGCCAGTATTAAGCAAACAAAGGCAGCTATGTGATTCCACTGCAAGGATTCATTCTTAAAGAAAATGGTGGTAAGAGTAGTGAAGACGATAAGGGTGATCACTTCTTGAATAATTTTGAGCTGCATCAGTGAGAAAGGACCTCCATTGTCTACAAACCCGATCCTATTGGCAGGTACTAAACAGATATACTCACTTAACTAAATAGACTTGCCCAAGTGAAATTTAACACCTATATTTGCTTCATAATCAATATATTACATTATGACAAAAATTATAGGATACGCACGAGTTTCTACTACCAAACAGGACTTATCTCGACAAAAGTTAAAGATTAAGGAGTTCTGTGAGAACAACAATTATGAGTTAATTGAAATTATTGAGGACTTTGGAATATCTGGTGTGGTTGCAGACAGAAAAGGTTATATCGAATTACAAAGTAAAACCTATAAAGATGCAGACATGATAGTAATTTCTGAGTTATCACGTTTGAGCAGGCAGGAAGATGTAACAGAGACAGTTTACAACATTCAACAGATTATCAATAAAGGATTATCTGTAATACTCTTAGATAGTCCCAGTAAAATCTATGAAGCTAATAAACTTTTAGACATTACAGAAATACTTATCCTCACTATCAAAGCATGGGCAGCAGCACAAGAAAGATTGGATATTAAAAAGAAGAACCAAGATGGAAAGCAAGCTCTCTTCCAAGCTTATCCTTATGCTGTTGTAGACCAAAAAATACCTTATGGATATAAAGCAGTTCCTAACCCCAATGGGAAACGCCCTAAATATATTTTAGAAGAAGTACCAGAAGAAGTAGAGAATATAAAAAGGCTCTTCGCTTTAGTAAACTCTGGTAAGACACTGGGAGCAGTAGCCAGATATTTCAATGAAAGGAATATTACTTTTAGAGGATATTACAGCACTGTTGCCATTCTAAGCAACTATATCCATAGTGATATTTATAGAGGAATCAGAAGAAGAACACAGAGATTAGGCAGAGAAGAACCTTATACTATCGAAGTCAGAATAAAACCTATTATCAGTGAAGAGGACTTTATGAAAGCACAAGAACTGATTAAAAACAACTATAAAAATACTCCAACTGGAAAAGTCAATCATAATCCATTAAAAGGAATCATCAGATGTAGATGTGGGAGAGCCATGACTGTAAAAGACAAAAAGCCAGCAGCAGGAATTTCAAAACTAACATATAGATGTAGCTGTGTTGACAGGAAATCTCATCCAGACTTCTGTAAATATAATATTGATGAAGTTTCTTACGACCTTACAAATGAAATATTATATAGTCTTTTCAAATCTATGCACACAGCAGAATATATCAACTTCTTTAGGAATCAAACAGACAATAGAGTTACAGAACTACAAGAGGAAATAGATGGAATTGAGAAACGTTTATCTGTCCTATATCTTGATAAAGAGAACTTATCTAATGAAAGCCAAGATAATGCCAATAAGTTTCTACTAACCACCAATCCTACCCTTTTAAACATTATCCAAGAGAAACAGAACCAGTTAGATGAGAAGATAAAATCTATTGATAAAGAAATTATAAGATATAAAAAGTCACAGAGTAAAAAGATGGCAGACATCGAAAGAATTAAAGATAATAATGGTAAAGAGAAACTTCAAAACCTCAGCATAGAAGAACAAGGAGAACTATATCATAAATATTTAGAGAGAGTGAATTATATTCCTGTCACTACCATGCAGGGATATTATATTGTACAATTCCTTAATGGAATTAAATTCTATATAGCTATTACGAAAGTTAGAAGCATTGCAATGGCTTCTCTCCTATTAGACAACTGGACTATTGATGAAAAAGGAATTATAACAGCTAACTACGATACTTTAAAGTCCAGTGATATGAAGAACTTTAGCATAGAAATGATTAGGAAAACAAAGACTATGACTTTACAGGAATATCTTAAATCAGACCTTGCAAAAGAAAGAGCCTTACATCTTGACCTTAGTTACAGAGAGAGATATTTAAAAGAACTGCATAAAGCAGGATTGGATGGTAGGCTCAGACCATTAAAAAAGGAATAACTTCATCCTTTTTAGTTATCTTTGCTTCCAAACCATATAAGCAAAGATATGAGACCAATTGAAAAACTTGAAGAAACTTATTACCCTAAAGGCATAGAGTTACTTGAATATATGGAAGAAGTAGCTGTACTTTATGTACCAGATTATGATATAGACCATGAAACAGGAGAACAATACATTTATGGTACAACAGCCTTGCCCTTATTCATAAGAAGATATAATCAGAATAAACTATATAGCAACTTCACATACGAAGATTATATTGCCAATGAGGACATACAGAATACGCTGAAAGGCTTGGGTGTTAATATAAATAAGTTTTGGTTTCTGCTCCTGTTCATCTTTGATTATACTTGTGGAACGTGCTTGGATGGAATGAAAGCAACAGGCATTGGAGTAGAACAGCTCACCAAATTCGCCAAAGCCATAGCTGACAACCATAAGGAGATTAACCAATTTGGAGTAAGTTTTAAGAAACCTATTACTATCTCTGTAAAGGTTGAGGGCAAGCATCAGATAGTAATTGATAATGCCAATGCCATAGGATATTTGGCTACTACTATTGCCAACAATCTAAAAGAAATAGAGGAACACCCTTGGATGCAGAGCCAACAAGTCAGCATAAGCACCCATGCAGAAGAAAAGGAATCAGTTCAGATATGGCTGTTCTATAAGATGTTCAATGACTTCTTCAATTTAGAGCCATATAACAAGCAGTTTAATGTCAGACAGAAGAAAGGAAGCACCATATCACTTAGTAAGACATTGCTCATATCAAGGCTTATCTACTTC
>JALEQJ010000003.1 GCA_022764505.1 Phocaeicola sp. | reverse complement strand
CTAAAATGTACCGTTTAGTGGTATTGTAGATTGTTTCTTTGTATGTATAAATTGCTATATATTTAATAGTTGTGTTTGTTGGTGTGGATAAAAAGAAGAATTTAATACCAGTAATAGTCATCTGTTGGGGGAATTATATCTAAAAGGTAGGGTATAAAATAGAGTGGATTTCGGTAAAAAAATAGGGTACTTCTTAATGAAGCACCCTATAAGCATTTTATTAGCTCTTATTATTGTTTGGGGATTATAGTGAATCCCCATTTGTATTCCTTATTGGCGGGAATGAGGTATTGGGATTCCGGCAAAGAACCCCAGCTATCGTATCCTCCTACTCCCATCATCTTATGGTCTATACATACCTCTACGAAATTTCGGTAAGTAATATCATTGATGTGGGTATGGCGTGGCTTACGATTTATAGCTGTAGACACGTCGTGCTTAAGTTCTTCTGCATCTCTGTTGTTCCATTGGTAATCTCTGTGTTTTGCTTCTTCTGCATCAAAGTCTTCTATAGAGTTGCGCAGTGCATTGAAACCTATTTCTGTATCCGCATAGATAGTTAGACCCTTTCCATTTTTCTGTGTAAGTTGTATCCAGCGTGTGTCTGTATGGTGTCCATTCTCTTGTGGGCGTACATAAGGATAATACAGATTTTCCGCAGTACTCTTATAAAGACCAATGAGTGTTCCGTGATTACGATCTGCATAGTTTTCTTCCGGACCACGACCTAAATAAGTAACTTGATTCATATTGGCAGGGAGTCTAAATCTTACACCTATGCGAGGAACCGTAAGTATTTGCTTGTTTCCTCCTTTTCTACCCGGTGTGTAGGTAGCCAATGCTTCTGCTTCCGAAGTTTCTGCTTTCGCAGAGCGTTGTTCTGTAGATGTGAAAGTGTAATCGGCTTTTACTGCACCAGATGGATATACTGTATAAGTAGCAATGTATTCGTTTCCGGCAGGAAGCTTATAAACTGCTTCTACTTGTACTGCCTCATTTATGTTTTTTACATTGGTGGTTGCTACCTGAAAATTCTTGCTGGCTTGTTTCCAGACTTGTAGTCGGAGTGGCATTTGGTTTCCGTAATCATTGTCTGTGGGAGCACGCCAAAAATTGGGTTGTACACCGAATCCTTCTGCAAAATACTCTGTACCATTTACTTTGTAAGAAGTAACTATACCTTTCTCTTTATTGAAAATGAATTGTACTTTGGAGGAGGTGATGGCAACAGTTTTTTCTGTATTCTGTACTTTCAAGGTTGCACCTTTGGTAGAGATTGCCGGGATATTAGTTTTATCTCCTACACGGAACTGTTCGTGTGCGAGCAAGTGCCCGACAGGAATACCCAATTCTTCTTTTACTGCAGTAAGATAGAAATTTACAAAGTATTCGCGTTGTGGATCTATACCTTTCAGCTCTATAGTGATGGGTTTAGCCTTTTGAGGAGCAATATTGTTGGGTAATGTTCCCTTGTGTTTTTGTACACCATCTTGGAAGAGTGCATAGCTCAATGAGTATTTATCCAAGGTAGTGAAGTAAAAACGATTGAATACTTCATATTTGCCAAGAGCTGTATTTACTGCTTTTACCGCTATATCTTGGTGTACATATTTTACTTCAGCCATAGCAGGGTGTGGCATTCTATCCGGATTAACTATACCATTGCAAAGGAAGTTTCCATCACTCGGCATATTTACTCCGAAATCTCCACCGTATGCCCAGAATTTACGTCCTTTTTCGTCGGTTTGTTCTATGCCTTGATCTACCCAATCCCAAATATAACCACCGGCTAAGTTGGGATACTTATAGATAGCTTGCCATTGTTCGTAGATACTTCCTGTAGAATTACCCATAGCGTGAGCATATTCCGATGGTGCTACCGGTCTGTCTGATCCTCTTGCACCAATGCTTTCCAACCAAGCCGCATCTGGATATTGTGGTACATACATATCTGTATTCCATTCCCAAAGTGCCCGTTCGTAATTGACAGGGCGTTGCATCAGGTTTTTATCTGCTTCTTTGAGCCATAAATAAGTTTGATAGAAATTGTAACCGTTTCCGGCTTCATTCCCTAATGACCAAAAAGTCAAACTTGCATAGTTCTTATTTCTTTCAAACATATTTTGTGTACGAGAGAGGTGCGAAGTAAGAAAGTCTAAGTTGTTTCCTAAAGTAGCACCTTTGCGCAGATCGTAGTACATACCGTGGCTTTCTATATTGGCTTCATCGTAGACATAAAGTCCATATTCATCGCAAAGTTCATAGAAACGGCGATCTTGTGGATAGTGGCACAAACGTACAGTATTGATGTTATGTTGCTTCATCAATTCAAAATCTTTTCTCATCAATTCTTCCGGTACATAGTGTCCTGTAAGCGGATTGTGTTCATGGATATTCACTCCTTTCAGTTTGATGGGTTGCCCGTTGATAAATAGGAGAGGCTTATCATAGCTATTGCGAGAAAGTTCTCTGTGGGGGCGAATTTCTATACGACGGAAACCTACACGATAAGGAATAACCTCTGTGATGCGACCATTTTCGGAAACTGTCATAGTGAGGTGGTAGAGGTTCGGTGCCTCCGAAGTCCATGTTTGTACATCTGCTATTTCTGTTTGGAAGTTGATGTCTTTCTTTTCTCCCTGTGTCAAAGAAACATTTTGGCGACCTTCTCTGATGATTTTTCCTTGTTGGTCTGCCAACTGGTAGTGTATCTCTAAAGCGGTTTGATTGTTGCGCTTGTTTTCTACGTCAATCCCTAAGCGGAAAATACCTGTTTTATAACTGTCGTCCAATGTAGAAACAATACGGAAATCTTGGATAGAAGCTTTTTCTTTGGCATATAAGAAGACATCTCTTTCAATACCGGAGATCCGCCAAAAATCTTGACATTCAAGGTAAGAACCTGTACTCCATCTGAATACCTTTAGCGTTACTACATTCTCCCCTTCTTTTAGATAAGGAGTAATAATAAATTCGGCAGGGTTTTTAGAGTCTTCGCTATAGCCTACTTCTTTACCATTGATATAGACATAGCAACCGGACTTCACGCCTGCTATGTGTAGGAGAATTTCTTTTTCTCTCCAATCTTTGGAAATTGTAAAAGTACGGCGATATACTCCTACCGGATTGGCCTCTGGTAATAGTGGAGGCTGTGGGTTGCGTGGAGCAAATTCATATCCATGATTGGTATAAATAGCAGTGCCGAATCCTTGTACTTCCCAGTTTCCAGGTACATTGATTGTTTTCCATTTTGCAGTTCCACCATTGGCTTCTGTTATATCGGAAGGGAGTTCTTTGTAAGCATCTACATAATAAAAGTTCCATTTACCATTGAGAAGCTGGTAGAATGAACTTTTTTCATACTTACGTGTATCTGCTTGTGCTTTGTTTGCATATACCATAAAGTCTGTATGTGGTGCTATTTTATTGACAGCTACTGTATGTACGTCTTTCCAATAGGGGAGAGAAATTTCTTTGGCATGGACTGCCGTGGTAGTTATTGGCATGAGGAGTGCACTGAGTGCAACCCTACGCATAAGGCAAAAAGCCTGCTGTAGTTGTTTCATGTCGGTAAATTGTTTTATCTGTAAGTTTGAAGGACAAAAATAATCTTATTTATACCCATAGCCAAAAAGGTAAACAAAATCTTTACTATAGAGCAGGGAAGAAATAAAAAAGTCCAGTAATTCGTTCACACAGAAGTAATAATACGCTATTGCAGTAAAGTAACAAACTGTAGAATTTTATGAGGCAAATAAGTTTATAGGGGTACTTAATAAAATGAAAAAGGAACAAGTAGGACAACTTGTCTTATAGATAAATACGTACTTTTGTAACAATTAAACAAAGTAAGTATATGAATAGCGAGATAAAGGCAAAGACAGAAGAGAGAATCATAGAGTTGCTCAAAACCGTATATGACCCGGAAATCCCGGTAAATATCTACGATTTAGGTTTGATTTATGGTATAGATATACAAGATGATGGAAAGCTTACGTTGGAAATGACACTTACAGCTCCCAATTGTCCTATGGCAGATTTTATCGTAGAAGATGTGCGTATTCGTCTTAATACGATAGAAGAACTTACAGATGTGCAAATTAAATTGGTGTTTGAACCGGTTTGGAGTAGAGAGATGATGTCCGAAGAAGCGATGCTCGAATTAGGTTTATTGTAGTTACACTATGAGGAAAAATGTCTACTTCCTTTCCGATGCCCATTTAGGATCTCGTGCTATTCAGAGTAGAAGAATGCACGAAAGACGTTTGGTCAATTTTTTAGACCAAATAAAGCACACTGCTATGGCTGTATATTTTATGGGGGATATGTTCGACTTTTGGTATGAGTATAAAATGGTAGTTCCTAAAGGATATACGCGCTTCCTTGGTAAAATTTCTGAGCTTACGGATATGGGAGTAGAAGTACACTTCTTCGTGGGTAATCATGATTTATGGTGTGGAAACTATTTGGAAGAAGAGTGTGGTGTGATTTTACACAGAGAACCGCAGACCTGTGAAATTTATGGTAAACTCTTTTATTTGGCACATGGAGATGGTTTAGGAGAAACCGATTGGAAGTTTTCTTGCTTACGAAGAATGTTTCATAGTAAGCTGTTGAGAAGACTGTTTTCTATGATACACCCTCGTTGGGCAGTAGATTTAGGACTTACATGGGCTAAACATAGTAGAATGAAACATGATATGAATGGAGGAGAACCTTTCAAAGGAGAAAATGAAGAACCCTTGATACTCTACTCCAAAGCCTATCATAAAGAACACCCCAATATCAATTTTTTCGTATATGGACATAGACATATTATGCTTGATCTGATGTTTACACACGAAAGTAGGATCTTGATTCTGGGAGATTGGATAAATGAGTTTTCTTATGCCGTATTTGACGGAGAGACCGTCTTTTTAGAACAATTTGTCGAAGGAGAAACTCATTTGTCCGAATAAATAAATGTAGCTATTCTATATTGAAAAGATAATACATCAGGCACAACTATATTCTTTTTTATGCCTGAGATAAGCAACTAAACATATATGAACGCTTTTCTTTCCGAAATATCTTGGGAGAAGTATTTCCCTATTTCAGATCCTACTTGGATATTTGTTGTCGTTTTGGGCATCATATTGTTTGCGCCTATCATTATGGGGAAATTACGCATTCCACATATCATCGGTATGATCTTAGCCGGTATTTTGGTTGGAGAATACGGTTTGAATATATTGGAACGAGATAGCAGCTTTGAATTATTTGGCAAGGTCGGGTTACTCTATATTATGTTCTTGGCAGGTTTGGAGATGGATCTCAATGACTTCAAAAAGAATAAGGTAAAAGGGCTTGTTTTCGGTATGTGGACGTTCTTTATTCCTATGATATTAGGAGTGGTGAGTAGTATGTGGATTTTACATTTCTCTTTGGTTACGTCCATACTGTTGGCGAGTATGTATGCCAGTCATACACTTATTACTTATCCTATCATCAGCCGCTATGGCTTGACTCGTAAATTGAGCGTGAGCATCACTATCAGTGGTACGGCTATTACAGTCTTTTTGGCTTTATCTGTATTGGCTGTGATTGCAGGAATATACAGAGGAACAGATAATAGCATATCTTTTTGGGCTTTGCTTGTGTTTCGTATTATAGCTCTTTGTACACTCATCATTTGGCTTATGCCTCGTTTATGCAGATGGTTTTTCCGCAAGTATGATGATGCTGTTATGCAATTTATCTTTGTCCTAAGCATGGTCTTTCTTGGAGCAGGTCTTATGGAACTTGTTGGTATGGAAGGTATATTAGGAGCTTTCTTGGCAGGATTAGTGCTGAATAGATATGTTCCTCATGTTTCCCCTCTGATGAATCGTTTGGAATTTGTAGGTAATGCGCTCTTTATTCCCTATTTTCTTATTGGAGTAGGAATGATTATAGATATTCGTTCTCTTTTTCAAGCAGAAGAAACTTTGAAAGTAGCACTTGTAATGACACTCATTGCTACCTTTAGCAAGTGGTTGGCAGCTTATCTTACCAAGTTGAATTTTAGGCTAAAACAAAGTGAAACGTTACTGATTTTTGGGTTGAGTAATGCACAAGCAGCAGCTACCTTGGCTGCCGTACTGATAGGACATGAAATAGTAATGCCGGATGGGAGTTTGCTTCTTAATGGTGATGTATTGAATGGCACTGTAGTAATGATTTTGTTTACTTGTATCATTAGTTCTTTTGTTACGGAATATGCTGCAAAAAAAATGCTGACAGAAGAGAATGAAGGAGAGGGCTTGGTGCTGAATTATAAATCTCAATCTGAGCGGATAATGATCCCTATTGCCAATCCTGAAACTGTAGATGGACTGGTAGAACTCGCACTTATTCTGAAGAATCCTAAATCCGATAAAAATGTAGTAGCATTAAGTGTAATAGACGATGTAAATGATACAGGAGGGAAGGAAAGCAAAGCCAAACGGAATTTGGAAAAGGCAGCGGTCTTTGCTTCGGCTTCGGATAAGGAACTGACTACTGTCTTGCGCTATGATATAAATAGAGTGCAAGGGATTATACATACGGCTTTGGAATATGGTATTACAGATGTCTTAATAGGGTTACATAGAAAAACTTCCATAATAGACTCTTTTTTTGGTAATATGACAGAAAGTCTACTCTCCGGTACACATAGGCAAGTGATGATAGCTAAACTTTTAGTTCCAGCCAATACACTGCGTCGTATAGTAGTGGCTGTGCCTGAGCAGGCAGAATTGGAGGCAGGTTTCAAGAAGTGGGTTATTCAACTATCTCGCTTGAGCAGTGTTTTGGCTTGTCAAATTCATTTTAATGCTACATTACAAACACAAAAATTCATCAAAAAAATAGTAGCAAAAGAGAAAATAGATGCTTCTATCGTTTATCACGAGTTGTCTACTTGGGACGACTTACTGATTTTGACTAATCAAATGGCATACGATCATTTATTTGTCGTAATTGCACCTCGTAAAGATTCTGTATTCTATAAGCCTTCTTTTGATAGATTACCGAGTTTAATCAACAAGTATTTTGCAAATAATAGTTTGCTGATGATTTACCCAGATCAATGGACGGAAGATGGGCACAAGATGTCTTTTACTAATCCGAGATCTTATGCTCAAGTGAGTATGTATGATGAGGTAAATACAGCCCTTAATAAATGGATAAACAAAGATGACAAACAATAATTTTCCTGCTTGGCAAGAAAGAACAGTCTTGCTTTTTGGAGAAGAGAAAATGAAACGACTACATTCTGCACATGTCTTAGTTGTGGGATTAGGAGGTGTCGGAGCTTATGCAGCAGAGCTTATTTGCAGAGCCGGAGTAGGGAAGATGACGATAGTAGATGCAGATATAGTGCAGCCCAGTAATATCAATAGACAGCTCGTAGCACACCATGAAGTAATAGGAGAGTCTAAAGCGATGCTCTTGTCTAAGCGATTGAAGCAAATCAATCCCCAAATAATGGTAGAGGCAAAGGCGCAGTATCTCAAAGATGAGATGATTCCCGCTCTTTTGGATAGCGAAAAATTTGATTTTATAGTAGATGCTATAGATACCCTCTCCCCCAAATGTTTCCTTATCAAATTGGCACAAGAAAGAAGCATTCCTATTGTGAGCAGTATGGGGGCGGGTGCAAAACATGACATCAGCAAAGTACAATTCGCAGATTTGTGGAAAACGTATAATTGTGGATTGAGTAAAGCTATTCGTAAACGTTTTACGAAGATGAAGTATAAAAGAAAACTCCCGGTGGTATTTAGCTCCGAATTGCCCGATGAGAATGCCATATTATTATTGGACAATGAGCAAAATAAGAAATCTACAGCCGGTACTGTAAGTTATATGCCGGCTGTATTTGGCTGTTATTTGGCAGAATATGTAATAAGAAATTTGTAGGAAATTATGATTGAGGTAAAAGACATTACAAAGAGCTTTGGTTCCTTGCAGGTATTGAAAGGTATCAACTTGCATATAGATGCAGGAGAAGTTGTAAGTATCGTAGGACCCAGTGGAGCAGGAAAAACTACTTTACTACAAATTATGGGAACTTTAGACAGAGCAGACAGTGGTGAACTTATCATAGGTGGGACAGATGTGTATGCACTGAAAGAAAAAGAGCTATCAGCCTTCAGAAATAAAGAGATAGGTTTTGTATTTCAGTTTCATCAGTTGCTACCGGAGTTTACAGCCATAGAGAATGTGATGTTACCTTCTTTGATTCATCATGGAGATACTGTAAATGCTCGTAAAAAAGCCAAAGAGTTATTGCAATGGATGGGACTGGAAAACAGAATGGAACATAAACCAGCAGAACTGTCCGGAGGAGAGAAACAGCGAGTGGCGGTGGCAAGAGCCTTGATAAACAATCCCTCTATCGTGTTGGCAGATGAACCTTCGGGGAGTTTGGATAGTAAGAATAAAGAAGAGTTGCATCAATTATTCTTTGATTTAAGAAATAAAATAGGGCAGACATTTATTATCGTAACACACGATGAAAGTTTAGCCAATAGAACAGATAGAACCATTCATTTATTAGATGGTTTGGTGAGATAAAGTAAGAATAAGAGAGAAAATATGGAAGGGCATATAGAATTGGGGCGTTATAATCGCTTACGTATAGTAAAAGAAGTGGAGTTTGGACTTTATTTAGATGGTGGAGCAGATGGAGAAATTCTCTTGCCTACACGTTATGTTCCTGCCAATGCACAGATAGATGAGTATATAGAGGTGTTTATCTACTTGGATATGGAAGAACGCCTTATTGCAACTACGTTAGTTCCCTTGGCACAAGTAGGAGAATTTGCCTATTTGGAAGTGGCGTGGGTAAATGAGTATGGTGCTTTTCTACATTGGGGACTGATGAAAGACCTCTTTGTACCTTTCAGAGAACAGAAACAAAAAATGGAGAAGGGCAAAAAGTATATGGTTTATGTACATATAGATGAAGAAAGCTATAGAATTATGGCTACAGCCAAAATAGAAAAGTATTTCTCCAAAGAGTTTCCTGATTATAAAAAAGGAGAGGAAGTAAACATACAAATTTGGCAAAGAACAGAATTGGGCTATAAAGCCATCATAGAAAATAAGTTCTTGGGAATGATTTATAATAATGAAATTTTTCAACCCGTTCATACAGGAATCAAGACAAAAGCCTATATCAAGCAAGTAAGACCGGATGCCAAAATAGATTTACTCCTGCAAAAAGAAGGTATACAGCATGCAATGGACTTTTCTGCTATACTCTTGGACTATATTGTGGCACACGAGGGATTTATCCCTTTTCATGACAAGACAGACAGTGAAGTGATTTACGAAACATTTTCTGTAAGCAAAAAGACTTTCAAGAAAGCAGTAGGGGATTTATATAAGAAACGCCAAATCCTCATAGAAGCAGATGGCATAAGATTGGTAAAATGACCTCTTTCTACAACATATACGCAGAAGCACAAGAAACATTTTTCGTTCTTGTGCTTTTTGTTTTCCTACGGTGTGTTATTACGTAAAACTTGTATGCTCATCTTTCCGATCAGTAGCGGAATCTTTTCCGAACAAAGACAGAATTTTTTCCGAACAAGTACGGAAAAATGAACGAATGTATCTCATATCGGAGAAGAGTGAGTATATTTTATTAGTTATCAAGGTGTATCTGTGAAAAATATCTGAAAAAAAGATATTTTTGTGCAGATTATGGCACAGATAGGTAAACAACAAAAGAAGATAAGTGCGATAGAGCCATGTAGAAAGCAGAAATTGAGTTGCTCTATGAGCGATGAAGAAGCTCGTTTAGTAGACGAGTATTTGCAGAAGCATAGGATAACCAATCGGAGTAGATGGCTGAGAGAAACCATTATCGCTTTTATTTATGAGTCTTTGGACGAAGGCTATCCCACTTTGTTTCCGGAGCATGAAATGCGTAGATAGATGCAGGCGGAAGAGGATTTGAAGTATATGCGCTTGGCATTGGCAGAAGCCGAAGAAGCAGGGCGCAGAGGAGAGATTCCTATTGGATCTGTCATCGTTTGTGAAGGACGTGTGATAGCACGTGCAGGCAATGCTACAGAAGCGCTCCACGACGTAACCGCTCACGCAGAAATGCAAAATATTACCGCCGCTTCAGACTATTTAGGAGCGAAGTACTTAAAAAATTGTACATTGTACGTTACAGTAGAACCTTGTGTGATGTGTGCAGGTGCTTTGCGGTGGGCACAAATAGGAAGTGTAGTTTACGGAGCTTCCGATGAAAAAGGAGGATTTGAGCGATATGGGCGTTCACTTTTACACCCCAAAACCATTGTAAAATCCGGTGTATTAAAGGAAGAATGCACCAGACTTATGGTAGATTTTTTCAAAAAACGCAGATAATTTTTATCTCACGAATAAGCTGATCGGGTGGCTTTTTTCTTCTTCTATACAAGTATTTATAGGTCGTATAATATCTATAAAAGAATAAAAAGCCTTGTTCGTTTACCTTTACTCACACTATCTTTGCCTCCTAATATCTTATTATATGTACAATAATCGCCGCATCTGGAGTGTAACTTATCCTATCTTATTAGGGTTGTTGGCACAAAATATCATCAATGTTACAGATACAGCTTTTTTAGGACGCTTGGGCGAGATTCCTTTGGGAGCTTCGGCTATGGGAGGATTGTTGTACTATTGCATTGTAACCATCGCTTTTGGATTCAGTATCGGTACGCAGATTTTGATAGGCAGACGTAATGGAGAAAGCCAGTACGATGCCATAGGATCTCTCTTTTGGCAAGGTCTGTATTTTAGCTTTGTGATGAGTTGGATCTTTTTAGCTTTGATGGGGAACACTTCGGATACTTTGCTTCGTCTGTTCATCAGTACAGATGAAGTATATGTTGCTACCATAGAGTTCTTTGATGTTAGAATGTGGGGTATTTTGTTTAGTACGCTCGGATTTATGTTCAGGGCATTTTATGTAGGAATTACCCAAACTCGTATTCTTACTATGAGTGCCGTAGTTATGGCTGTAGTCAACATCGTATTGGATTATGCTATGATTTTTGGGCATTGGGGGTTCCCGGCTATGGGCATAACAGGGGCGGCGTGGGCATCTGTAATAGCAGAAGCTGTATCTTTACTTTTTTACATCCTATATACTTATTTCTATGTGGATAAAGTCAAGTATGGTCTAAGCAAGATAGTACATATACGTTGGGAAGTGATAGGTCAAATTCTGAGAATCTCTATGTTTACAATGCTCCAGTACTTTCTGCTTATGTCTGTATGGTTTATCTTCTTCATAGCCATAGAAAAACACGGCTCGTTTTCATTGGCAGTTTCCAATATCATACGCAGTTTGTATGCAGTCGTGATGATACCTATACACGCACTATCTACCACAGCCAATACTTTAGTAAGTAATTTGATAGGAGAAGGAAAGACTAAGGAGGTATTGCCTCTACTACATAAGATAACTAAAAACTCTGTGTTCACGATGTGCTTGATCATAGCAGTTTTCGCCTTCTTCCCAAGGCAGATTATCGGGGTTTATACAGATGACATAGCCTTAATAGAAGGTAGTGTCTCTTCACTGTATGTACTTTTGGGAGCTATGTTTATAGCTTCCATTTCCAATATCTATTTCAATGGTATCTCTGGCACAGGTGCTGCTAGAGCTGCTCTTTATATAGAAATCATCATTCAGGCAATTTATGGAATGTATATAGTATGGATTGGTATGTGGCTTATGATGCCTCTTGAAATCTGTTTCACTACAGAGTTACTGTATTATATTCTGATGCTTGTTTTAAGTATTATTTATTTGCGAAGAGGAAGCTGGCGTAATAAACAGATATAAAGCTTAAAAAACATTACTTATAGCTGACTGAAAAAAATTATCTTTGCAGAACAGAACTAAACGAAAAAAAGAAATGAACGAAGCTCATTTGCTATTGTTGGTAAAACGACAGGCAGAAAAATATCAAGATAGAGTAGCATTAAAATATAGAAACTACCAAACAGAGCAATGGGAATCCATTAGTTGGAATGAATTTGAAAATGCCATAGCACGTACGGCAAAATCTCTCATCGCTTTAGGGGTACAGACGCAAGAGAATATCGGAGTCTTTTCCCAGAACAAGCCGGAGTGTTTCTATATAGACTTTGGAGCTTTCAGGACACGTGCTGTAAACATACCTCTGTATGCTACCAGTTCAGAAACACAAGTGAGTTATATAGTAGGCGATGCCGGTATCCGCTTCCTTTTCGTGGGTGAGCAGTACCAGTACAATGTAGCAAGAACCGTACAAACTCATTCTTCTCTTTTAGAGAAGATTATCATTTTTGACAAAAAGGTGAAAATTGCTCCGGATGATACTTGCTCTATCTATTTTGAGGACTTCTTAAAGTTGGGAGAACAAGATCCCGATTATACAGTAGAAGTAGAGAAAAGATGTGCCATCTCTTCTTCATCGGATATTGCCAATATCTTATATACATCGGGGACTACAGGAGAATCCAAAGGTGTCATATTGCCTCATACTTGTTTCGAAGGGGCTATTAGAGAGCATAAGAGAAGACTTTACACCTTTACAGACAAAGATGTAGTAATCAATTTTCTTCCTTTGACACATATATTTGAACGTGCCTGGTCTTTTTACTGTTTGAGTGTAGGGGCTACACTCTGTGTAAATTTGGTACCTCAAGATATACAGCGAAGTATCAAAGAAATACACCCTACGGCGATGTGTAGTGTCCCTCGTTTTTGGGAAAAAGTGTATGCCGGTGTATTAGAGAAAATAGACGAAACAAAAGGCATTAAAAAGATACTGATGTTAGATGCTATTAGGATAGGAAAACAGCATAACATAGACTGCCTGATGAATGGAAAAACACCATCACTTTGGCTAAGAATGAAGTATAAATTCTACGATAAAGTTATTTTTAGCTTGCTGAAAAAGACTTTGGGTATAGAGAATGCCAACTTCTTTCCTACAGCAGGTGCACCTATACCTATTGCAGTAGAAGAATTTGTGCATTCTGTCGGTATTCCTATGGTGGCAGGATACGGACTTACAGAAACCACAGCAACCGTTTCTTGTGAGTTCTTCGGAGAACATAGAATAGGATCTGTAGGAAAATTACTCCCCTCTATAGAATTAAAGTTCGGAGAAGACAATGAAATCCTATTACGTGGTGATACTGTTACTGCTGGCTATTATAAAAAAGAACAAGCCAACTTAGATGGATTTACTACAGATGGCTGGTTCCGCACTGGAGATGCAGGTTATATGGATAGCGATGGTTACCTCTTCTTGACGGATCGTATTAAAGACTTATTCAAAACCTCCAATGGAAAGTTCATTGCCCCACAAGCCATAGAAACCAAGTTGGTAACAGACAAGTATATAGACCAAATCTCTATTATTGCAGACGAAAGAAAGTATGTTTCGGCTTTGATTGTTCCGGAGTATAAAATGGTAGAACAATATGCGCACGAACACAATATACAGTTTGCAAATATCCAAGACTTACTGAAGCACCCGGAAATACTGAAGTTATTTACTACACGTATAGAGGTCTTGCAGCAAGAATTTGCGCACTACGAACATATCAAGAAATTTACTTTATTGGCGAACCCTTTCAGTATGGAACGAGGTGAGCTGACCAATACATTAAAAATTAAAAGAAAAGCACTATTGGTAAATTATGCCAGAGAAATAGCTGCTATGTACGAGGAATAATCCCCACACATCTATGATAACAATAGAGCAATTAAAAGACATAAAAGAACGTACCGAGGCTCTTTATAGATACCTTGATATAGAGTCAAAAAAAATACAAGTAGAAGAAGAACAATTGCGTACACAAGCTCCAGGATTTTGGGAGGATACCAAAAATGCTGAAGCACAGATGAAAAAAATTAAAGCGTTGCAAGCGTGGATTGCAGGCTACAATGAAGTGAAAACGCTTTCGGACGAAGTAGAATTGGCTTTTGACTTTTTCAAAGACGAATTGGTAACAGAAGAGGAAGTAGAACACGCATTCCAAAAAGCACAAAGTGCTGTAGAAGAGTTGGAACTGAAGAATATGCTACGCTCCGAAGCAGATCAAATGGATTGTGTCTTGAAAATAAATTCAGGTGCAGGAGGTACAGAGAGCCAAGATTGGGCATCTATGCTTATGCGTATGTATATGAGATGGGCGGAAAGTAATAACTACAAACTCTCTGTAGCCAATCTACAAGAAGGAGATGAAGCCGGTATAAAAACGGTAACATTGAATATAGAAGGAGCATATGCCTATGGTTACTTGAAAGGTGAAAATGGTGTACATCGTTTAGTGCGTGTTTCTCCTTACAATGCTCAAGGCAAACGTATGACTTCTTTTGCTTCAGTCTTTGTAACTCCTCTTATAGACGATTCTATAGAAATAAACATAGAGCCTGCTCGTTTATCTTGGGATACATTCCGAAGCGGAGGAGCTGGTGGGCAGAATGTGAATAAGGTAGAATCTGGAGTACGCCTTCGCTATCAGTACAAAGATCCCTATACCGGAGAGGAAGAAGAAATCCTGATAGAGAATACAGAAACCCGGGATCAACCTAAAAATAAAGAAAACGCATTGAGACTTTTGAGATCAATGCTCTATGATAAAGAACTTCAACATAGAATGGAAGAACAAGCTAAGGTTGAGGCCGGTAAGAAGAAAATAGAATGGGGATCGCAAATACGTAGCTATGTGTTCGATGACAGACGTGTAAAAGATCATCGCACTAATTATCAAACCTCCGATGTAAATGGCGTGATGGACGGAAAAATAGACGACTTTATCAAAGCCTATTTAATGGAATTTTCAGAATCCGAGAACTAAAATCCTACCCAAGCTTTATGAGAGAGTTCATACAAGTAATGTATCGCTTTGTAATGCCGTATAAGCATTTCTTAGGTGGTGCAATTCTCCTAAATATATTGTCTGCTGTATTCAATATCTTTTCTTTTTCACTCATCATTCCTATTCTGAACATTCTCTTTCAAACCAATGATGGAGAGCAGGTATATCATTTTATGGAGTGGGGTAGTGAAAACATAAAAGATGTAGTGGTGAATAACTTTTATTATTATACCACTTCTCTTATAGAAACCTATGGAGCATCTACTACACTCTTGTTCTTGGGGATTTTCTTGGCAGTAACTACTCTTATCAAAACAGCTTGTTACTTTGGTTCTTCTGCTATTATGATACCTTTGCGTACAGGTATCGTTCGTGATATACGTGTGGCTGTGTATAAAAAGGTCGTAAAGCTTCCTTTGTCTTTTTTCTCAGACGAGCGTAAAGGAGACATTATAGCACGTATGAGTGGAGATGTGATAGAGGTAGAAAACTCTATTATGAGTTCTTTGGATATGCTTTTAAAGAATCCTATTTTGATTTTTTTCTATTTTGCTACGCTTATTCTTACCAGTTGGCAATTAACACTATTCACCTTGCTTGTTTTACCTACTATGGGGTGGATTATGGGACGTGTAGGACGTGCTTTGAAGAAAAAATCATTAGATGCACAAAATAGATGGAGTGATACGATGACACAATTAGAAGAAACCTTAGGAGGGGTACGTGTCATTAAGGCATTCCGAGCTGAAGATAAGATGATCTCACGCTTTGAAACTTGTAGTAACGAACTACGTGGTGCTACGGGAAAAGTTTCTACCAGACAAGCTTTGGCACACCCTATGAGTGAGTTTTTAGGTACTATTCTCATTGTGTTTGTCTTGTGGTTTGGTGGTACATTGATATTGGGCAACCATTCTTCTATAGATGCCTCTACATTTATTTTCTATATGGTGATGCTCTACAGCCTCATCAATCCTTTGAAGGAGTTTTCTCGTGCCGGTTATAATATCCCGAAAGGATTGGCTTCTATGGAGAGAATAGATAAAATTCTGCAAGCAGAGAATAATATTGTAGACAAAGAGAATGCAAAAGAACTTACCTCGTTTGAAAAAGAAATTTCTTTTAATGGCGTGGGATTTTCTTACGACGGCAATCGTGCTGTACTGAAAAATATAAACTTGATCATTCCCAAGGGAAAGACTGTAGCTTTGGTAGGACAATCGGGATCCGGTAAATCTACGTTGGTAGATCTTCTTCCACGCTATTATGATGTAAAAGAAGGCTCTATACAGATAGATGGAAAGGACGTGAAAGATGTGAAAATACACGACTTGCGTGCGCTGATAGGTAATGTAAACCAAGAAGCTATCTTATTTAATGACTCGTTCTTTAATAATATAGCCTTTGGTGTGCAGAATGCTACGATGGAAGAAGTTATTACTGCTGCTAAAATAGCCAATGCACATGACTTTATTATGGAAACCCCAGATGGATATAATACCAATATAGGAGATAGAGGAGGGAAACTATCCGGTGGTCAAAGACAGCGTATAAGTATAGCTCGTGCTATCTTGAAAAATCCTCCTATTCTTATTTTAGACGAAGCTACTTCGGCATTGGATACAGAAAGTGAACGCTTAGTGCAAGAGGCATTGGAACATTTAATGCGTTCTCGTACTACCATTGCTATTGCTCATAGGCTTTCTACTATTAAGAATGCAGATGAAATTTGTGTATTGCATGAAGGACAAATAGTAGAAAGGGGAACACATGAATACTTGCTATCGCTCAACGGTTATTATAAACGATTGAATGATATGCAAGTATTATAAGCTCGTGTTCTTTTAATTCACTTTTAATTGTAAATAATCTGTTTGCTGAACGAAATACATCAGTTCTTTTGTTACGTTTATTCTCTGCTCAGCCGTTACTGTTACTTGAGTCTGATGTTCTAAATCTTGTATTTGGAGTTTGAGTTGAGTTTTTCCTGGATTTTCTGCTATGTATTCCAATAGTGATGCTTTGAACATCTTATCTATAGCCCACAGCGGTACTGTAAGTGTGATGTTTTCTATGATGCTGTCTTTTACTTCGGATAATAATTCTACTTTCTTTACGGATACTACCCATTTTGTATCGTCAAACTGAGCTGTATGGCAGGCTACATGCAAGAATAAGAACATACCTTGTGTAAAAAAGTTCTTTTTCTCTATCCAGTCATTCCCAAAGAAAATAAACTCGTAAGCCCCAGTGAAATCCTCTATTTTTACTATACCAAATGGTTTTCCATTTTTGCTCACTTTATCTCTCACTTCTGCTACGATTCCTCCTAACTTAAACTCTCTATTCTGATAAGGTGTGAGGTCTGTGAGATCACCCATATGTGCGCTACATACGTAATTAAGAATGATAGCATACTCGTCCAAAGGGTGTGCAGATAAGTATAAGCCTACCAATTCTCTTTCTTTATTGAGTCTGATTAAATCCCCCCATGCTGGTGCTGATATGATTTCCGGTGTGCTAAGTTCTATTTCTTCATCTCCTCCAAAGAGAGAGTTGCTCACTACGGACTTGTCTGTTTGATATTTTATACCATAACGTACCAGTGTTTCTATAAATGTTTCTCCTTTACTGTTGCTATAAAAGAAATCTTCTCTCTTGATGTTGGGAAATCCGTCGAAAGCACCGGAAAGCACCAAGTTTTCTAAGGTTTTTTTGTTACATGCGGAGAGATTTATTCTCTGTACAAAATCAAATATGTCTTTATAATCTCCATTTTCCTCTCGCTCTTTCAATATGCTTGCTACGGCGGCTTCTCCTACACCTTTGATAGCTCCCAATCCAAAACGAATATCTCCTTTGGCATTGACAGAAAACTTAAATGCACTTTCATTGATGCTAGGTCCAAGTACGGATATGCCTAAACTCTTGCATTCGTCCATGAATTTTGTTACTTCGTCCAGCTTGTTGATATTTCTACTCAGCGTAGCCGCCATATATTCTGCGGGGTGATGTGCTTTTAGGTAGGCGGTTTGATAAGCTACCCACGAGTAGCAAGTAGCATGCGACTTGTTGAAGGCATATTCTGCGAATTTTTCCCAATCTCCCCAAATCTTTTCCAATACTTGTGGGTCGTGTCCATTGGCTTTTCCCCCATTGATGAACTTGGGCTTTAGCTGGTCAATTTTATCGCGTAGCTTCTTTCCCATCGCCTTTCTCAAGTTGTCGGATTCACCTCGTGTAAATCCTCCTAACAAGCGTGATAAGAGCATGACCTGTTCCTGATATACCGTGATGCCATAAGTATCTTTGAGATACGTTTCCATAATGGGTATATCGTAAGATATAGGTGTTCTGCCATGCTTTCTGTCTATGAACTCAGGAATGTAGTCCATAGGTCCGGGACGATAGAGTGCATTCATTGCAATGAGATCCTCAAAAGTGGAAGGCTCCAGTTCTTTTAAGTATTTCTGCATACCTCCGGATTCAAATTGAAATGTGCCGATGGTTTTTCCATTACTATAGAGTTGGTAGGTGAGCGCATCGTCTAAAGGTATTTGGTCTATGTCTATGTAGATACCTTTACTCTTACGTATGTTTTCTATGGCTTCCTTGATGATAGAAAGTGTTTTCAGTCCTAAGAAGTCCATTTTAATAAGTCCGGTATCTTCTATCACAGAGCCTTCAAACTGTGTAACCAACATCTTTTCTCCGGTTTCTTTGTCGTCTGCGGTGCTTACAGGTACCCAATCTGTGATGTCATCTCTACAAATAATAATACCACACGCATGCACACCTGTATTTCGCACATTACCTTCCAGCATCTTGGCATATTTGATGGTATCTCTTAATATAGGATTGGGAGAAGCTTCTGCCTGCTGCAATTCCGGTACGTATGCGATGGCATTGGGAAGATTTACTTTCTGTTTTTTTCCGTTCTTTTCCGGCAACTTGTCCGGAATAAGCTTGCATAGTTTATCGGATTCCGGCAATGGAAGTTTTTGTACACGTGCTACGTCTTTCAATGCCAGTTTGGTAGCCATAGTACCATAGGTAATAATGTGTGCTACCTTTTCTTTTCCATATTTATCGGTAACCCATTCCAAGACACGACCTCTTCCGTCATCATCGAAGTCTACATCAATATCGGGGAGAGAAATACGGTCTGGGTTCAAGAAACGCTCAAACAGCAAGTCGTACTGAATAGGGTCTATGGTCGTAATTCCTAAACAATAGGCTACAGCAGACCCAGCAGCAGACCCACGACCGGGTCCTACAGATACATCTAGTTCGGTTCTGGCAGCATTGATAAAGTCTTGTACAATGAGGAAGTAACCGGGAAACCCCATAGTTTTCATGATATATAGCTCAAAGTCTATACGTTCTTTGGTTTTATCATCTAATACTTCTCCATATTTTTTGTATGCTCCTTCGTAAGCAAGTTTTGCCAAATAGTCTGCTTCCAGTTTGATACGATATAGTTTGTCATATCCTCCTAAAGCCTCTATTTTTTTCTCTGCCGCAGCTTGATCCAAGACTACATTGCCATGCTCATCTTGTGTAAACTCATTGAATAAGTCTTCTTGTGTAAACTTTTCTCTGTATGCCTCTTCTGTACCAAATTCCGTAGGTATATTAAAAGTAGGCATAATGGGTCCGTGGTCTATAGAGTAAAATTCTATTTTGTCCAAAATTTCTATGGTATTGGACAATGCTTCCGGCATATCCGAGAAGATGGCATTCATTTCTTCTTTTGTTTTCAGCCATTCTTGCTTGGTATAGTACATACGAGTGGGATCGTCCAAATCTCTTCCTGTATTAAGACAGATAAGCCTATCGTGTGCTTCTGCATTTTCTTCGTCCACGAAGTGTACATCGTTCGTACAAATCAGTTTTACGTTGAACTTCTCTGCATATTCTATTAGTTTCTCGTTTACAGCACATTGTAGAGGATAAGCTTCATGATTGGCATTGGGTACAGTGGCCTTGTGGCGTTGCATTTCCAAGTAAAAGTCCTCTCCGAAGAGATTTTTATACCATTGGATCGCTTCTTCGGCTCCGGCAAAATCTCCTTGTGTAATTTTTTTCGGAACCTCTCCACCAAGGCATGCTGTAGCTACGATGAGTCCTTCGTGGTATTTTTCCAACTCTTCTCTGTCTGTACGTGGACGCATATAGAATCCTCTTGTCCAGCCATTGGATACTAGTTTTATGAGATTTCTATAGCCAGTGAGGTTCTTTGCCAAGACAACCAAGTGATAACCGCTTTGGTCTATTTTGCCCTCTTTGCTATCCATACCTCTTCTGGCTACGTACATTTCGCACCCTATGATAGGCTTGAACAGTTTTTGCTTCGCTACGACCAGCTTTTCTTTGAGTGCTTCTATGTTTTCTGAATCTGTAGCAGATTTCAGCTCTTTCTCTATGGCTTGTATTTCTTTTTTAGTACCACCATTTATCTTGTTTACATAGTTGAAGAACTCTTTTACGCCGAACATATTACCATGGTCTGTAAGGGCTATACCGCGCATACCATTGCCTATAGCCTTGTCTACCAAACGTGAAATGGACGCCTGTCCGTCCAGTATAGAATACTCCGAGTGTACGTGAAGATGTACGTAGTCTTGCATTTTTTTTGAGTGCTTAAGATGATTTCTTTGCTACAAAGATAGCAGAAAAGCCAGCCTTTCCCAAGTAGAAAAAAAGGATAGGCTGCCATTCTATAAAAGAACTTTTCTTAGAAAAAAGACTCTCCAAAGAAACTTTCTCTATAGTTTCAAATTTAGAATCTCTCTATGCACCATCGGGAATCTTTTATAAACAGAATTATAGACTTAACTGCGAAATATGTAATCTCCGATGGCGGTTTATATAAACTATATTGGAAGTCTATATAAACCGTAGTATGAAATATAAGTTGAAACAGACTTATGGTGTTTATAAATAGGGTTCTTCTGGAGTTTTTTATTTCTGTTTTATCTTTCTAAAAAGCTCTTGTAGGTAAATGATGATTTTCTTTAAGGTTTTCATTCTTTGATTTGTAGTTTTCTATAAAATGCCGTTTAAGTATATTGTGGCGTGGAATGTATGTTGTTTAATTTTCTTAAATGGATTTTTTTATGATAAATATTATTTGTGTATTATCAGAAAAAAGGAAAAATGCAAGTGATGTATAAGGCAAAAAACGATTTATATTTGTATCAAATTTAATGATTGAAGAAATATAATTTTAGACATAAAAACTAAGCCATAGAATGAAAATTGTAAAGCGCGACCTCCGATTAGAGGACTTCACTTTTGAAAAAATAAAACAAGCTATCAATAGAGCCTTTATCGCTTGTCAAGAGACTATTTCTGCCGAGTCTTTAGACCAGATCTGCGATCATATCTCGGAACAGTTGGGAGATGCGGACTCTGTTTCTGTAGAAACTATACAGGATATGGTGGAAACAGAATTGATGAAACTGGGCTATTATAAAGTAGCCAAAGCCTATATTCTTTATAGAGACAAGAGAAGCGAATTTAGAAGTATAGTAGAGCGGTTCAGGAAGCTCATTGCAGACGATGAAATTATCAGTCTATTGAAGGATTTGCAAGCTACCTATAGTGGACGCTTATATAGTTTGGAACTATTGCTTGTGAAATTTCAGTCTTTCTACAAAGAAGATGTCAATACGCTGGACACCTTAATAAAAGCAGCCGTAGAACTCATTACACCGGAAGCTCCTAATTGGGAGTTTGTGGCTTCACGTTTGCTTTTGCTGAAAGCAGAAAGAAAAATATCTACTAAAGAAAGAGAGCTGGGCTTAGGTTGTTTGTATGATAAGCTTTGCTATTTAAGAGATGAGGGACTTTATGGGAAGTATATGCTGGAGGCATATAGTTTTGATGAAGTAAGAGAATTGGAAGCCTATATAGACCATACGAGAAATAACTTGCTTACTTATAGTGGGCTGCATTTGCTATATAAGCGTTATCTTATCACAGACCATCATCACAATCTTTTGGAACGTCCGCAAGAAATGTTTATGGGTATAGCTATGCACTTGGCTATACCGGAAAAAGAAAACAAAGTCTTTTGGTCAAAACGTATTTATGATATTTTGAGCAAACTGAAAGTAACTATGGCCACTCCTACTATGAGTAATGCAAGAAAGCCGCTTAGTCAGCTGTCAAGTTGTTTTGAAGATGTTATGCCCGATAATTTGATTGGTATTTATCGTACTATCAATAATTTTGCTCAAGTATCCAAGTTCGGTGGAGGAATGGGTATCTACATAGGAAAAGTTCGTGCTGTAGGCAGTGATATTCGTGGTTTCAAAGGAGTAGCAGGAGGTATTCTGAAGTGGATTAAACTGTGTAATGATACAGCTATTGCGGTAGACCAGTTGGGTGTGAGACAAGGCTCTGTAGCCATCTATTTAGATGTATGGCACAAAGATATGCCTGAGTTCCTGCAAATCCGTACCAATAATGGAGATGACCGTATGAAGGCACACGATGTCTTTCCGGGTATTTGTATTCCGGATTATTTTTGGAAAAAAGTACAGGAAAATCTCAATGATACATGGTATCTGATGTGTCCTCACGAAATAGAAACGGCACGTGGATATTGTTTAGAAGATTTTTATGGAGAAGAGTGGGAGAGACGTTACGAAGAATGCTTATCCGATAGCAGAATTTCCAAAAGAGCTATTCCTCTGAAAGAAATGGTCAGACTTATTATCAAATCGGCAGTAGAAACAGGCACTCCTTTTATTTTCAATAGAGATATAGTGAATAAAATGAACCCCAACAAGCATCAAGGTATTATCTATTGTTCCAATCTCTGTACAGAAATAGCGCAGAATCAAAAAGAAATACAAACCAAGCAAGTCTTCGTAAAAGATGAAGAAGGAGAAGACATCGTAGTGGAGAAAACAGTTCCCGGAGATTTTGTGGTATGTAATTTGGCTTCATTGGTATTAGGTAACATAGATGTGGAGAGCAATGAAGAGATGCAAGAGGTTATTAGTACAATAGTGCGTGCTTTGGATAATGTTATAGATCTCAATTTCTATCCGATTCCTTATGCCCAACTTACCAATCAGAAAATGCGTCCTATCGGATTGGGTACAAGCGGCTACCATCATTTATTGGCAAAGAAAGGTATCAAGTGGGAGAGTGAAGAGCACTTACAGTTTATGGATAAAGTCTTTGAGAAAATAAACTATTATGCTATCGCTTCTTCTTGTGAACTGGCAAAGGAAAAAGGCAAGTATGCACACTTCCACAATAGCGATTGGGAGAATGGGAACTACTTTAAGGAGCGGAATTATACCTCAGAAAAATGGGTAGTTTTGGCAGACAAGGTTTATCAGAATGGTATGAGAAATGGTTATTTGCTTGCAGTAGCCCCTACCAGCTCTACTTCCATTATAGCAGGTACTACGGCAGGAACAGACCCAGTAATGAATCGTTACTTTCTGGAAGAAAAGAAAGGCAGCATAGTTCCTCGTGTAGCTCCTCAACTTACAGACGAAACCTATTGGTTATACAAAACAGCGCATCAAATGGATCAAAAGTGGCTTATAGATGCTGCTGCTATCCGGCAAAGACACTTAGACCAATCTCAATCTGTCAATTTATACATAGATCAAACCATTACATTTCGTGGTTTGTTGGATTTGTATTTACGTGCGTGGGGAAAAGGTGTAAAGACCCTTTATTATGTGCGTAGTAAATCATTGGAGGTAGAAGAGTGTGAAACCTGTTCGGCTTAAAATCCGGCAATACGAGAGTAGAATTTATTCATAAAAGAATATGGAAGAACTAAAAAGAAAAGCTCTATTCAATGAGCATGGAGATGTAGAGGTAAATAAACGTAGGCTTATCAATGGTAATACGACTAACCTCAACGACTTTAATAATATGAAGTATAATTGGGCTTCTGCGTGGTATAGACAGGCTATGAACAATTTTTGGATACCCGAAGAAATCAATATGAGCCAAGATATAAAGGACTATAGACTGCTTTCTGCACAGGAGAAAAAAGCCTATGATAAGATACTTTCTTTCCTCATATTCTTAGACAGTATACAGACAGCCAATTTGCCTTATGTGGGTGAATATATTACCGCCAATGAAGTAAACTTGTGTTTGACAATTCAAGCTTTCCAAGAAGCAGTGCATTCACAATCTTATAGCTATATGCTGGATACCATATGCTCTCCTGATGAAAGAACAGAGATACTGTATCAATGGAAGGACGATGAACACCTTTTGCATCGTAATCGTTTCATCGGAGATATTTACAATGAGTTCCAAGAAAAGAAAGATGCAGAACAACTGCTGAAAACTATGGTCGCCAATTATATATTGGAAGGTGTTTACTTTTATTCCGGTTTTATGTTCTTCTACAATTTAGGAAGGAATGGACGTATGCCTGGTTCAGTACAGGAAATACGCTATATCAATCGTGATGAAAATACACACCTTTGGTTATTCCGTTCTATGATTTTGGAGCTGCAGAAAGAAATGCCGGAACTATTTACACCCGAGAAAAAAGACATATATCGTGCTATGATTCGTGAAGGTGCAGAACAAGAAATAGCTTGGGGAGAATATGTAATTGGCGATGAAATAGAAGGACTTAATAAACAAATGGTACGAGATTACATTATGTATTTGGCAAATTTACGTGCACGCAGTATCGGCTTAGATACGATTTACGAAGGACACGAGGAAGAGCCTGCCAGTATGAAATGGGTTTCTCAATATAGTAATGCCAATCTTATTAAAACAGATTTCTTTGAAGCTAAACCCAGTGCTTATGCTAAGTCTACGGCTATCATAGATGACTTGTAATCATAATAAATCTCTCAATATACGGCAGTACAAGAACGGTTTTTTCTTGTACTGCCGTTTGTCTTTATACAGATGTTCGGAAAATATATGTGTCTAAGGTAATGAAATAAAGCTCTATCGTTATATAGGCTATATTAGTATATGTAATGTTTGTGTTGCGCAACATAATTTTTATATTTGCAGTTAGAGAAATTAAATAATCAATAGATATGTTTGATGCACTAACTTATAAAAAACGTCGTGCAGCTCTTCGTGAGCGTATGACTTCTGGATTAGTCTTGCTGTTGGCAAACAATGAAGCACCTGCCAACTATCCGGACAATACCTATAAATATAGGCAAGACAGTTCTTTCGTCTATTTCTTAGGACACTCTCTTCCCGGTTATGCCGCTATATTGGATATAGAAAGTGGAGAAGAAATATTCTTTGGAGATGATGTGAGTATGGACGATATTATTTGGATGGGACCACAGCCTACAGTAAAAGAATTGGCATTACAAGTAGGCATAGAAAAGGTACAACCAATGTCCCAACTACGTGCTGTAATACGTGGTGCACTATCTAAAGGTAGGAAAGTTCATTATCTGCCTCCTTATCGTTTTGATAATATGATGTGGATTGAGGAACTTACAGGTGTACACACTTCTTTGGTAAAAAGAAATGCTTCTTTGGAACTGATAAAGGCTGTTATTTCATTACGTTCGGTGAAAGAGGCTTGCGAAATAGTAGAGATAGATAATGCGTGTAATGTAGGCTACGAAATGCACACTACCGCTATGAAACTCTGTAAGCCGGGTGTAAGTGAACAGTATATAGCGGGAGTATTGGAAGGTATCGCTGCTTCTTATGGTAGAATGACTTCTTTCCCTGTTATCCTATCTCAGCATGGAGAAACCCTGCACAACCATGATCATAGTGGTATATTAGAAATAGGGCGTATGATGCTTACCGATGCAGGAGCGGAACTTATGAATTATTATTGTTCAGACCACACTCGTACTGTACCTGTAGGCGGTAAATTCAATTCTCGCCAAAGAGATGTGTATTCTATTGTTTTGGCGGCTCACGATCGTGCTTTGGATTTGGCTAAACCGGACGTAACCTATCAGTATGTACACGTAGAGGTATGCAAGGTGCTAGCACAAGGATTGAAAGATCTTGGACTGATGAAAGGCGATGTAAACGAAGCTGTAGCAGCCGGTGCACACGCTTTATTTATGCCACACGGATTAGGACATATGATGGGATTGGACGTACACGATATGGAAGATTTAGGACAAATTTATGTAGGCTATGATGATGAAGTGCGTCCATCTACACAATTTGGCTTGGCTTCTTTGCGTATGGGCAGAAAACTGAAAGAAGGCTTTGTTATCACAGATGAACCGGGTTGCTATTTTATCCCTGCGCTCATAGACAAGTGGAAAGCAGAAAAGATCAATACAGACTTCCTCAATTTTGATGCGATAGAAAAGTTCAAGGACTTTGGTGGTATTCGTTTGGAAGACGATATACTTATTACTGCAAACGGATCTCGTTTCTTGGGAGATAAGCGTATCCCTATCACGATATCCGAAGTAGAAGATATTATGGCTTAATAATTAACCCTAATAATAAAACGAACAATGAAAAAAATTTTTACACTCGTAGCTTTGGCTTGTTGCTTTGGCGTAGCTACTGCTTCAACTCCAAAGAAACCTAAAAAAGAAAAGAAAGAAGAAGCAGGATTTGTATTCCAATCTCTCAAGGAAAATGGAATTACTCCTATCAAAAATCAAAGTCGTTCCAGTACTTGTTGGTCTTTTTCTTCCAATGGTTTTTTGGAATCGGAATTGTTACGTTTGGGAAAAGGAGAATTTGACCTTTCCGAAATGTTTATCGTGCATAAAACTATGCAAGATCGTGCTGTAAACTATTTACGCTATCAAGGAGAATCTTCTTTCTCACCCGGTGGTAGCTTCTACGATGCTATATACTGCTACAGAAATTATGGTATGGTACCTAAGTCTGTGATGCCGGGTATCGCTTATGGAGATTCTATACATAATCATACAGAGTTGGACGCTGTAGCAGAAGGCTATGTGAAAGGATTGGCAAAAGCAAAACTGAAAAAACTTTCTCCTGTATGGAAAAAAGGATTGGCAAGCATTTACGATAGCTACTTGGGAGAATGTCCGGAAAGCT
>JALEQJ010000062.1 GCA_022764505.1 Phocaeicola sp. | reverse complement strand
TTATTATTTATGTGTTGCATAAGCGTCTTTCTTTGCCACTTTTACATAAATAGACATATCGTCATTGGGTGGCGTATCTTCTTCTAATTTTATAGTATAAAATATATAATCATCTATCTTATATTTTTCATACCATTTACGTGCCTCAACTCCAGAATCACGCAAACCACAAAACCAAGTTCCATCTTGAATAGGAATACCGGAGGTATAAGCCAAGATAGGAATATCCGGGCTATCTCCATATGTATATGTTTCCAATAAGATTTTCATCTTATCAATTCGTACCGTATCATTGAATATTATACTGTTAAAATGTTCGGGATAAAAACAAGTGATACGCAGACTATCTTCTCCGTATGGAACTGCCATAAAATCTAATGTTTCCACACTATCGGCAAATACAAAATGCACATAGTCCGGGATTAGTTCACTTTCTATAAAGGAGCCTTTATTACAAATGACCTTTTTAATCTTTGCACGCTTCCCATTAAAATTCCCCTTTATAATCAAACGAGAATGTTGTACATTCTGCATCGTGAAAAACTGTTGCATAAGTTCGGGTAAAGCCGTAAGTTTATTTTCATACTCTACTTTAATTTGCTGGGCTTGCACCAGTACGGTTGTCAATACAAATGAGATTGTAAATAGTAACTTCTTACTCATAATGAAAATCATTTTTATTATTGATATGCTTTATCTCTTTGTCATAAAGTGCTGTTTGCTTTATCTCCTCCCCTACTTATTCCCATTCTTTTGTTCTCTCAGTTGTTTAGGAGAAAGTCCGGAGTATCTTTTTACGTATTTACCAAAAAAAGAAAGATTGGGAAAGCCCAATTCGTGAGCTATTTCTTTTATGCTTTTCCGGCTACGTTTAAGAAGGAAATTTATATCGGCCATTACGGCTTGATTGATAAGTTGTGAAGCAGTACCTCCACTAATGTTCTTTACTACGGCAGAGAGATATTTTGGCGTAATAAATAACTTATCTGCATAATATGCTACAGTGCGAGGTTTGGGATATTCACTTTCTAATAGTTTCACAAAAGACTGAAACAAGGTAGTAGCCGAATTTTTAGGGGTGGGGCTTGCTTGAACATACCTCTCTATAATCTCAATAAATTCGTAAAAAAAGATTTGAATAAGCGCATCTATAATTTCCTTCTGATATTTCCGTTGTACACCGGTCAGTCTATCTCGCAACAAAGTGTAGAAATACCGGAAGCTGGCAAGTTCATCGGCATTTAAGGAGACAATGGGGTGATCTTGAAGAAAGACTCTAACATTCCATGTATTTTCCGCTAAGAACTCCAATCTGTCTATATACTCCTTTTCTAATAAGAGAGCTTGCATCTTAAAATCTGCACTATGATCTGCTTTTTCTACAATCAGGTAAGGCTGATATATCAACAAATCTCCTGTATGTAGCTCTCGCACATTACTATTGATCTGTATACGAGCGAACCCTTGTACACATAGCATTACTACAAGGGCATTCATACGAATAGCTTCATGGGCAAAGATTTGCTCTACTAAACAACCTTCTACAATAGCTATACGATGATCTGCATACACACTCACAGGAGCCAACTTGTTCAAGTTCCAATCTATAGTTTGTATATACTGTTTCATACTGCGTATCTCTAAATTTCACACTTGATCCGCATCTATATAACCACGCATTACTGCATATATAGCCAAGGCAGGAGTAGATTTAATACCCAATTTTTCTACAATATTCTTTCTATGAGAAATAACAGTAGTCAGACTGATGTTCAGTTTCTCTGCTATCTCTTTATTGATCAATCCTTTTGTAAGTAATACCAATACTTCTATTTCCCGAGCAGACAACATATCCATTTCTTTTTTCTGCACTGAGGTTTTATTTCTATGGTGATTGGGGTGTCCTGTATGATGCAGATTTACCAATTCCTTGACCAATCCTTTTTGATCTTGATACATATTGAGGGTCATCATAGAATGCAGTTGTGGCTGTGGGATACCATTGGTCAAAATAATGCTTTTCTTGCCTCGTTCTATAAAAAAAGCTGTATGCTCAAAGTAAATTTGTGAAGAGATAAAGCAAAAAGTATACATATCCGGTGTGTCCGACACAAAGTCTGCAAAGGACGGAAATATACGTATAACAGCATAAGGAATTATTTCCTCAAACAGCCCTTGTAAACCCATTGCTGTGAGGATATTGGGTTCTACTATGGCTATTTCCATACGTGGCATAGATGATTCTTTCATTGTATATGTTTTACTGAATTTTATGAATGTAAGTGGCTACTGCTTCCGCACAGCGTTCTCCATCTATAGCAGCAGACACTATACCACCGGCATATCCGGCTCCTTCTCCACAAGGATATAGTCCTTTCAATACTATATGGTGAAGCAAGTCCTTATCTCGGGTAATACGCAAAGGAGATGACGTGCGAGTTTCTGTAGCTATCATCACGGCATCATTTGTAAAAAATCCCTTGGACGTTTTTCCCATCTCCATAAAGCCTTTGCTCAAACGTTCTGTGATAAATGAAGGTAACCATGTATGCAAAGGAGAACTCACTAATCCCGGGCTATAAGAACTTTCCGGAAGTGTCTGAGAGTATTTTTTATGAATAAAATCCCCCATACGTTGCGAAGGTGCTGTCTGCATTCTATTCCCATGCTCCCAACATAGGCGTTCTAATCTATCTTGAAAAAGCATCATAGATAAGGTGTGCAGTTCCATTTTGTCCGAAGATGTTTTCTGTATTAAAGACAATGTTTGGGCTTCTTCCGATCTTTCTATCAATTCAAGAGAAGGTACTTGTAAGGTGCTATGCAATAAATCTTCGGGACGTATCTCTACTACCATACCGGAATTACTCCATTTAGTACCTCTATTACTTGGACTCATACCATTGACTACAAGTTGATGAGGCGCACTTGCTGCCGGTACAACAAATCCTCCGGGACACATACAGAAGCTATAAACGCCTCTATCTTGTACTTGTTTTACGAAGCTATATTCTGCTGCCGGAAGGTATTTTCCTCTACCGTTTTTATTATGATACTGGATTTGGTCTATCACATGGGAAGGATGTTCCAATCGTACTCCTACAGCCAAACCTTTGGGTTCTACAAAAACACCATTTGCATAGAGCCATCTATAAACATCTCTTGCAGAATGCCCTGTTGCCAAAATCACATTTCCATAAAAAGAACGTCCATCTGATACAGTGATACCTATCACTTCTCCATTCTTAATAATCAAGGTTTCCATACGAGTAGAAAAATGAACCTCCCCTCCACTATTCAATATGGTATGTCTCATAGCTTCTATAACACGAGGCAGTTTGTCTGTACCAATATGTGGGTGTGCATCTGCCAATATAGCTGTAGAGGCACCATGCTGACAAAACACATGCAGTATTTTATCTACGTTACCTCTCTTCTTGCTTCGTGTATATAGTTTGCCATCAGAGTAGGCTCCGGCTCCTCCCTCTCCATAGCAATAATTGGACTCGGCATCTACTTGATGAGTCTTTCCTATAGCTGCTATATCTGTTTTACGCTCACGGACATTTTTCCCTCGTTCTATAACAATAGGACGTAACCCCAACTCTATCAGTCGTAAGGCAGCAAACAAACCTCCAGGTCCCGCACCTACCACTATTACAGCAGGCTTTCCCTCTACATTGGGATAATCTATGTGCCGGTATCTATCTTCCGATGGGTGTTCTTTTATATACACTCTCAACGTAAGATTTACATAAATAGTGCGTTGACGAGCATCTATGCTTCTTTTCAGAACTCGGACAGCATATATATCCGAATAAGAGAACCCTTTCTCACGTTCTACATATCGTTTTAGTGATTGCTCATTGTATGCTTGTTCAGGGAGTATTCGTACTTGATATTCGTAAATCATAACTTATAAACTTTATCCAAATAAGACCCTAAAAGCCTCTTCTACCTTTCTTACAGGCGTAATTTTAATCTGAAACTTTTTAGTATCTAAACCTTGAAGATTTTGTTTGGGCACAAGAATTTCTGTAAAGCCCAATTTCTCTGCTTCTCCTATACGCTGTTCTATTCTGTTTACCGGGCGAATTTCTCCACTCAATCCCACTTCTCCTGTCATACAAATACCCGATTCTATCGCTGTATCTATATTGCTGGAAAGTATTGCACTGATAAGAGGTAGGTCTATAGCCGGATCTTTCACTTTTAGCCCACCTGCGATATTCAGAAATACGTCTTTCTGCATCAACTTAAACCCCACTCTTTTCTCCAATACAGCCAACAACATATTCATACGTTTCAAATCAAATCCCGTAGCAGAACGTTGGGGCATACCATAAGCTGCAGAGCTTACTAAAGCCTGCACTTCTATCAAAAAAGGACGTGCACCTTCTATGGCACAAGCTATAGATATACCACTGATACCTTCTATATCTTTGCTCAAAAGTAATTCAGACGGATTGGTAACAGGTCTTAGCCCTGTTTGCCTCATTTCGTAGATACCCAGTTCTGCTGTACTCCCAAATCTATTTTTGATACTACGCAAAATACGATATAAATAATGCTGATCTCCATCAAACTGCAATACTGTATCTACGATATGCTCCAAGACTTTAGGACCGGCAATACTTCCTTCTTTATTGATATGCCCTATCAGTAGCACCGGTATTCCTGTTTCTTTTGCAAATTTCAATATAGATGCGGAGCATTCCCTTACTTGCACTATACTACCCGGAGAAGACTCTATAGTTTCACTGGAAATAGTTTGTATAGAGTCTATGATGACCAAGTCCGGAGCTATATTCTTAATGTGAGTATAAATATTTTCCAATGAAGTTTCGCAGACAATAGCACAATTATTCGTAGTATGAGGTATCCTATCTGCACGCAGTTTAAGTTGCTGCACACTTTCTTCGCCGGAAACATAAAGTACTTTTAAGTCTGGCAATCTCAATACCGTTTGTAGTACAAGGGTAGATTTTCCTATACCGGGTTCTCCCCCTATGAGTGTAAGCGAACCTCGTACCAATCCCCCTCCCAACACTCGGTTCAACTCTTCATCGCCCAAGTCTATGCGAGGCACTTCCTTTACATCTATTTCGTGTACATATTGCGGTTTATTGCGTTTGTTATCCTGAAAAGATTCTATGGTAGGATTTTTTTTTGTGGCTTGCGGACGTACAACTTCTTCTACAAAGGTATTCCATTGCCCACAAGACGGGCATTTACCCACCCATTTGGGAGAATCTTGTCCACAATACGTACATACATATATAGTTTTTTCTTTCGCCATATTTCCGATGTTCTATTTTACATACAAAAGTAGTCAAAAACTCTTATTTTCTATTCTTATGATGAAGTACTCGTATGGGATTCACTAAAGCTTTCGGAGTATATTTTGTATTTTTGCGAGGTAACATTAAATTTTTCTCACTATGAACACATCAGAATTTCGTCCGGAACTGATGCACATAAGCATCACCAACTGTATGCGCAGTGAATGCCCTCTTGCCCATCATTGTCTACGCTATTTAGATTATGTCCACTCCGAACGTTTCGTAGCACGTGTTTTCTTAGACCCTCGTGGAGAAACAGGAGAAGTTTGTTCTTATCATCTCCCTGATACGGTAGTAGCAATGGCACGTGGTTTCAAACGTGCTATACGCTCAGTGCGCCACGGAGAAGTAAATGCTCTACGTATACATCTCTCGCATACATTGGGTTGCTGTAAGTCTATTTATTACGAATATGCCAATGGGCGTACAGCACTTACACCCAAGCAACAAGAACTGGTGCGCAAAGTATTTTCACAATACGATGTAGTAGATAAGGAACTTTTTGACAGCTATGAAGAGGGATACATTTTGAGCAATCAGTCCACATAAAGCTATTCTTATGCAGTCTTTGTTTGAGATCCTTTCATAACCCGGCATTTCCGGGTATCATTGGTTTATTAGAAGAATTAAGTTACTTCTCTATGTTTTCTATTTCCCCGATGAGGTCTATTATATACAGCACCTCAAAGGGGATTTTTCGTTTATCTGACAATTATACATTTGCATATTGACGACGATAGTCCAAAGGCGACAAGCCCGTCTTAGCCTTAAACAGCCGAGAGAAATACTGCGGATATTCAAAGCCGAGAGAATAGGCAAGCTCACTAACATTCATTTGTGTGGAGAGAAGGCGAGTCTTGGCAAGCTCTATAATATAACGATGGATATGCTCCTGAGGACTAAGTCCTGTTTCCTGCCGTAGCTGATCACTCATATAACTGGCAGACAATTGCACTTGCTCTGCCAAGTAGCTTACACTCGGTAAGCCTTTAACCTCAAGATTATCCTGTTGCATATAGTTCGTAAGGATAGACTCAAAACGCTCAAGTAAATTACCTTCAACAGAGGAACGTGTAATGAACTGACGCTCGTAGTAACGCTTACAATAGTTAAGCATCAATTCAATGTTTGAGACTATAAGAGTCTGCGTATGCCTATCAATGCCTCGTTGTAACTCTTGGCGAATACGCTCCAACAACTCTCGTAGCGTAGCACGTTCGCTATGGGAGAGGTGTAAAGCTTCGTTTGTTTGATAACTAAAGAATGAGTGCTCACCAATAGTATTCCCTAATGGCATACGCCTAATGAGGTCCGGGTGAAAAAATAAGCCCCAACTATCCTCCTTGTGCGGATCCGGCTCATTTTCTCCAATCGTTATCACTTGATGCGGTGCTATACAGAGCATATTACCTGCAGAGAAATCGTAAGGTCTTTGTCCGTACCACACCTTATGCTGGCACCCATCGGCAAGCATAATAGCATAGAAACCTAAACTAATACACGTACCGGGGGAAGCTACCTTTTTCCGAACACACTCGGATTTTTTTCCGAACAAGAACAGATTTTTTTCCGAACGTATGCGGAATAACAAAAGATATTATGAACGAGAGATGTATAAGCTATTACATTAAAAGAAGCTACTTATCAGCGCTATAGCAGCAGGTGCCCCTTGTTTCCAAAGAATACTTGGCTTGCTGGTAAGACTGCCATAAACAGCCACAGAGAAAACGAACCCCAATAAAAGACGTATCCATAATATATCTTGCAAACAGACAGCAACAACGAGCAATAATGCCAATAAGCCATTGTATATACCTTGGTTTTTCAGAAGTGTAGAAACGGGCTTACTTGCTAAATCTTTTACACTGATACCAAATACTTTTGAAGTTGTTTTAGAATGTGTGGCTATGGTTTCTAACCATAGAATGTACAGATGTTCTATAGCGACTAAAAGAGTCAAAACGATGGTACAGATGGTCATAAATCTTTACTTTTTCAAGAGGATAAGGATATTTCTATATTCAGCCTATCGTATCGTATTCTACGATAATAAAAAACTGATAATGCGGGTATATTTCTTTTAGACGCTCTTCTAAAAGTTCTTTCAAACTCTCTTTATTCTTTACGTCTGTATCTACTACTACGTGGAAGCTCAGCATTTGAGCTTGCTTTTCATGATGAACAGCATGCACGGAAATAACATGCGGTACATCTTTAATGAGTCCATTTACGACCTTGTGCCCTTCGCTATTATGATCTGTAAGACAAGAGATACTAAAAACGAAATCTATTCCAAACTCTTGGTAAATATATTCTCTGGCATCTTGAATAGCATTGTAGGCATCGGAAAGGCTCGCATCTGTAGGAAACTCCAAACACATATTTCCCACCTGCGTAAGCGGTCCATAATCATGCAATAGTAAGTCATGCCCTCCCTCTATAGGAGGAAATTTGCGCACTGCCTCTATAAGGCGCAAAGAAAGTTCTTTATCAGGGTGTATCCCTATCATCTTTTTCAGAATATCTGTGATGGATTTAATTCCTACCCACAAAATCATCAGAGAAACCAATACGCCTATATAACCGTCTATTTTGACGTTGGTAAGCATCATCACAAGTGCTGATATTACTATAACAGAAGAATAAAGCACATCGGAAAAGGCATCTTGCCCGGACGCTATTAAAGCATCGGATTGCGCACGCTTACCTTGATGTATATTATAACGTGCTAAAAAAATCTTGGCTATAATGGTACAAGACAAAAGGATTATCTGCAAAGGAATAAAGGTTACATCTATAGGATTTATAATTCTATCTATAGATGTCCATAAAAAATCAAAACCTGCATAAATGATAATAGCTCCGACCAATGTTCCGGAAATGTATTCTATCCTTCCGAATCCCATAGGATAAGTACGTGAGGAATCTCTTGAAGCCAGTTTATAACCTACGAGTGTGGTAAGAGAAGAAAGAACATCTGTAACATTATTGATACCATCACTCTGTACAGCTATAGAATGCGAAAAAAAGCCAACTACCAATTTAAGTGTAGCAATAAGGAAATTAGAGAGTATCCCTATCCACGTAGTACGTACAATAATGTTTCCACGCACTTCTTTGTTTAATTTCGCTTTGCTTATACTCATACCACAATCAAAAAGTTAAAAGAACAGCAAAGATAGAGATATATCCACATCTACTCTCATTTTGCTCTTGAATTTCTGCTTGCTGCTTATCCACACAAAAAAATAAGCTATAAGATAAAGGAGCTATAAGGAATAGTTTTTACCTTTGGCTTCCAAGAAAAAACATTAACCCAAAAGTAAAAACATGAAAAGAGACGAACGTATTTTTGAGTTGATCGCAGAAGAACGCGAAAGACAAATCAAAGGCATTGAACTGATCGCATCGGAAAACTTCGTGAGCGAACAAGTGATGGAAGCTATGGGATCTTGTATGACTAATAAGTACGCAGAAGGCTATCCCGGAAAACGCTATTATGGCGGTTGTGAAGTGGTAGACAAGAGTGAACAATTGGCCATAGACAGACTAAAACAAATTTTCGGAGCAGAATGGGCAAACGTACAGCCTCACTCCGGCGCACAAGCAAACGCTGCCGTATTCTTAGCAGTACTCGATGCCGGAGATAAATTTATGGGGCTAAACTTGGCACACGGCGGACACTTGTCTCACGGTTCATTGGTAAACACATCCGGTATACTGTACACTCCTTGTGAGTACAATGTATCTCAAGAAACAGGACGTGTAGACTATGATCAAATGGAAGAAGTGGCACTTCGTGAACGTCCAAAACTTATCATCGGTGGTGGCTCTGCTTACTCTCGCGAGTGGGATTATAAACGTATGCGTGAAATAGCAGATAAAGTAGGTACTATTTTTATGGTAGATATGGCACACCCTGCCGGACTTATAGCTGCGGGTCTGTTAGAAAATCCTGTAAAATATGCACACATCGTAACTTCTACTACACACAAGACACTTCGTGGTCCACGTGGTGGAGTTATTATGATGGGCAAAGACTTCCCAAATCCATGGGGTAAAACTACACCAAAGGGTGAAATCAAGATGATGTCTCAACTCTTGGATTCTGCCGTATTCCCCGGCATACAAGGCGGTCCATTGGAACACGTTATAGCAGCCAAAGCTGTAGCATTCGGTGAATGTTTGCAACCGGAATACAAGGAATACCAAATGCAAGTAAAGAAAAATGCTTCCGTACTGGCTTCAGAACTTATCAAGCGTGGCTTCACTATCATATCCGGTGGTACAGACAACCACTCTATGCTGGTAGATTTACGTGCTAAATATCCGGATCTTACAGGTAAGGTAGCAGAAAAAGCATTGGTATCTGCAGATATTACTGTAAACAAAAATATGGTTCCGTTTGATACTCGCTCTGCATTCCAAACTTCCGGTATCCGCTTAGGTACTGCAGCTATCACTACTCGTGGTGCAAAAGAAGATCTTATGGTAGAAATTGCAGAAATGATAGAAACTGTATTGAGCAACTATGAAAATACAGCAGTGATAGACGAAATTCGTACACGTGTCAATGCACGAATGAAAGCTTATCCATTGTTTGCTTATTAAAAAGCCCAATGAAAAGAACACTCTAAGAGGGTATGCCCATAAGGCATACCCTCTTTCTTTGTATCAATCTGCCTTATGCGAATCTGAATTCTATTTTCTTGATAGTGGCAAAGGAAGTACGCATAGATGAAGCTATGATAAATACATCTATCGGTTTGTTTTCGGGTGCAAATGTCGTATATTTAGAGTGTCATTATTGATTGTAAAAAGAAGATAACCTAAAAGGATTCTTATATGAACAGTCTACTATCTATAAAAAACTTGTACTCCGGATATAAGGGCAATCAAGTTCTTCAGGGAATTAATTTAGAAGTACCCAAAGGCTCCATCTTTGGCTATTTGGGAAAAAATGGAGCAGGTAAGTCTACGACCATCAAAGTACTGTTAGGTCTTATTCCTATTGAAAAAGGAGATATATGTTTTCGTGGTGTCAATCTTAAAGAAAATCCCTTAGTCCTACGATCTCACTCAAGTAGTATGATTGAATCTCCTTTCTTCTATCCTTTTCTTTCCGTGTCTGAGAACTTGAATTATCTCAATAGTCTATTCAAGATGGGACAAAAACGGAAAAGAGAAGTGTTGTCTCTTATGGGGCTTAACAATTTTATAGATAAGAAAGCTCAAACTCTCTCCTCCGGATTGAAGCAGCGACTCGGACTCGCAATGTGTTTGTTTAGCCGTCCCGAGATGTTAATCTTGGATGAACCTCTTAATGCCTTAGATCCACAGGGAATATATGAATTGAGAATGATCTTAAAGAAATTGAATGAGGAAGAAGGGGTTACCATATTCCTATCAAGTCATATCTTAGAAGAACTGGAGAAGTTAGCTGATTATGTGGCTGTTATTCATAATGGAAATATCCGTTATCAGGGAGAACTCAGTAGGTTGATTCAAAAGCAGGTTGATATTGTGAGCTTTAAGGTTAGTGATACTGCTATCATAAAGCAGTTGGCGTATGATGCTAAATTCTCTTTACTGAAAGTGTATGATCAGAATAATGTGGACTTTGAAGTGGCAAATGAGGCAGAATTTGCACAACTGATTGCTACATTGATTAAGAATGGGCTTTCTGTATACAATGTGACTCATAGAGGATCTGCTCTTGAAAACGCTTTCATTCACCTAACAAAATAGATGATTATGAATTCTAATATCTCTCTCTTACAACTTTGCAGAGCTGAAATCTACAAGGTATCTCACAATAGGCTCATAGTGACGGTCTTGTTCTCTCTTTTCGGGGTTTGCTTTTTATCCCTCCTCTATGCAATTTACAAGTCAAGTATTGGGCTCTTTAACTATGAGATGCCCCATTATGAAGGCAATCCTTGGATGATGATTTGGTCTCGCTATACGCTTCCGATCTTTTCTCTTATGTTTCCCTTGGCTGTAGTTATACTATCTTATTTGATTTGTGAGATCGAATTTCAGAATAATAATATACGATCGCTCTTTTCGCTTCCTGTAGTTAGATGGAAGTTGTATTTGTCCAAGATACTCGTATTATTCTTGCTTATATTGATGCTTTGCATCTTCACGTGGTTGGGATTCATCCTTTGTGGATATTTGTACGGAGTATTAATTCCTGCGTACAGATTTATAGACTATCCTGTATGGATTTCTTCAGCACAGATTATGTCAAGGGCTTTGTTGGCTTCCTGTTGTGTGGGGACAATAGGCTTGGTGCTTAGCTTGCTGTCTCGCAACTTTACGTTGCCGATCCTTGCTTGTATTCTTTTGACAAGTATTTCCCTATTTATTGCTAACAAACCATTAGGAAATTATGTACCATTTGCTACCTATGCACACCTTGCCACTCTGCTCCCTGTCGAAGAACTCGTAAGCTATGGAACGAGAGACTTCACAAATGTGGCTCTATGTAGTGTCATAACTATCTTAGGATATTCTTGTTTTGATCCGCAGAAAAGGATAGGCTATTGAAGACAAATAATCTCTATGTTCCGATGGTTAAATGTCTCGTCCTAAATAATCGTTACAGTTATTCTGCTTTGGGTATCTATTTAATGGCAGCACATAAATTTGTCTGCATTATGCAGTCTATTTGACGAGGTCTTCCTTCATTTTATTTTATTATTGAGTTCTACTCTTTTTATGTAAATTTGCATTATGGTGAGAATAATGAAGATTTGCTACATAAGTATATTCTGTTTGTTATTTTTCTGCACTACCACTTATGCAGATAACAAAACGGCTCTCTACAAATTAGGGATAGAAAAATCTGCCGATCAATTAGTAGCTTTAGCCGATTCTGCACTCTTCAAAAAGAACAGACCGGACAGCGCTTTGATTTATAGCCTTATTCTTGCCACTAAATTCCAACATAAAAAAACACTTACGATTGAAGAGAAGAATTATACTGCCATAGGATACAACTGGTGTGGATATATTTATATGTTTTCTTTTTTCGATTATGTTAATGCCATGGATTGCCTTATCAAGGCAGAGAAATACTGTAACGATAAGAAATTACAAATATCCATAGCTCAGAATATGGGGCATTTTATATAGTTTATATGCTATTTATCTACCATCACCGGGAAATATATCGGCAGCCAGACACTATTATCAAACAGCTTTCCAGAATGCTTTATCACTGAAAGATTGGAGAAATATGGTATCATCTTTTCTCAATTTTTGGAATTTCGGGGTAGAAGATGAAAATATCCAAGCATTCAAGGAGCAAACAGAAAGCTTCAAAAATGCTCCAATACCGGCATCAACACCCTCTTATGCTTACTCAAAAGCTATTTTAGAAGCCATCATTCACCTACAAACAAAACATTACAATGCAGCAACGGAAGTCCTAAAAAAGCAGATGAATGATAGTGCAGAGGACGGAGAGTATAGACTGCATTCTGTACTTTGCTGGCACTTGGCTAGTATATACAAGATAGCCGGGGTATCGGATTCTGCCTTTCATTATTCCTTGAAATTGGAAGATATGGGAAAAAAGTTCAAGATGAAAGATGTAGAAACCGATGCAAACAAACTACTTTACGAAATCTCTTTACAGCAAAATAAAAAAGAATCTGCCAATCATTGGCTACTGGTTTACTTTAGCAATCGAGATTCGCTATTGACGACCAATAATCTCAATAATATAAAGAATCATTATCTCTTGAACAATTTACAGGATCTCACTGTAGAAATAAGTGATTTGAAACAAACGAAACGAATACAAAACCTCTTATTACTTACGATTGCAGGGGCTATTTTTATCACAACATTTTTCCTGATTATACTTTACCGAAAAAACAAACTTCTGAAAAGACAGAACCTAACTCTATACAAGAAAATACAAGTACAAATATCGGATCATAGCAAACCCAAATACAACAAGAGCAATCTTGACGAAGAAACAAAGACCGATATAAAGAAAAGAATAGAGTCTGCTATGAAGAATACAGACGAAATCTGTAAAGAAGATTTTTCTTTAGAACGACTATCTATACTGTGCGATGTAAATAAAAAAGAGCTATCGCAGGTTATCAACGAAAAATTCGGGCAATCGTTTATCCTTCTTTTAAGTGAGTATCGTATACATGAAGCCTGCCGACGTATCAACGATGTAGCCAATAGTAAAAATCTCACACTTGAAGCTATAGGCATAGAAGTAGGTTTTAAGGCAAGAGAAAGTTTTTCCAGAGCATTTAAGAGAGTTACCGGTTTATCACCTTCCGACTATCAGAAAATAGCAAAAGAAAACTATAAAGCGTGATTTCAGTGTGATTTGTTATGTAAAATCACATTCTTGTAAAGACTTCTATATCAGTTTTGCTATCAGCCTTTGTAATTTTGTATTATTAACGTGAGTTCGGGATAAGCATTTCTTAGAAAAGAGCCAATTGCGGTGTGTTCTCAATGTATACCGGTAGTGCGTTTGGCTTGTTTTCAAAGAACGAATAAGCTGCTAATGCAGCGCATATGTTGATAATAAAATTGTGTATAGAACGATGCCTCGAATGCACCAAGTTTGCCTTATTTTTAAGCAAGTCGTTGATGGATTCTATGATGTATCTTTTGCGTAGCATTATTCTATCCCACATGGGCATGAGTTTGCTCTTCATCTTCGCTTTTATTCCATGTACAAGATGTATCCCTTGGTCAGAGAGGCTCTCAAAGAGTTCTTGCTTGATATACCCCTTATCGGCAAAGACTTTTCCGTAGAGCACTTTGGTGAAAACAGACCATACTCTCTTGTCTCTATCATCAACGTTAGCTGGTGTAAGACAGAACGTTATGATGTCTCCACTATCATTGCAAAGCAAATGAAGTTTGAACCCATGACACCATCCCATAGTTCCTTTTCCGCTCTTAGCCATCCCTTTGAATACTTTGTTAAAATACCTCCTCATATTATGACAAACAGGCATCATAGTGCTGTCTACGAAACTAATTCCTGAGCATTTTCCAAAAGCCGAAACTTGTAGAAAAACCATCAGTTCGAAGAAGACACGAGGCATCAATTCCACAAAGCGGTTGTAGGAAACAGCCGTTGGGAAACAACTCTTCATATAGCCTTTTACAAACGTGAGATAGTAGTGCTTGAAATTACGAAAAGTGCCAAAATGAAAGTACAACAAGATGTCCATTATCTCACTTTTATTCATGCACCCTTTGCTATTTCTCGTTCGCTTCTCTCCTGCTTTGATCGGGGCAATTAGAAGCTTTTTACTCAGTTCATACTCAAAATTCTTGCAGAACTCATCTGTATAACAGAAAATTTCAATAACTTTGTCTATGGTAATCATCGCTTTTTTTGATTGTAACTACTTGGTTTATAAATATAAAGTTACGAAAAATAAGCGAGATTACCGCTTTTTGTAGCTACTTTCTTATCCCGAACTCACGTAAATCTTACACCTCTACCAAGTGTCACTTTTTTGAGACTTGATAAGTTCATAAAAGCATAAGGGTTGATCTTTAGATCTGGATTCTTTTGATTTGTTTCACGGATGATCAATTCTGTAAGTGCAGAGTTGGGAACAGCATAACTTGCTCCTGTTATAGCAGTAGTGCTAAGAGGAAACAATTCCTTTAAGCTCCCAGGCACAGATAAGGTAAATTGATCTGGCGCATTCTCCCAAAAAAGAGGAGTATAATTGTAATTTTGGCCATTATTTGCAATGCTGTGATATTCTCCACATCGGTTGATTGCATACACAGAGTCATTGTCAAATGCTTCAGGGATAATAATAACATCGCCATTCTGAGGCTTAGAATATAGTTGAATGCCTGTAATAGTCAATCCGCCACCAGCTCTACGTGTGCAATAAAATTTTCCCCAAACCCCTTTCTCTGTTATTTGGCGAGTGTACAAAATATCTGTCCCCCAATCCACAGCCATAGCAGACTGTGCAAAGCAGACAAAAGATAACAGAACGAGGGATAGGATACACTTCATCCTATGGCTAAAATAATTTGTTTTCATATTGTTTGTTTAAATATCACGAATATCAAAGTGCATTGCGTTGTTGTCGTCTCAATATGAGACGACAACAGTACTTAAAATATAAAGATTACGTGAGTTCGGGATAAGAAAGTAGCTACAAAAAGCGGTAATCTCGCTTATTTTTCGTAACTTTATATTTATAAACCAAGTAGTTACAATCAAAAAAAGCGATGATTACCATAGACAAAGTTATTGAAATTTTCTGTTCTACAGA
>JALEQJ010000057.1 GCA_022764505.1 Phocaeicola sp. | reverse complement strand
CTTGGTGCATTCCAGACACCGCTCTGTCGACAATTTTATTATCAATCTATGCGCTGCATTAGCTGCCTATTCATTTTTTAACAATAAGCCAAATGCACTGCCTGTCTACATTGAAAACACACCACAATTGGCTCTTTTCTAAGAAAAATTATCCCGAACTGGCGTACTAAATGTAGTAAAATCTTTGCAGATTAGAATATATATATAGATATTTGTAGGTGAACAAATGGTAATTTGTAAAAACTAATTCTAAAATTAAAACACAATGGAAAAAAAGAAATTGTTTTTCGAGAAAGAAGTCATAGCGAGACTTCAAGATGAAGAAATGAGCCACATCATGGGGGCTAGTTCTCATTCAAACACTTCTACTAATAAGGAGGATCCGATAGAAACTCCAGGTCAAGAAGCAGAAGAATCTAAGTCATGCTGTCAAAAATCTTGTAATGAAGGTAAGTAGTAAGTAAAATGAAGGAGTTAATAAGTTGATTATTAACTACTTTTGTGCTTCTTTAAAAGAGTGTGAGTATGTATAATAAATATCGAGTAGCTTTTTTGCTTTTCTTTACGATGATGTCGGTATCGTCTCTTTGGGGACAAGTTATATCTGGAAGAATTGTGGATGATAAAAAGAATCCTATTGAATATGCAAGTATTATTGGTTTCCTAATGTCGGATACAACAAAAGTTGTTACCTCTACCTATAGCAGGGAAGACGGTTCTTTTGTTCTGGATTGTTCTTCATATAAGAATGAAACATTGAGATTGAAGATTAATTTTATGGGCTTTCATACTTTCCAGATAGATGTTCCTTCTAAATACGCATTTGAAAATCCAGTAGTGTTAAAAAGTGATGCCATAGGATTACAGGAAGTTACAGTTGTTGCATATAGGAGAGCTATCACTATGACGGAAGGAAAGATTGGAATTGATGTTGGAAAACTAACTTTAGGAATCACTGATAATTTTTTGGATGTACTCAAGAGAACCCCGGGTATTGTTGTTGCACATGATGGTATAAAGGTTCAAGGGAATGAACCACTTGTTATTATTGACGGAGTGAAACAAAGGATGCCGGTGAATGCCCTTTTCAACTACTTGAAATCAATGCCTGCTTCTCAATTGAAGAAAATATACATTAAAAGCGTGGCAACAGCAGAAAACAAACTTTACGGGGAAGATGCAACTATTGAAATTTTTACAAAAGAGAGATTGAAAAGTGGTTACAATATTAGCAATACTATGCACGGAACACTTCTGCGTCATAAGGCATACAGGTGGGGAGATTACATAGATTTACGGGGTAAGTACGGAAACTTATCGGGAAGTGCATCTGTAGGATATGCGAAATCTTCTCTTCAATCGGAAACAGAAGAAAGATACTCTTATGCGCAACTTGATAAATTGTTGAATCAGAACGAAGCATCTGATAAAGATGCCTATTTCGGAGTGTTGAATTTTACTTGGGCACCTAAAGCGTTAAATGGTAGTTTGAATTACTTTGCATCTTATTATGTAGATGATTTACATCGCACGAGTAAAGAGGTATATAAAACAGATGAAATTTTAGATAAATCTACAGATAGAGATATCAATGATTGGACAGACTTATTGTCTACTAATATAGAATATTTATCGGCAGATACGTTAAAACATAGATTTAAAATTTCATACGGTTTGCTTACAGGTAGCGACAATTATGGTCAGAAATCCAATAATAATTGGGGTCGTTCTTTTGTGATGGATAAAAAGATGGGAGGGCATAGGCATATTATAGAAGCAAAATATACGATGAATCTCCCCAAATTTGTATATACTGTCGGTAGTCAGTCCTATTTTTCAAAAATGAATGAAACAGTTCAATCTCAAAAGGAATCTGATTTCACAATGTGGGAGACTATCATGGGATTATATATGTCAAGTAGATTCAGGTTCCATCAAGACTTGTCTATGTATTTGGGGTTACGATCAGAGTATGCACATTACAAATATCTCATATCAAACACAGTATCAAAACATAGTGAATGGAATTTGGCTCCATACTTAACACTGGATTGGAAGGTAAGTAATAATATCAGTACCTCCTTGTATCTTACAATGAAGAATAGGCGTCCCGGGTATTTCTCCATGCTTCCTGGAATCACCTATTATAATGACGGTGAGTATAGCATAGGAAATCCTTATTTGAAATCCTCCATGCAGTACGATATTAAGATGCAAAATCTGCTTTTTAAGCATATCGTGTTTACATTGGGAGTACGTTGGAATGCTGATGATTTCGGGACAACCTACAATTTGGATAACAATGGAATAAGATATCTTCAACCAAGGAATTATGCCAACCTATTGTTTCTTTATGGAGATATTTCTGTACCTTTCTCATTTCTTCAAGGAAAGCTGAAAGGCTCGTTATATTTTTATTTGAGAAATCTTAGTTATCATGATGTGATCGGTGAAATAAAACCATCGGTATTTAATCTCAAGAATAATTGGTATGGAAGTGGTAACTTATATGCTTCGTATCAAGTAACAGACAATTTTGGCATATACATAAATCCGTTCTTCAAGACTCAGAATAATTTATTGCAAGTAAAAAGAGATGGTATAATGAGCATAGATATGGGTATGCAATATACTTTGCCAAAGAATAAGAATTTAGCTTTTGCACTCACAGTAGAGGATCTCTTTAATCAACTGAAAACCAAATCTTCATACAATTATGGGAAAGGATATCTGGTTACAAATACTGCATTCCCCAAAACCCAGTGCATTCGCTTATCAATTACCTATAATATTGGTCGTGACAGCAAAAGCATACGGGTAAATAAAAATGAGAATGATACATCCAGATTTATGAAGTAAGGGTTTTGTTATGGAGAAAATAGATTATTCCTTATTAAGAAATTATATTGAACGAGTTAATAATATTAGTACAATCAAATATGATTTTTCATTTAATAGCCTACATGAAGGCTTAGGTACATGTATGTTTTTAAATTATTATCTCGGTTCTCTGTTTAAAGATGATTCGTTGCTGATGAAATCTCTTCTGTTTTATGAGAGGTCAATAGTTGCAATTAATAAAGGGAAAATTAAAAATTTACATTCTTTTGCAGAGGGGTTGCCTGGGGGAAGTATTCAGATAGGCAGTGCCAATCTGAATGAATGCAATCTCGGTTGGTGGCGAAGCCAATGCGGTGCAGTGATGCAGGAAGGCTACCTATTCTCCGACACCATTGCGAGGAATATTGCCATTTCGGACGATGATCCCGATATAGAGCGTATCCGCTATGCTGCCCGAGTGGCAAATATCGCAGACTACATTGAATCCTTGCCTTTGGCTTACAACACGATGATAGGACAGGACGGACAAGGCATCAGTCAGGGACAACGGCAACGTATCCTCATAGCGAGAATAGTCTATAAGAACCCGATGTTTATATTTTTGGACGAAGCCACCAATGCCCTCGATGCGAATAACGAGCGAGCCATCACCGAGAACTTGGCAAACTTCTACAAGAGGAAAACTGTAGTCGTTGTGGCACACCGCCTCTCCACCGTCCGCAATGCCGACCAGATCGTGGTGTTGGATGATGGAAAAATTGTAGAGGTCGGTACGCACGAAGAACTGACTGCCAAACGTGGCAAATATTTTGCCTTAGTAAAGAATCAATTAGAACTTGGCAACTGATATGGAAGAAGAAAAGAAACAAGAACGGAGTTTTGAACTTCGTAGCGAAAAAGTCCGCAGCATCGTAGGGCATATACCCTCTGCGCTTGTCCGCTATGGGATCACCGCCATTGGAGCGGTGTTGCTTTGTCTGTTAGCCATAGTCTATTTCCTACCTTATAAGCAAGTGTATTCGGGAACGGCTACCATACACGGAATAACAATCATAACGCCGGCGGACAGTACGGATATCACCATCTTGCTTAGATTTGAGAACAAACGCCCCAGCAATGCAAACGGACAAATGATTTATTTGCAATCGCCCTATAGTATGTTCGCAGGGCAATTACGAGATCTTTCTGCCGTCCGTGACACATTGGAGCGTCAGGAAGCCATTTGCCGTTTCAAATCAGTTGACATAAAATCTGTAGAAAACCAAACGGTGGATTTTCGGATAGTGTTCTCATCTGGAAATCTGTTACAAAAAATGCTTGGGGGAATATAATACCATCGCATATTTTTTATCTCTTCCGATAATTAGAATTAAAGCCACTGCCTGCTTTTGCAAGGCGGTGGCTTTTTTACACATATAAATTCTCGCAATAAGATAATCTAATTGCTGCAAAGAAACTGCTATTTCACGTACAGCACCAGTCCTTTGAGGTATTCTCCTTCCGGGTGATAGATATTGATAGGGTGGTCTGCTGGTTGTGTAAGTTGATGTAAGATACTTACACTTCTGCCAGATTGTGCGGCAGCTGTAAATACGGCTGTTCTGAAATCTTGTTTGCTTACCACTTGCGAGCAAGAGAATGTAAATAGAATCCCTCCCGGCTTAATTTTCTCAAAGGCTTTAGCATTGAGCTTAGTATAACCTCTGAGTGCATTACGGAGTGCATCTCTATGCTTGGCAAAGGCAGGAGGATCCAATACTATAAGATCATACTTGTCTCCCATCTCTTCCAAATACTTAAATGCATCTTCTGCAAAGGCTTGGTGTCTTTCGTCCGATGGAAAATTGAGAGCTACGTTTTCATTGGTAAGGCTGATGGCTTTTGCAGAGCTATCTACAGAATGTACTAAGTGTGCGCCTCCTCTCATAGCATAGAAAGAGAAACCACCTGTGTAGCAGAACATATTGAGTACACTGCGACCTTTGGCATATTTTTCAAGGAGCTGTCTATTTTCTCTTTGATCTACGAAGAATCCTGTTTTTTGTCCTTTGAGCCAGTCTACTTGGAATTTCAGTCCGTTTTCTATAGCTACATTTTCTGTACTTCCTCCTATCAAGAATCCATTTTCTGTAGAGAGTAAATCAGCTTTGAAGGGGAGGGTTGTTTCGGATTTATAATAGATATGGGAGATATATCCTTTCATAACTTTGATTAGCGCATTGCTTATCTTTGTTCTCTCCATGTGCATACCCGCAGAATGAGATTGTATCACAGCTGTCTCTCCATATATATCTATGATAAGTCCGGGCAAATTATCTCCTTCTCCGTGAACGAGTCTGTAGGTATTGTTTTCCGGATTGTCTACTAAGCCTAAACTTCTTCTTAGATTAAGTGCTTCTTCCAATCTTGTTTCCCAAAACTTCTCATCTATGTTTTCTTCTTTGAAACTGAGAACTCGTACCATAATGCTACCTATCTGGTAGTGTCCTATAGCAATGAACTCATTTTTTGATGTATAGACTTTTACCACTTCTCCTTCCTGCGGCTTATTTTCTATGCGTGCTATGGCTCCGGAAAAAATCCAAGGGTGGAAACGCTTCAGAGATTCTTCTTTCCCTGCTTTTAAGTAGACCTTGCTTGTCGTCATATTATAATGATAGTTCGTTATGTAGAGGGGTGTTTGTATAATTACCTGTTTTTCTTAGCTCTTCCAAGTAGGTGTAGATACGCAGGCACGCCCAAGCATCTGTAGCAGCATATTGTTGCTGTTTGTCTGTGAGTACTTCGTTTTCCCAATTAGAGAGTTGCTGACGTTTGGATATTTTCTCTCCGAAGAGTAGTGCATAAATCTTTTGCAAGCTTTTTTCTTTGATACCGAAAATACGAACATAGTCTTGAAGTTCTATCCATTCGCCTTGTTGAGATTTGTGTGCTTCTCGTTTAGCAAGCATCATAAAATCGTCTTTCAGAGAAAGTCCTATTTTCAAGACATCGTTTTGTAGAAAATCTTTTACCACATCGGGTATGCCAATGTAATTCAATCTGAATAAGAAACACGTATCTGTGGTAGATATTTGCAATAAGGAGACTTTATTTATTTTTCCTTTGGTAAAAGAGGGACGTGTCTCCGTATCTACGCCTACTATGCTTTGCATATTGAGATATGCTATGGCTTTTTGTGCATCGTGTAGTGTATAGATGAGAATGATTCTACCCGGAAATACAGCTTGTGGAAAGGTGTTCAATACCTCTTTGTCTATGGTTTCTGGTATTTTATTCATCTTCCTCCTCTCCTAATTCTAATCCTTCGTAGAGATCTTCCTCAGTCATAAAGTCTGCACCATAGTATGTGCTTTCTTCCTGTTCTTCTATATCTGCTTGTGCTTTTCTTTGCTGGCATAATATGAGGTGCAAAGCTCTCATGACATTGACCAATCTTTGACCCCAAAAATCTATAAATAGTGCTTTGCATTCTGCCAAAGCATCGTTCATAGTAGGTTCGTATGCCATTTGGAAAACGCAGAGGAAATCTTTCAGCGGTTGATAGAGATCCGCTATACTTTCTGATATAGACTGTTTAATAGGAGTTTCACTATATGCCATATCTTCCAAAAAAACTTCTAAGTAATCGTCTTCTTCTCCTAAACAGGAAGCTATGCTCATACGTACCTTATTATATTCTTGTTCTGTAACGAAGGTTTCCAGTGAGCGACCGTCCATACGTGGACACGCAGGGAGAAGCAAAGTCTTAAGATAGAGTAGGGGAAAGAGTTTCAGGGAGGTATCTACAAATTCCTCCTTTGTATATATATCTTTTTCTAAGAAAGCCACAACTTGTGCTGCTACCGTTACAAATTCAATGGTATTCTTGTCATATATGGGCGATGATTGTTCTGTCATTTCTTTTCTTTTTGGACGTACAAAAGTATGCAAAAAAGCAAGTGTGTCCAAGATTTTGTTTTTCCACTTCGTGCCGTGCATAAGTACTTTGGTAAAACCGATCTGTTACTTTATTCCTATTTTCCTAAGTTTCTATCTATAAGTCAATAGTTTTACTCTATATTATACCTGCAATAAATGTTGAATACTTGCTTGCTTCAATTATTATTCTCAAATTTGCAAGAGGAAAACTTAAGTCTTGTGTTTTACAGTACTTAATACACTCCTTAATATATTTGAGATTATAACTTATAAATAGAAATAATTATGGCAAAAGCAGTAAATGAAGCAGAATTCAAAGCGTTATTGGCAGAAAATACACCTATTGTAATAGATTTTTGGGCTCCTTGGTGTGGACCTTGTAAACAAGTAGCTCCTGTGATTGAAGAATTATCAGTAGAATTTGCAGGAAAAATCAATGTCGTAAAATGCGATGTGGACGAAAATCCTGATTTGGCAGGAGAATACAATATTCGCACCATTCCTACAATCTTATTTATTAAAGATGGAGAAATAAAAGAGAAACACGTAGGTAGCGCATCGAAAGATGTGTTGAAAGCAAAATTTGAAGCCTTACTTTCATAACTTAAAATGAAACCGGCGATAGCCGGTTTTATTGTATATAGACCGTAAAACAGAAAAGTATGCACGAAGACTTTTATGACGTAGCAGACGAACAAGATGTAATAGACTTTATCCGTAATTATCTTCCTACAGAACTGAAAGAGAAGTTTACAGACGATGATTTGCTCTATCTCTTGGATCTTATCTCCGAATATTATAGCGAACACGAGGCAGAAACAGACGAAGAAGACGAAAACTATCTTGTTCCTGATGAAAAAGAAATGATAAAATTTATTCTCCGTGAATCTAAAAAAGACGAAATGGGTCCTTATCTAAGTGAGGACATTTACTTTGTCATCTTGGGAGAAATGGAATATGCCAATTCTCTCTATGAGCAGGAGGGAGAATGATAAATCTTATCTCATTAGAAAACTATTTAGACTTGTAATAATCCCAGCATGAAAAATCCATTGGTATCTATAATTATTCCTGTATACAATGTAGAACCATATTTGAAAGAATGTTTGGATTCTATTGTTAATCAAACTTATTCTCTTTTGGAAATCATTCTGGTAGATGATGGATCTACTGACCAAAGCGGAGTTATTTGTGATGAATATGCAGAGAAAGATGATCGAATCCGAGTGATACATCAGCATAATCAAGGTTTATCCATGGCACGTAATGCAGGTATGGAGATAATGACTGGAGAGTGGGTGATGTTTGTAGACTCCGATGATTGGATAGATGTGCGTACGATAAGTATATGTATGGAGGAGATTCAAAAGGAGGTATCTATAGATATATTGGAGTTTGCATGCAGAGATGTTTTTACTCATAATGAGGTTGATAGAATATATCTGAATACTGTTTTATATAGCAACGTAGAGGCTTTGAGAAAAATGGTGTGTGAAAATTCCGTAACAGGAACTGTCTGGGCAAAACTTTTTAATACAGAACATATACGACATCTTAGATTTATTAGAGGGAGAAAGCATGAAGATACTCCTTTTGTCTTTGAAGCTCTATTCTGTACATCTCAATATAAGTATATATCAGAGGTCCTGTATTATTACCGTCGAGAGCGAGAAGGTCAAATAACTGGTCAATTTTCTGAACAGAAATTAGATATGCTCTATAATATAGAGCATTTGAAAGAGAAATATAGAAACTATAAAACAGCATTATTATATCTCAATACATTATATATATTTTGGGTAAAGAGCTATTTCTTTGAAGGGTTGGACCAATCTGCATCTGTGAAATTTTTACATCCTCATATTCGGAAGGCAAAATCTTTTGATTTTTACTCAACGAGTAAAAAAGAATATCTCAAATGGAAATTCTTTCTATATATGCCTTATTTGTATGTTGCATTAGTAAGTAAAATATTACCGAGAATCAGAAAACTGTTTACTTATGGTTGCTCATAAATATGAAAAATTACTGCCTCATATCTCATTGGGTACTTCTATACCGAAGTGTATCTATCAGACATTTCGACAGAAAGAAGGACTTCCGGAAGAATTGCAAGCTAATATAGATGAACTTTGTCTTCATAACCCTAATTGGGAATATCATCTATATGATGATGATGACATTATAGAGTTTATCCAAAAAGAGTATGGTGATCAGGTATTATCATATTATCAACGTATTTCTCGTGAATATGGAGCTGCACGTGCTGACTTTTTTCGTTATTTATTGATGTATCGTTGCGGAGGAGTTTATCTTGATATTAAAAGTTCTGCTATCCTTCCTTTAGATGACATTTTAATGTCAGAGGATCGTTATATTCTTTCTCACTGGGATAATGAGCCAGGACGTAGATACGAGGCTTTCGGACGTTTTAAGGAGCTTTCTGCTATTCTTCCTCGCGGAGAGTATCAACAATGGCATATAATATCAGTTTCAGGACATCCATTTCTGCGTGCTGTGATATTGAGAGTCATGGAAAATATAGATAATTATCATCCATGGAAGCATGGTGTAGGTCTGTATGGCACATTGCGTACCACTGGACCTTTGGCTTATACACAAGCTATCTTGGCATGTCAAAAAACGCTTTCTACAGAGATGTGGCGTTTCGTAAACCATGCAGAATTGATAGGTTTAGAATATTCTATATATGACAGGCAGGGAATATTAAGGCAACATAGAAATAAAATAACTCCATACAGTGCGAATCTTTCTTCTGTTGTAGTTTTTCCCTCTTCTGTTTATATGAAGATCTTGAAGTGGGGAAGTAAGTGCTTATGGATCTTAGAAATTCTTAAGGATAAATGGAGGCAACGTAAATATAAGATCTGAAATAGTGTGTAATGAACATATTCTCGCTTTTAGGTTACTCATATATTTTGACAACAGTATATTTTTCTATTTTGTTTGGGAGTAGCTATATAAAATACTAATTTTGCACACCTCTGAATTGGAAATAATATTATATAATTAAATAATTAAAAATCAACGATGAATATCTCATTGCAAACCGTAGATAAGGTAAGTGCAGTACTGACTGCCAAAGTAGAAAAGAACGACTACCAAGCAAATGTAGACAAAGCGATGAAAAACTTGCGCAAGAAAGTGAATATGCCGGGTTTTCGTCCGGGTACAGTTCCAATGTCACTTATTCAGAAGCAATATGGTTTTTCTGTATTGGCAGAAGAAATAGATAAACTTTTGAGAGAAAAAGTATCTGCTTATCTTCATGAAAACAAGGTAAATATGCTGGGTTCTCCACTTCCTAAACCATCTGATGTGGATTTTGAAAAAGGAGGCGATTTTGAGTTTGCATACGATATAGCATTGGCACCGGAATTCGATGTAAGCCTTACAGCAGAAGATAAGGTAGCTTATTACGACATTGCAATTTCTGATGAAATGCTGAATCAACAGATTGATATGTATCGCCAACGCAGTGCAAAGTTTGAACAAGTAGAAAGCTATCAAGATGGCGATATGCTAAAAGGTCTCTTGGCAGAGCTTGATGAAAATGGAGTAACAAAAGAGGGTGGTGTACAAGTTCCTAATGCAGTTTTGGCACCAAACTATATGAAGAATGATGAGCAAAAGGCTATTTTCGGAGAAGCTAAGAAGAACTCTGTTTTGGTTTTCAATCCTTCTGTAGCTTTCAATAATAGTGAAGCAGAACTCTCTTCTTTATTGGCTATTAAGAAAGAAGAAGTAGCGGCTCATACAGGAAATTTCAGTTTCCAAATCAATGAAATTACTCGTGCTGTTCCTGCAGAATTGACTCAAGAGTTTTTTGATACAGTATTGGGCGCAGGAAAGGCTAATTCTGAAGAAGAATTCCGCAATGTGATCAAAGCCAATTTTGAAAGACAATTTGTAGCAGATAGTAACTATAAATTCTTGTTGGATCTTCGTACATATTTGACAGAGAAAGTAGGTAAATTGGAATTTTCCGATGAACTGTTGAAGAGAATTATGCTGGAAAACAATGCAGAAAAAGGACAAGCGTATGTAGACGAACATTACGAAAAGAGCCTTGAAGAACTTGTTTGGCACTTGATAAAAGAGAAAATAGTAGCAGCTAATAATATCAAGATAGACAATAGCGATGTAGAAAATATGGCTATAGAAGCTACTCGTGCACAATTTGCACAATTCGGTATGATGGATATTCCGGAAGATGTTTTGGAGAACTACAGCAAGGAAATGCTAAAGAAGCGTGAAACGGTAGATTCTTTGGTAAATCGTGCTATAGAAACAAAACTTGCCGAAGTTGTGAAAGGTCTTGTAACATTGGAGCATAAGACTGTTTCTGTAGAAGAATTTAACCAAATGTTTGAAACTGCAAACTAAAAAAATAGTGGGAGAGATACATAGTATAAACTCCCTCTTTATCTGATATCCGAGTATCAGTTTTTTGAGAGGCATTTAATCCAAGTCTCTTTATATCCTCAGAAGAATCGTTACTTTTGTGGTAGAAAGATGCGAAGGTTAAAAGCCTCTCAATATTTTCTCTAATTAAAAGAAAACAAGTATGAAAGATTTTAAGAAGTTTGCTACACAGCATTTAGGTATGAATAG
>JALEQJ010000061.1 GCA_022764505.1 Phocaeicola sp. | reverse complement strand
GCTACAGGTTACAAATTCGGTTACGAAATGCTTATGTTCAATGGATTACTTACATTCTTCTGCTTATACATTGCCAGTATAGGTACAGTACCCACCACTCAAATAGAACAAGATGGAAATTAAAAGTGCTACATTCGTAGTTAGTAACAGCAGGGCAGATATGTGTCCGGACACCAAGCTCCCTGAATATGCTTTCATAGGTAGATCCAACGTGGGAAAATCCAGCCTCATCAATATGCTCACAGGAAAGCCCAAATTGGCGATGACTTCTTCTACTCCGGGGAAAACACTTCTTATCAATCACTTCCTCATCAATGAAGAGTGGTTCTTGGTAGACCTTCCCGGTTATGGTTATGCCCAACGTGGGAAAAAGATGATAGAAAAAATTCAGCGCCTCATAGAGTATTACGTATTGGAAAGGACACAAATGACCTGTCTGTTCGTTCTGATAGACGTAAGACACAAGCCCCAACAAATAGACATAGAGTTTATGGAATGGTTGGGAGAACACGAAGTCCCTTTTGCTATCATCTTTACGAAGGCAGACAAACTCACTCAGTCTCAAGCACAAGCCAACGTAAAAGCCTACACACAAGAGTTATTGAAGTCTTGGGAATCTCTACCTCCTTATTTCATTACCTCGGCAGAGAAACGGACAGGAAGAAAAGAAATTCTCCGCTATATAGAAGAAATAAATGCGAACCTCTGAATAAGGTTCGCATTTATTTTATAAGCTATAATCGTATACGACTTGTTTATTCCTAAGCTGTGAATACATAAACTTCCATAGAAGTCTATATATACCGTACCACAGTTTATATAAACTTCGGTACGGAATAAAGTTGCCGAAGTATGCCGAGAAACTTTCTTATCCATTGATAAAATTCTTACTGAACAAGCTTACGCTTTTTTCTTGAGAAAAATCTTTCATAGTGAATCAAGAAGAAAAAAACTCCGCGACAACAAGATAAGTATTCCCCATAAATAGGTAATAACCATGCTAAAAATCATCTTTTTTAGTTATTGTGAGAGACATTTTTTTCGGCGAACTTCGCACCGTCATATTCATGATAAAACATTAACATTAACCAAGAATATAAGTTTTAATGAAAGGAAAAAAGATGTTATTCAAACCCAAAAGTTTGTTATTATTGTGTGTTGCCTCTTTGGGCTTCGGGCTGTTGATGGGGGCTTGTTCTAAAAGTGATTCTCCCGTTAAGCCGACTATTCCGGCTAAAGAAATGCCTGCAACAATTGCTGATTGCGTTCCGGCAGATATTGAAGCTCTTCGTGCCATTGCGAAAGCCAATCCTGAAATACATTTGTTTGAAGGAGACGATCCTTCCCGTTGGAAGACAATACGGCTAAAATGGGTGAAGAACGAGACTGGGAAATATGCAGTAAGTACACTTTCCTTGGAAGGCAAAGATGTATTAATAAACGATTTCGTTCTCCATTTGGATGGAAGTAAGAAAGGAAATACGGTGCTAAGTCATTTGCAACGTGTAGATATCACTGCTGCAGTTAAAGAGGTCATTATCCTTGCACAACCCGCTTTGGAAACTGTTCGCATCAACGGTGCCGGAAAGGCTCAAGCGGAGAAGGTAAATGTGCAGGGTGATAAAATTTTGAAAGAAGTAGTTATTGAAGCCATGCCTCAACTCACGGCTATCATGTTGGGAGGAGATGCCTTGGAAAAGGTAACTTTGGTAGACTTACCTAAATTACAGGACCAAAGCAATCTGAAATTCAGATCAGGATATGATGACGAAGGAAACCAAGTGGAAGACACTAAGCTGAAGGAACTGGTATTAGGAGGAGATTTAAGCTTGCTGGACGGACTATATCTGCGAGGCTTGAACTTGGAGAAACTGACACTACAAACTTCATTGCCGCAACTGAAGTCGTTGACACTGAACAATAATCGATTGTCAGGTTCTTTTGAGCTGAAAGGATTGGCAAATCTGACTATCCTGAATTTGGCAAAGAACCTTTTGGTAGCAGTTAAAGTATCTGATTGCCCAAAGCTGGAAGAGTTTGACGCTTCTGCCAATAAGGAACTGAAGGAGTGCGAACTGTCATTGCCTGCCTTGAAAACGCTTGATTTGAACGAAACCAATCTTACCAAAATAGATTTGAGTTCATTTGCCAACTTGAAGAAAGCCAGTGCTTATAGTGCAAAAATTACTTCAGTCAATTTGGGTAATCAGAACAAGAAACTAAGTACGGTGAACTTCTCAGATAATCAATTAGCCGAGCTTAACTTTCCGAAAGAAGCTTCTTCCGTATATCTGCTCACACTGAACAAAAATGTCATAAAATCGCTAAATTTGAGTATGATGCCAGATTTGGAAAGAGTTTCGGTTAGCAGCAATCAATTGGAAGATTTAAAAGTTGGTGAAGAAGCAGAGAGTTTTGAAGAACTGGAATGTAAAAACAACCATCTTTCGGCAAAATTGCTAAGGCAGATTAAAAACACGCTCAGCACACTGAATAAATGGGAGATTGCTCCACAATACTTGTTGGGACGAGTAGATGTAGAGAAAAAACAAATCCGTGCAACCGAAGAAATCAATGAGCTAAGGCTTGTCCCCAAAGTGCAAAAAAAGAACGGGAACAAATGGGTAGATGCCGGAGCAAGTGACTTCCGTTTGGAAAATGGCATCTATACTATTATGGGTAAAGGAACATTCAGGGTAATCTACACCGGCAGTATCTTAGAACCCGGCGTTGGAAATTTCAGTACGTTTAGCTTATCTGATCCCTATGTAATAGGAGAGATAAATGTCTGATATGTGATCAAAGGGGAATAGTTAAGAATTCTTTTCGGGTACGAATCAACGTAGTTTTGTTTATACGATTGATTCGTGCCCGAATCTTATTATAGAACCAGAGTTCAATATAATGTACATATCCTTTCTCTTGCTCTATCTCCAAGATGAAATACACGCATAATAATATGATCTTTCCCTCTCGACACCGGTATGTATTTGACACATAAAGAGATCATGGAAAGCATTCTCCAAACATTCTTATAACGTTCCTTGTAGCACAAATGCTATGGGAAGAGGATTTGCTCATATACTGCATACGAAAACAATACAACAACCCACAAAACCGTTAGGATCAGGAAGGCACCGGAAGAACGACTATTTCTTCTCATAAGTGACATAAACGCGCGTATATCCATCAGCCAGCGAATGGCTCATAGAGAATTGGAAAGTCATCTTTCTGTTTTTGAAGTCAATCTTGCCCTTAACTGGGATAAAGTCAGTTTCGTCAATCCCGTCATCTGCCTTCAGTACGGAATAGGTCATCAGGTAATAATCAGGATCGGAAGTTCCGTCAGCCCATTTAAGTTCCTTAGCCACGAGATTTCCTTCTGCAATCAGTTGCTTTTGTTTCTCCCAAGGAGAAAACGAATAGACAAACGGGATCGTAGGAACATCGTCTCCGCTCCATGATTTCTTTGTTCCTAGAACTTCGAAAGAGGCAGCTTCCTCTGATATGTCGATCAGTCTGATATCATCTAACGTCATAGAGAAAATACCAGGATTCTGTTTGTTCCACTTCAATAGTTCGGTAATGGCAGCATATGCCGGACTGGAACCAGGAGCAAACCAATATTCATCGTTGAATACAGTTTCTCGTTGCAATACCCATTCCATGTAGGAATTTAATCCTAATGGGTTGTTTGTCATTTTTAATACAGGTTGTTCTTCTGTTGCCTTTTCGCTCAGTGTAATGACTGTCTGTCCGTCAAATTCTTTTGTGAAAGCTTTGGCAAAGCTGATGGATCGCTCGCTCACCGGACTCATCACTTTCGTATGGCACGATATAAGACCCAACCACGGCATCAAGTCTATCCCATATTTTACCTTATATGAAGCAATGAGTGCTTTTTGTGCTTCGTTCAGCCCTGCAAAGGCTGGATCGGGTTCTACCAACAATAGTAATTCTTGATCCAACTGCATCCCGACGGGTAATTGTTGAAGACCAATTCGGAAATGGGTATCCTGTGTCAGTATGCCCTTACAGTTAGAGCGTACAGTAAATCGCCCTTTTGTTTCACCGGCTTGTATAATTACCGGGTTATTTTCCAGACGAATCACTCCTTTCTCATCATTGAGCACAGCGAATGTCAATTCCAAATCTTCTCTCAGGGCAGTGGTCATTTCTACTTCTATCGTCAAAGGAGTATCTTTTTCTTCTTCAAGTCGGAGTTTCTCTCCGATAATCGTCAGATAAACCCGGTTCACTCCTTCATATCCATTATTCATCTCATCACTCGCACACGATAGTACCAGTAGGGACATAAATAGTATCAGGATACTCCAGCTCAATATTTTTTTCATTTCGGCTTTCATTTATTCTTGTTTTCTGTAATCAATCGTTTACTCCTTCATTGCCACGCATCAGCCTTGAATGGTATCCGAAAAAATTCTTTATCGCATATAGCGGAGTGAGCTACTTGCTCCAACCGTCATTTTGTGTCATACGGTCATTATAGAGATATTCTCCTTTAGGAATAGGGAAGTTCCACCTATAATCGTCAGGTTTTACATTCTTTACAGCTACTGCTCCTGTCGTATTCCATTCTGAAAGAAGGGTTTTCCTCAGGCGTTTCAAATCGAAGTAACGTTCGCCCTCTCCCACAAATTCTTTCCACTTCTCTTGAAGAAAGATTGCCAGCAATTTCTCCCCCGTCCACCCCTCTTCGGGTAGCAAAGCAGCTTTTCGTGCAGACAGATAGCGGTTCATTGTTTTTATAGCTTCTTGTATTCCCTTATCTTTTCCTCCACGGGTCAATGCCTCTGCCAGAATGAAACAAGCACCCGATACGCGATACCTGTTCACTGTGTGGAAATTACGTTTCTCTTTGTTTTCTTTGTTATACTTCCCGAAACATTGCACCGTAGCTTTCTCATCGGTCAATGTATTATCAGCCAATTTGAAAGGAAAAACAGTAGCTTTACGCCTCACATCTTCGGTTTCATAAAGACTCAGTAAGGAAGTGTTTACAGTCAAGTAATCTCCTGCTTCTTTGGTCATATTGATACCTATATAATAATAATTCTCAGTAAACCATGAGAATATCCGTTCGGGACATGTAGCATCTGTCCATAGAGTTCTATACGACTTTTCTTCCATGGTTTCATATCCTCCTTGAGCTGCTATGACTTTGTCGGCATAGTGGGCGGCTTGTTCGTAATTGTGAGTATACAGTTCTAATTCCGCCATCAAGTAGTATAAGCTGTTGGGTGAAAACCAATATTCGTCAGAAACGGTATAATCCATTTCTAAAGCTTCTGTCAACAAGGAACGTATCGTGTCTGTACAGGTTTTCACATCGGCGCGAGGCAGAGACTCCATTTCCAATTTACTCTTAAGTGGAATACCTTCATTGGTGCTTCCATCGGCATAATCGGGTGCGAAAAGCCTCAACAGGTTGAAAAAACAATAGGCTTTCATCGCTTTTGCTTCGGCTATCACAGCCTGCAAACTCTGCCGCTCTTTAGGATTACCCTCTATTTTTATCAACGAAACACGCTCCAATACAGCATTTGCTATGGCTACAGAACCATAGTAGCCTTGCCACAACGTAAGTGCCAATTGTTCGATAGGCAAAGTTTGCCACTTATACAAAGAATTCAGACTGACATCTTTGGGTAAGATTGCATTCGGTTCAAAATCGTCGCTCAACACAGATAGTTCAAAAGAAGCATCAGGAAGTTGGGCATAGGCAGTAGCCAGCAACTCTCGGGCTTTTGTTGCTGTAGAAATGGCATCCGGATCGGAGTACTGGTTTTCATACGGAATGTTGAGCGAACAAGCCGTAAAACAAACAAATAGAAACAGACAAACCGACAACTTTTTTAGTTGGTCGTATAGAACAGCTTTGGAGGATAAATTGTATATCATAATAACTCAAAAGGTCAGACTAAAATTAAGCGTTAATACAGGTTGGAGTGTTCCAGCCAATGAACCGGTTTCAGGGTCGGTTTCACCGTAAGGCGTAAGCGTGAACAAGTTTGATGCTTGAAAAGCAACATTCGCATATTTGACGAAATTGAAATGCTTTTGCAAAAAAGCAACGGGTACCCGATAGCGTACAGAAAGCATAGACAAGCGCAGGAAATCGCTCTTTCCCACAGTTCTCGTATTGGGAAAGTCCAAAGAGTGGATAGCTGTGGAGCTATAAAAAGGCGAATGATAACGTTTCTCTTTATCTCCTCTTTCGAACCACATATTTTGTAATTGCCCTTTGGCTGCGTTCAGGTAGGCTTTATCTTGAGATCGGATATAGGTATAATTATACGTTCTGATACCCCCGAACACATAGTAAAAATCCATATCGAAATCAAAATTCCGGTAGGAGAAACTGAAATTGAGCGAACCGCTGTATGGAGGTGTACCATGCCCCAAAGACACGATATTCTCTTTGCTCACCCCTTGTGTGGCCAATACTTCTTCCCCGTTGGCTCCTTTAAAGACCGGAAGTCCGGTAATAGGATTGACCCCCAAAGACCTTAAACCAAACAGAATGTCATAAGGCTTTCCTACTTCATAGTCGGGAATCAGTGCCTCTTCACTGATGTAAAGGCGATCGGTATAATAGAGATCTATCACTTTATTGCGATTGTATGCCAACGTTCCACGTAGCGACAGCCTCCAATCTTTTCCGTCCAACACCTTAAATAAGGCACTGAATTCATAACCTTCATTACGAAGTACTCCGATATTTCGTTTCATGCTCTGAAAACCGTTAGATAAAGGAATAGGCACGTCAAGTAAGGCATCGCTCGTTTCACGACGATACACATTCGCTTCCAAAGAAATTCGTCTGAAAAGCTCTACAGATAGACTGAAGTCTGAGGATGTTGTTTGTTCAGGCTTGAGATCAAGGTTATAGAGTGCACGGAGTTGAAGTAAACGAGCGGTAGAATAAAAATTCGTGTAATATGAGAATGTGCCGATAGTAGCATCGCCCGATACGCCAGCCAAATTGGCTATGCGTCCATAAGAAGCCCTCAGATTGAGGCGGGTTAATACATGGTTTTCTTTTAAAAAAGCATATCGGCTAGGTGTCCATCCCACACCTACAGCCCACGCACTGTTCCAACGCTTTTCTTTGGGGAGGACAGATGAAGCATCGGCTTTATATGTGGCAAATAAGTCGTACGTAGCATCATAACTATATCCAGCCACTATGCCCACTCCTATCTGTGCTGTTTTCTCTTTGAACGATCCTACTGCGGGACGTCGATAACCAGTCAAGGAGTGGTTGATGGCTGCCGGAGACATCAAAGTCCCCACTCCATATCCTGTGATATCCACTCGGTCTATATCCGTCATGTAATAGTCAAAATTAGTGCCGAAGGTCACATCGTGCTTATCACCCATCACCTTGTTATATGTGGCACGTATGTTTGAGGAGACGTTCATCGTCACTTGTTTACTCTTTGTCAACTTACCCAACGCCTCGGCTTTTTCATAACTATTGCGTTCTTTGATGGAAGTAGAAGGTACGATTGCCAACTCTTCGTTAAGCAAAATATCTATGCCTGCTACGGCATCTACGGAAAGTTCTTTGAACGGCTTCAAATTGATACTACCGCTTATTCCTCCACGCTTGTCGGTCGCTTCTTTCTTGTACTGATGGAGGAGATCCTCGTATGTATAATTTCCTTTTGGGAAAGAGTAAAGTCTTCCCTTTTTAGTTTCGTAAGGATTCAGTTTATAGACCAAATCCGTTGGAGCTTCATCACTTCCGTTAGGGGTATTGATACGACCATATCCAGCATTGGTACTGAGCGAGAGATAGCCTAATCTCCCAAGTTGCTGGTCAAGGCTGAGGCTGGTTGTGAATCGCTGTGTGTCATTTCCCTCTATTCGCCCCCCTTGGCGTGTATATCCAGCCGAAATGGAATAGGAAGTCTTATCTGTACCTCCCCGTACATTCAGGCTATGATTCTGATAAGTATTCAGACGAATCAATTCATTGAACCAGTCGGTATGAATCATTCTCAACGAGTCAAGCACAGCCTTTCCGGAGGTAATCATCTTTTCCAAATCTGGAGAACCGGCATGATACTTCCTAATATAGTCTTCACTATACAAATAACCGGGTGCTATCGGGTTTTGCAGACGCCTTTCAAGTTCGAGTTTTTCTTCCGTATCCATCATTTTTATCCCTCGATGACCTCGAGTGGTAATACCCATGTTGAGGCTGTAGGTTGTGGTTATCCTTCCTTCCGGATTTCCTCTCAATGAAGTTATTTCAATAACACCGTTTGCTGCTTTCACACCATAAAGGGCACAAGCCACTGCATCTTTCAACACTTTAATTTCTTTAATCTCCATTGGATTCAGTGTCAGAAAGGTTTCGGAAGAGATGATTTGTCCGTCTTTTACATACAGAGGTTCATTGACCATATCTCCTTTACGAAAAGAAGAATTACCTCGTATTCTGATTTTGGGCTTTTGTCCCAAATCGCCGGTATTGATCACCACCAATCCTGGCACGGCACCTTGCAGAGCCAGAGGCATATTTATCATCGGCTTACTGTTGAGTCTGACCATATCAACGCGTTGTACTACGCCCGACTTGGCACGTATATCCAGCTCATTGATATTCTGCCGGGCTACGACAAGCACTTCGCCCAACGCATGTGCGTCTTTCTGCATTACCACATCCAATTGCTCTTGTCCAGAATAGCGTATGCGAACTTCTTTCATTCCAACAAAAGAAAAGCGAATAAAGTCTCCTTTTTTCCATTTTCCACTTAGCACGTAATGTCCTTCGGCATCGGCAGATGTACCGATTGTAAGTCCTTGCACTCGGACAGTGGCACCAGGAAGAGGTTCTCCTTCCGAATCGGTGATGTACCCTTGCAGAACGTATCCTACGGACTGCGAAAAAAGAGAAAGAGGAAAACAAAAGACTGCAAGAAAAACAAAATGGAATAGTTTCATTCAAGTTCTTTTTAGTAGAAATAGTATTCAACATCTATTGATATGACAAAGGTAAAAGCTTCATTTAGCTCCATCAATCGCAAAATATTGTCATTTTTTACCTCAAAAAACTCATTCAATAATTATATTTAGGTATGGAATAAATACACAGAGTCGAATATGTAGAGAAACACGTAGAGGAGAGAGCGAAAAAAATGAGAGGCAGTATTCACAAGTAATACAGTCATAACAATGAATAATAAGATGAGAAAATAGACTCTGCTATATGAAGTAAGCTTCTTCAGAAAAAAATGGAGAAAGTTTCGTCTTTCTTCATAGATAATACTATTTTTGTAAATAGTTATTAGAGTTATGCAAAGCTTTGTGTATCATTGTAGAAGATAGGCTACCCAATCATTATCTACTCATTCCATAACTCATTCTGCTGTTGATAACCAATTGCTTAGGCCCAAATGATAGATTTTCTTGGAAAAGTGTACATTTGAGCTACTCTATTTTAGGACTTAAATAGTTTTCAGATGATACAGCCCTTGGCAGAAAGACTTAGACCCAAAGCACTCACAGACTACGTAGGACAAACACACTTGGTAGGAGAAGGTGCTATACTACGCAAAATGATAGACTCCGGTCGTATTTCTTCCTTTATACTTTGGGGACCTCCGGGGGTAGGAAAAACTACTTTGGCACAAATCATAGCACAGAAATTGGAAACACCCTTTTACACCCTTAGTGCTGTAACTTCCGGTGTAAAAGATGTAAGAGATGTGATAGAGAAAGCACGTAGTGGCAGATTTTTCTCACAACAAAGCCCTATTCTTTTCATAGACGAAATACACCGTTTCAGCAAGTCGCAACAAGATTCTCTACTCGGAGCAGTAGAAACGGGAACAGTTACACTCATAGGAGCTACTACGGAGAATCCATCGTTTGAGATCATTCGTCCACTCCTCTCCCGTTGTCAGCTCTACGTACTCAAATCTTTGGAAAAAGCAGACTTAGAAGCCTTAGTAGAACGTGCTATCAAAGAAGATATAGTACTTAAAGAGAAAAATATATTGCTACAAGAAACAGAAGCTATGTTCAGGTATTCCGGCGGAGATGCCAGAAAGCTACTCAATATATTGGAACTCGTAGTAGAAGCAGAAAACAGTGCAGAAGTCATCATCACCAATGAGAAAGTAGTAGAGCGTTTACAGCAAAATCCCTTGGCTTACGATAAAGAAGGAGAAATGCACTATGACATTATTTCTGCTTATATAAAATCCATACGTGGCAGTGATCCCGATGCCGCTATTTATTGGTTGGCAAGAATGATAGAAGGAGGAGAAGATCCCAAATTTATCGCTCGCAGATTGGTCATATCTGCGTCCGAAGATATAGGTTTAGCCAATCCTAATGCTTTATTATTAGCCAACGCTACCTTCGATGCTGTACATAAATTAGGTTGGCCGGAAGGTCGCATACCATTGGCAGAAGCCACCATCTATTTGGCTACCAGCCCCAAAAGCAATTCTGCTTACGAAGCCATAGACCAAGCTCTTGCCCTTGTGAGAGAAACAGGAAACCTGCCTGTACCTCTGCATCTGCGCAATGCGCCTACCCAACTTATGAAAGAATTAGGGTATGGGAAAGATTACAAGTATGCCCACGCCTATAAGTCCAATTTTGTAGAACAACAATTCTTACCAGAGACCTTGTGTTCCACTCGCATTTGGCACGCTCAGTCCAACCCCTCGGAAGCCAAGTTAAAAGAAAGAATGCAGACCCTCTGGGGAGAACGATTTAATAATTAACCTTATGAAAATTGTAGTATTAGACGGGATTACCCTAAATCCCAATGAAGAATTATCTTGGGCACCGCTCAAAGCATTAGGCGAGGTGGTTATTTACGAAAGTACACCTGCCACACAAGTAGTAGAACGTATGCAAGGAGCTACCATAGCCCTTACAAACAAAGTTCCTTTCACCGCAGCTACCATCGCAGCCCTGCCGGAATTGAAATACATCGGTGTATTAGCTACAGGTTTCAATATTGTAGACACCGATGCTGCCAAAGAAAAAGGTATCGTGGTAACCAATATCCCTGCATACAGCACTATGTCTGTAGCACAAATGGTATTTGCACACCTATTGAACATTACTCAACGTGTAGGACACTATGCAGACGAAGTACACAATGGCAGATGGGACAGCAATGCAGAGTTCTGCTATTGGAATACTCCGCTCATAGAATTGGCAGGAAAGCGTATGGGTATTGTAGGCTTCGGCAATACAGGAAGTGCTACAGCACGCATCGCACAAGCCCTCGGTATGGAAGTTTGGGTACAGAGTTCCAAAGCACAAAGTGAGTTACCGGAAGGCATACGCAAAGCAGCAGATTTGGACGAGTTATATGCAGTTTGCGATGTCATCAGCCTGCACTGCCCACTCACAGCTCAAAACAAAGAAATGATCAACGCTACTTCCATAGCCAAAATGAAAGACAAAGCCATTTTCTTAAACTTAGGCAGAGGTGGTTTGATAAATGAACAAGACTTGGCAGATGCGTTACGTGCAGGAAAACTTCTTGCCGCAGGTGTAGATGTACTATCTACAGAACCTCCTCGTGCAGACAACCCATTGCTAAAAGTGGAAAACTGTTTTATCACACCACATATTGCTTGGGCTACTTACGAAGCACGTGTGCGCCTTATGAAACAAGCTGTAGAGAACTTGGAACAATGGCAAAAAGGTACACCTATCAATAATGTAGCCCGATAAACAGCTACACAAACAATACAAGGAAAGCTCAGTGATACACCCCGTACACTGGGCTTTTTTCTTACAAAAAGAAAGGATTAAACAAGTCTTTCGCCTCCCTCCTATCATAAAACACTAACTTATTGGTGTATAAACAAAGAAAACTATAACATTCAGCTCAAGAAAAACAAAAAACAACTCTTATATTTGCATACAAGCTAATTAACTATAATAATTATTACAAACACCATTAAGATAAGAACAGAATGAAAATGAAAAAGTTCAAAGCTATCGCCATAACACTTTTGTGTATGGCTACCGCTCCTACTGCTGTAAAAGCAGACGAAGGTATGTGGCTCTTACAGATGATGCAAGAGCAAAACTTGGCAGACCGAATGAAAGCACAAGGTCTGAAAATGGATATCAACGAAATTTATAACCCTAATGCTGTTTCTTTGAAAGATGCAGTAGGGATATTCGGACGTGGTTGTACCGGTGAGATTATTTCTCCTAACGGACTAATTCTCACCAATCACCACTGCGGATACGATGCGATTCAACAACACAGCTCTGTAGAGCACGACTATCTTACAAATGGATTTTGGGCAAAGAGTTTCTCAGAAGAACTTCCTACTCCGGGATTGACTTTCAAGTTTATAGAAAAGATAGTAGACCTCACAAATCAGGTAAATGAAGACGTAAAGAGTGGTAAGGTAACAGAAATAGAAACCTTCGGTCGCGCTTATCTACAGAAAATAGCAGCAGAAGCTCTCAAGAAAAGTGAATATGCCAAAATGCCCGGCATTTCTACCCTCGCTCTTCCTTTCTACGAAGGAAACAGATTCTACCTTTTCTACATCAAGACTTACAATGATGTACGTATGGTAGCCGCTCCTCCTTCTTCCGTAGGTAAATTCGGTGGAGAAACAGACAACTGGATGTGGCCACGCCATACCGGAGACTTCTCTATGTTCCGTGTGTACACAGACAAAAACGGAAATCCGGCAGACTACCACAAAGACAATATCCCTCTCAAGGCAAAAAAATTCCTCACCATATCACTGAAAGGTTTACAAGAAGGAGATTATGCTATGATTATGGGCTTTCCCGGTACTACCAATCGTTACCTCACAGAAAGCGAAGTTCGCCTACGTATGGAAACAGGAAATACTCCTCGCATAGACGTTCGTGGCGCACGCTTGGCTGTTTTACGTGAAGCAATGGCTGCAAGCGACAAAACACGTATCCAATATGCCAGCAAGTTTGCAGGTTCTTCCAACTATTGGAAAAACTCCATCGGTATGAACAAAGCCATCAAGGATAATAACGTACTACAAGCTAAATTGGCGCAAGAAGAACAATTCCAAGCATTCGCCAAAGCACAAAACAATGAAGCATACGCACAAGTAGTAGGACAAATAAACGATTATGTAGCCAAGGTAAGTGAACCTCGTAGAACACTTACTTATTTCACAGAAGTATTCTTGTCCGGCATAGAATTCCGTGCACCTATAAAAACTGCGGAAAAACTGGCAGAAGCATTGACCAAAAAGAATAAAAAAGAAATAGCAAAGCAAGTAGAAGCTCTAAAAACAGCATACAAGAACATACACAATAAAGACTACGACCACGAAGTAGACCGTAAAGTAGCCAAAGCATTGCTTCCACTCTATGCAAAAAAAGTAGCCCAAACAGATCTTCCTGCTTTCTACGAAACCATTCAGGCACAATTCGGAGGAGATATCAATGCATTCATAGATGCTTGTTATAACAAAAGTATCTTTGCCAACGAAGAAAACTTCAACGCATTCATCAGCAATCCTACTGTAGAAGCATTAGAAAACGACCTCCATATAAAATATACCGTAGACATTATGGACAAGTTTGAGAAATTGAGTTCTACAGTAAGTCTGCTTAGCAAAGACATCAATCTCTATCATAAAACCTATGTAAGAGGTCTCTGCGAAATGTATGCACCTACTCCAAAAGCTTCCGATGCCAACTTTACTATGCGCCTTACTTACGGAAACGTGAAAGGTTATGAACCAAAGAACGGCATACAATACCAATACTACACTACACTGAAGGGTGTAATGGAAAAAGAAGATCCTACCAACCCGGAATTCCGTGTACCTGCCAAACTCAAAGAACTCTACGAAGCAAAAGACTTTGGTCGCTATGCACTGCCTAATGGAGAAATGCCTACCTGCTTCTTGAGTAACAATGACATTACAGGAGGGAACTCAGGTTCTCCGGTGATGAATGGAAATGGCGAACTCATAGGAACTGCTTTCGATGGCAACTGGGAATCACTCAGTGGAGACATCAATTTTGACAATAAGAAACAACGCACAATCTCTGTAGATATACGCTATGTCCTCTTCATAGTGGAGAAACTCGGAGGTTGCAAGAACTTGATTGACGAAATGCACATCGTAGAATAATCCTTGTATGAAAAAACTATTCTTAACCTTAGCACTTTCCACATCTGCCCTTATCGGTTCTGCCGATGAGGGTATGTGGATGCTCACAGACATCAAACAGCAAAATGCTGTGGTTATGCGTGAGCTTGGATTGGATCTATCCATAGACAAAATTTACAGTCCTACAAATATCAGTTTGAAAGATGCTGTAGTACATTTTGATGGAGGTTGTACGGCAGAAGTTATCTCAAAGCGCGGATTGGTTTTGACCAATCACCACTGTGGGTACTCCTACATTCAGCAACATAGCTCTGTAGAACACGACTATCTCACAGATGGATTCTGGGCAATGAGCGATGCCGAAGAACTTCCTTGCGAGGGCTTAGACATTACATTTATAGACAAGATTCTGGACGTAACTGCTTACGTGCAAGAACAACTCAAGAAAGATCCGGATCCGGAAGGTTTGAATTACCTTTCTCCCGCTTACTTAAGCAAAGTAGCTGCACGCTTCGCAAAGAAAGAGAAAATCAAAACCAACGAATTTCGCATCTTGGAACTGAAAGCCTTCTATGGAGGCAATAAGTATTACCTCTTTGTGAAAAACGTGTACAAAGATGTACGTATGGTAGGTGCGCCTCCATCTTCTATAGGTAAGTTCGGAGCAGATACAGACAACTGGATGTGGCCACGCCACTGTGGAGATTTCTCTCTCTTCCGTATTTATGCAGACAAGAAAGGAAATCCCGCCCACTATAGTAAAGAAAATGTACCCTTAGAAGTAAAAAAATCCATCGTCATCAATGCCCGTGGCGTACAAGAAGGAGACTTTACCTTCGTGATGGGATTTCCCGGACGTAACTGGAGATATATGATCAGCGATGAGGTAGAAGAACGTATGCAAACCACCAATTTTATGCGTGATAAAATACGTACAGCACGCTTACAAGTCTTAGGCGAAGAAATGAGCAAAGACCCGGCTACACGTATTCAATACGCTTCTAAGTATGCTTCTTCTGCCAACTATTGGAAGAACGCCATCGGTATGAACGAAGGTTTGGTCAATCTGAAAGTCTTGGACAGAAAGAAGCGCGAACAAGAAGAAGTTTTGGCTTTCTGCAAAGCACAGGGAGATACACAAGGCGAACAAGCATTCCAAACTATCAGAGACATTGTAAAGAAACGCTTCAACTACGTATATCGTCAGCAAGCCATTTACGAAGCTCTTATGCAGGGAACAGAGATGTCCAAAGCTCCTTCCCTCCACGCACTGATAGAAGCATTGCAAGCCAATGATGCTACAAAAACAGCCAATGCTATAACTACCTTACGTGAGAAAGGAGAAAAGTACTTCAACAAAGACTATAACCTTTCCGTAGACCGTAAAGTAAGTAAGAAACTGCTTTCTCTTTATGCTTCCTATATTCCGGCAGCAGAACGTATCAGTATTTTCCAAACCATAGAAAAAGACTTTGGTGGAAATATCAATGCTTTCGTAGATGCCTGCTTTGATACATCTATCTTCGGTAGCAAAGAGCGTTTTGAAGCTTTCTTGATGAAACCCAGTGTAGAAGTTGCTACACAGGATCTCATAGCACGCTATGCCTCCTCTGTGGCAGAAGGATACAAATTCACAGAAAAAGAGATGAAGGCAGAAACCAATGCTTATAACCAAGCACACAAAGTTTGGGTAGGCAAGGTCTTGGATTTCAAAAAAGCAAAAGGTATTCCCGTATATCCCGATGCCAACTCTACTCTTCGCCTCACTTATGGAAAAGTTGGCTCATACACTCCCAAAGACGGTGCAACTTATCTTTATTATACCACATTGGACGGTGTGATGGAAAAAGAAGATCCCAATAATGCAGAGTTTGTAGTACCGGCTAAGCTCAAAGAACTGTATGCGAAGAAAGATTTCGGACATTACGCACTCCCCGATGGCAGAATGCCACTTTGCTTTGTAACAGGCACAGACAACACCGGTGGAAACTCAGGTTCTCCTGTATTCAATGCCAAAGGTGAACTCATCGGCACCGGATTTGACAGAAACTATGAAGGACTTACCGGAGATATAGCCTACAATCCGGCACTGCAGCGTGCTGCTTGCGTAGATATCAGGTATACCCTCTTTATCATAGACAAATTTGCCGGTTGTGGCAGACTCATAGAAGAACTGGAGATTGTAAAATAACACTTTCCTAACTCACTCCGAAAGGCGTATCAAACTCTAAAGTTTGGTGCGCCTTTTTTATGACTAGATTTCAAGAAGGCACTAAACATCAGTTTTTCACTCCCCGGAAAGAGACTGGCACAGAATTTATTTAACTTTACGCAGTTTTAATCTCATACGCAAATCTACCCTATAATGGATCAATATAATCCAGAAATAACCTCTGCTCAAACAAAATCCACAGGTATAAGTTCTCTATACGTACTGAAAACTCTGTGTGTCTTCTTTGTGGTCGTTCTGCATGCTCCTATGGAAGGTACATCATTTGTATTTCTTGATGTGGGCGTTCCATGTTTCTTTATCATTTCCGGGTATTTTCTATACAATCCCGACCTCACCAAAGTAACACAAAGGGTTATGAAAGGAGCATATAAAGCACTTCGTTTACTACTCTTTCTTACCGTCATATATGTGTTGTTAGGACCACCAGATGGTTTACCTACTACAATTCCTATGATAGCTCGTTGGCTTTTTGTTTCTGTACCTTCCCGTTATGGAGGGCATTTGTGGTATCTGGTATCGTTATTTTGGGGACTCCTAGCATTTCGCTTTTATCTATGGATATTCAAGGGAAAAGGAATACATTGGCTTATAATACCCGCTTTCTTCGGTCTTTTTATAGGTCGTTACCGTTTTCTATTAGATGGATCTACTGCCTCTATTTTTGTCCTGAATTTTATAAGTTACGCACTTCCTTGTCTTGCTATAGGTTATCTTGCACGCAAATGGGAAACGGTATTAAAGAAGTATAGAGCTATAGATTTTGCGGTTGTCATTTCTATTTGTGCATACATGGAAACGGTCTTCGTTCACTTCCTTTCCAATGGCTTGCCTCCAATGGGTCCATTACTTCTCACTTACCCTACGGCATTTGCATGGTTTTGGGTCGCTTTACAATATAAGGACTTCGGGAAGGAGTCATTTATAGAAACTATCGGAAGAGAACATTCTGCTCGTATTTATTATTGGCACCCACTTTTTGTATGGGCATTTACCGTCTTAGATAAAAATGTATCCTTTGGCTTCCACTCATTTGGTGCAATATATGTATTCCTTGCAACGCTGATTTTATCTATACTTATAGGGCATATATCCCCATACATAAGCAGATTGATCAAGAAGAAATAAAAGAAAAAGAACGCTATGCAAGACGAAAACAACAGTTTTTGTCTGTGTTCTCCTACCCTATTTTCATACGATAATAAACCTGCGCTGATAGCGAGCATATCTTATCATGATAGCAAGGCTTCTTTCCGTGATACGGAGCATATCTTATCGTGATAGCAAGGCTTGCTATCAGCAAGCCCTCTACAGACTATTACAGACGTGCCGGATAGCGTGATCACAAGCATCACTTCGTGGAACCGGGAAGAGATAAAAAAAGAGGACTTCCAAAGCCCTCTCTCATCGTTCTGACAATTACTTTTTCTTTTTTCCTTTTTTGCTAAAGGCAGAAAAATCATATCCCCCCTGATGTTCATCTATCAGTTCCATCCAATCTTCTTTACGGATAGGTCCTCTTTTCTCTGTGTACCCACGTTCTTCTCTACTACGTTTATTGGAGGTAGCTGTAGAAGTATTTTTGCTTTTTTTCTTTCCTCCCTTATCACTCTTTCCTGTATTTTCTCCGGCTATTTCTACTACTACTTTCCTACCTTTTATAGAAGATTTGGAGAGGGCTTTGAGTACAGCATTGGCTTGTTTCTCTGCCACTTCGAAGAATGAGAAGTTCTGCATAAGGTCTATTCTACCTATTTCTACACGCTTGTGTTTGAGGTTCTTGTTTATCAACTCTATGATTTGTGTAGCGAAAATACCATCTGTCTTACCTGCATTGAGGAAGAATCGCACAAAACCTTTCTCTGCCTTTCTGGAGGTCTTTTCTTTGTCGCTACCTCCCCCTTTTCTATCTTTCCGTTCTTTGGGTTCATTCTTGGCATCGCTCCATTTTACTTCTTCTATGTCTGCCAAGTCCTGATAGTAATCAAGAAATCTATTGAACTCTATAGACACGACACGCTTGATAAGGTCTTCCTTACTGAGCCACTCCCATTTTCTGTAAATAGAGGGCAAAAAGGTTTCTATTTCTCCTTCGTTTACCTTTACCTTTTCTATGTCATCTATCACCTTGATAAGTTGCTGCTCACAGATTGCCTTTCCTGTAGGCAATGCTGCCAGCTCAAACTTTTTCTTGATGATGCGCTCTATCTCTTTCATTCTGCTCTTTTCACGGACATTCATAATGGCAATAGAGATTCCTGTTTTCCCTGCTCTACCGGTACGTCCACTTCTGTGTGTATAGCTTTCCGTATCGTCCGGAAGACCATAATTGATGACGTGCGTAAGATCATTCACGTCCAATCCTCTGGCTGCTACATCTGTAGCCACTAAGAGCTGCAAATGCCTCTGACGGAACTTTTGCATCACAAGATCTCGCTGTGGTTGAGATAGTTCTCCGTGCAGAGCATCTGCACTGTAACCGTCCTTGATAAGCATATCTGCTATTTCTTGGGTTTCTTTTCTGGTTCTACAGAAAACTATACCATAGACTTGCGGGTAGAAGTCTACTACACGTTTGAGAGCGAAATACTTATCTTTGGCTTGTACTACATAGCCTATATGCTTTACATTATTACTCCCCTCGTTCTTTGTGCCGATGGTAATTTCTTTAGGATTGGTAAGATAGGTACGTGCTATGCGTGCTATTTCTGCGCTCATAGTAGCAGAGAACATCAAAGTATTTCTGTCTTTGGGGATATTCTCCAATATAGTATTGATACTATCCGTAAAACCCATATTCAGCATTTCGTCTGCTTCGTCCATTATTACGTTAATCACTTGATCCAGACGTGCCACACCTCTTTCCATAAGGTCTATCAGTCTTCCCGGAGTAGCTACGATGATGTGTACTCCTTTCTTTAAGCTACGAATTTGGCTTTCTATAGAAGACCCACCATAGACCGGAAGTATTTTGAGGTCTGTTATATATTTGGAATAATCTGTAAGATCTCCGGCTATTTGCAAGCAGAGTTCTCTGGTAGGACAAAGCACTATTGCCTGAGGTACAACTTCTTTTATATTGATTTTTTGTAGGATAGGCAAACCAAATGCCGCAGTCTTTCCTGTGCCGGTTTGTGCCAATGCGACTACATCATTGCCGTCCGAAAGCAGATAAGGGATAACTTCTTCTTGTACGGGCATGGGATTCTCATATCCCATTTCTTCTATGGCCCTGCGTATATCTGCCGAGACGCCAAGTTCTTGAAATGTCTTCATTAAAAATGTTTATATGTGGAATAAGGTGGCAAAGGTAGGCATAAGTTTTTAGTTTACAGCATATAAGTCTATGTGTTTTAGTTTTTTGTGTTCTTTTGTAAGAAAAGCAAAGAAGAATACACTAAAATATCTGCACTTTATGGCAATAAAAAAGCTGTATCGGAAAATCACTTCCGATACAGCTTCTACCCTTCAAATGATTACAAACCTATTCACAAAACATTTTTCCTCATTATATGAGAGGATATATCTGCATATTAGAACATCGTTTGTACTCTTTTTATACCCTCAATGAGTACATTTATTTCTTCTTTCGTATTATATAACCCGAAAGAAGCACGCACCGTGCCTTCTATACCCATTCTACGCATAAGTGGTTCTGCACAGTGATGCCCTGTTCTTACGGCAATTCCCAATCTATCCAGCAGTGTCCCCATATCGAAATGATGAATATCGCCTACCAAAAAAGAGATTACACCACTCTTTTGTTCTGCCTCTCCTATGATGCGCATACCTTTTATGGATTTCATCTCTTGAGTAGCATAAGTAAGCAATTCATGTTCATACGCAGCGATATTCTCTAAGCCCAATGCCTCCACATAATCTATGGCTTTAGCAAAAGCTGTAGTCCCGATATAATCCGGTGTACCTGCCTCAAACTTAAAAGGAAGTACATTGAACGTAGTTTTTTCAAAACTTACATTTTGTATCATCTCTCCTCCACCTTGATAAGGGGGGAGTTTATCCAGCCATGCTTCTTTTCCATACAGCACACCTATGCCTGTAGGACCATACATTTTGTGCGCACTGAAAACAAAAAAATCTGCATCTAATTCCTGCACATCTATCTTCTGATGTGGCACACTCTGCGCTCCGTCTATTAGGACAGGCACATTATGACTATGTGCTATACGAATTATTTGTTTGATAGGATTGATAGTTCCCAAGACATTGGAAACATGCATTACAGACACGATCTTAGTGCGAGGAGTAATCAATTTTTCAAATTCGTCCAAGAGCAACTCACCTGCATCATTGATAGGTATCACTTTCAAGATAATACCCTTCTTCATAGCTTGTAACTGCCAAGAAACAATGTTGCTATGATGTTCCATTTGAGAAATGATAACTTCATCTCCTGCCTGCATTTGAGATTCCACAAAACTACTTGCCACTAAGTTTATACTCTCTGTAGTACCTCTCGTAAAAATAATTTCCGAAGTGCTTCTTGCATTGATAAAAGCACGTACACGCTCTCTCGATGCTTCGTGCAAATCCGTAGCCTGCTGGGAAAGAAAGTGTACACCTCTATGCACATTGGCATTTACCGAGTAATATTCTTCTGCTATGGCATCTACTACACTACGTGGCTTCTGTGTGGTAGCCCCGTTGTCTAAATAGACAAGGGGCTTTCCATATACACTCCGAGATAAGATCGGGAAGTCTTCTCTTATCTGCTTTATATCGTACATAAATTGTTCTTTAGAGTTATGAATTTCAAAGTGTACAGCCTTTGCATCTGCTTAGCTCCCCACGAAATCTTCTTTCTATAATATGCGCTAATCTATCTTTTAATGCGTCCACACGCACATGTTCTGTAACCTCATTTACAAAAGCAAAAGTGAGCAATAATTTGGCTTCTTCCTTACTGATACCTCTTTGTTGCATATAGAAGATTGCATTTTGATCCAACTGCCCTACGGTAGAACCATGAGAACATTTCACATCGTCTGCATAGATTTCCAATTGTGGCTGTGCGTACATACGTGCCTTTTTTGTCAAACAAATGGCACGGCTCGTTTGCTCAGATGCTGTAGATTGTGCTCCTTCTTTCACATAGACAAGCCCGGCAAAAGCTCCTGTCGCCTCATCATTGAGTACATACTTATAGAGTTCATTGCTGGTACAGTGAGGTGCATTATGCCGTATCGTAGTATAATTGTCTACGTGCTCTTTCTTGTCTGCTATGGCTACCCCATAGAGGTGTGTTTCTGCACCTTCTCCGTCCAAAGTTACGTGTGTTTGATTACGTGAAACACCATTGTGTAGTGTCATACCATTGAGCAGGACATTACTGCCACGTGCTTGCTTCACATACAAATTACTGAAGCGAACTGTTTTCTCGCTGGTTTCCTCCATTTCATATAGATCAAACACCGCATTTTCTCCTGCGAAAACTTCTATCACTTGGGTAGACAGGAATCGGACATCGTCTATCTCATGGTCGCAAATAAGTAATTTGGCTTGTGCACTATCTTCCAAGATGATGAGAATACGACGATTGACTATAAAATCTACATTACTGCGTAAAGTATTGATGATTTGCAATGGCTTTTCCATGACCACTCCTTTGGGAACATAGAAGAAGACTCCATCTTGTGCAAACATAGTATTAAATGCCACCAAAGCATCATTTGTCATCGGTGCTAATTGTGCGTAGTACTTTTTTACCAATTCGGGGTGTATTTCTGCCATCTCCTTCAAACTGCCGAAAAGCACTCCTTCGGGGAAATCTGCGGCATCATAGTGGGGAGAGAAGTATTGATCGTTTACTACAAAATGTGTAGAAGCTTTCAGCTCCGGAGCATCACAACAAAACATATTCTGCACCTTCACAGGAATATGCAAACGGTTCAAGTTCAATCCATAATCCGGTGCAAAGAGTACATCTACATTGGTATATTTATATTGTTCTATCTTTTTTGTAGGAAAGCCCAAAGCAGAGAAACTGTCTAAAGCCTCTGCACGTGGAGCATTCAGCACAGGTGAACTATGCTTTTCTATCATCTCCCTATGCTGGACAAAAAGATCTATATATTGTTTTTCTGAAGCCATAGTTACTCTCCTAATTCTTTTTTGATCCAGTCGTAACCTTTTTCTTCCAACTCTAAAGCCAATTCGGGACCTGCTGTTTTTACGATACGCCCTTTATAAAGCACGTGTACCACATCTGGTTTAATATAATCCAAGAGGCGTTGATAGTGAGTAATCACGATACAACTGTTCTGTGGTGTTCTAAGTTTATTCACACCCTCTGCTACGATACGAAGTGCATCTATATCCAATCCCGAATCTGTCTCGTCCAAAATACTCAATTTAGGTTCTAACATCGCCATTTGGAATATTTCGTTGCGCTTTTTCTCTCCACCGGAGAAACCTTCGTTCACTGAACGATTCGCCAACTTGTTATCCAGCTCTACTACATCTCTCTTCTCACGCATCAGCTTCAAGAAATCTCCTGCAGAAAGAGGTGGTAACTCCTTGTACTTACGTTGCTCATTGATAGCGGCACGCATAAAGTTCACCATACTTACACCGGGTATTTCTACAGGATATTGGAAAGACAAGAAGAGTCCTTCGTGGCTACGGTCTTCCGGAGAAAGTTCCAAGAGGTTCTTTCCCTCAAAAAAGACTTCTCCTTTTGTTACTTCGTAAGAAGGATGCCCTACCAATACATTACTGAGCGTACTTTTTCCAGAACCATTGGGCCCCATAATGGCGTGTACTTCACCGGCTTTTACACTCAGGTTAATTCCTTTCAATATCTCTTTGCCGTTAATTTCGGCATGCAAATTCTTTATTTCTAACATAATCTTTCTACTTTTATGTGTTTATCCTACACTACCCTCCAATGAAACAGAGAGCAATTTTTGTGCCTCTACGGCAAATTCCATAGGCAGTTTATTCAGTACTTCCTTGGCATATCCATTCACGATAAGCCCAATAGCATCTTCGGTATTGATACCGCGTTGGTTACAATAGAAAAGTTGGTCTTCCGAAATTTTTGAGGTGGTAGCCTCATGTTCTGCAATAGCAGTATCGTTATGTATATCTATATAAGGGAAAGTATGGGCACCACATTGACTACCCAAAAGTAAAGAATCACACTGACTATAGTTTCTCGCATTGTCTGCTTTCTCCGCTACACGCACCAAGCCGCGATAAGAGTTTTGACTCTTTCCTGCACTGATACCCTTACTCACTATAGTAGAACTGGTATTCTTTCCTAAGTGAATCATCTTTGTTCCTGTATCTGCTTGTTGGTAATTATTGGTTACAGCTACAGAATAAAATTCTGCGGTAGAATTATCTCCTGTCAAAATACAACTGGGATATTTCCAAGTAATAGCAGATCCTGTTTCTACTTGTGTCCAAGAAAGTTTACTGCTTTCTCCCTTACAGTTACCACGCTTGGTTACGAAATTGTAAACTCCACCTTTTCCTTCTGCATCTCCAGGATACCAGTTTTGTACCGTAGAGTATTTCACTTCTGCTCTATCCATCACTACGATTTCTACGATAGCTGCATGGAGCTGATTCTCATCTCTCATAGGAGCTGTACAACCTTCCAAATAAGATACATAGCTATCATCGTCTGCCACAATGAGTGTACGTTCAAACTGCCCTGTATTTCTGGCATTGATACGGAAGTAGGTGGACAGTTCCATAGGACAGCGCACACCTTTGGGGATATAAACAAAAGAACCATCACTAAAAACAGCGGTATTCAGTGCAGCGAAAAAATTGTCTTTATAGCCTACTACAGAACCTAAATACTGACGCACCAAATCCGGGTGTTCCTTCACGGCTTCACTCATAGAACAAAAGATGATACCTTTTTCCATCAGTGTTTCTTTGAAAGTGGTTTTCACAGAAACGGAGTCCATCACGGCATCTACCGCTATCCCACTTAGTGCCATACGTTCTTCCAAAGGAATACCTAATTTATCGAACGTTTTTAGCAATTCCGGGTCTACCTCGTCCATACTTTTAGGACCTTCTTTTTTCTTCGTAGGGTCTGCGTAGTAGGATATAGCTTGGTAATCTATTTCGGGGATATTGAGATGTGCCCAAGTAGGCATTTCCATAGTAAGCCAATGTTTATAGGCTTTCAAGCGCAACTCTAATAACCATTCCGGTTCTCCTTTTTTTTCGGAGATGAGTCTTACCACCTCTTCATTGAGTCCTTTCTCTATGATTTCTGTGTGAACATCTGTAGTGAAGCCATACTTATACTTCTCCTTCGTCAGTTCTTTTACATATTTATTGGGTTCTTCTTGCATACTAATTGTCTGATTGAATAATATCTTGTGTCTTTGCCTTTATTTCAGGTATGAAGACTTCGGCAAAGGTCTTCAATGGATAATATGTATAGGATTTTTCTTTGGTTTCTTGTTTAATAAGTGCGTGATCCACATCTATATACTCTATAGCATTGATAAAGACACTGGCAAAGAGCAAATACTTGATACTGCCTACACCAGCCCCCAACCATTGGTTTATAAATCCCAATTTGATAGCTTTTACCACTTCTGTAAGAATGGATCCCACAAAGGCACAGCCCATAGGTACAATGATCCAAATAAAAACAAAAGCGAGCACTTGCCCTATGGTAAGGGAAGTACCCAATTGCTCTGCTACTTTGACACCTACGGACGCAAAAAGCATACGTGCTACTATCAGTCCCAAGACAAGTCCTGCCATTGTAGCGATTTGCTTTATAGCCCCTTTCATATAGCCCAAAACTGCGCCAGAGAGAAAGGCTATCAATATAATGATGTCTATCGTCTCCATATAAATATAATAGTCCTATATAAAAAGAGTGCCATCGTGAACATGGAGACTGTATCTATCGCTCCTTTTGTGGAGGGGTAGATCCCTCGCCACGCTCAGGATGACACCTGTTTATGTATGCTGTAATTACAGCGTTTGTTTTACTTCTATTTCTTCGTAAGTTTCTATAATATCTCCCACCTTGAGGTCGTTGCAAGCTGTGAGGCTGATACCACACTCAAAATTGGTTCCAACTTCTTTCACATCGTCTTTGAAACGTTTCAAAGCATTGATATTTCCAGAGAATACAACAATACCATCTCGGATAAGACGTGCCTTATCACTACGTTTCACCTTACCTGTTTTCACCATAGCTCCGGCTACTTGTCCTACTTTACTGATATTGAAGACTTCTCTTACCTCTATTGTAGCCGTTACTTGTTCTTTCAATGTAGGTGCCAAAAGACCTTCCATGGCAGATTTCACTTCTTCTATTGCATCGTAGATGATAGAGTACTTACGTATGTCTACACCATCTTGTTCAGCTTGCTTTGCAGCATTGGAAGAAGGACGTACTTGGAAACCTACAATGATAGCGTCCGAGGCGGCAGCCAAAGAAACATCGGATTCAGAAATTTGTCCCACACCTTTGTGAATGACGTTTACTTGAATTTGCTCTGTAGAGAGTTTGATTAAAGAATCGCTCAAAGCTTCTACAGAACCGTCTACGTCTCCCTTCACGATGATATTCAGTTCGTGGAAATCTCCCAATGCCAAACGTCTGCCCACTTCGTCCAGTGTAAGCATCTTCTGTGTACGTAAACCTTGTTCACGTTGCAACTGTTCACGCTTATTGGCTATCTCACGAGCTTCTTGATCTGAGTCAAACACGTGGAATGTATTTCCTGCGGCAGGAGCACCATTAAGTCCCAAAATCAATACAGGCTCTGAAGGTCCAGCTTCTTTCAAGCGTTGGTTACGTTCGTTGAACATTGCCTTTACTTTTCCATAAGAAGTTCCGGAAAGCACAATGTCTCCCACACGCAGTGTACCATTGGATACCAATACAGTAGCCACATACCCACGTCCCTTGTCCAGAGAAGATTCTATGATAGACCCTGTTGCTTTGCGATCCGGATTAGCACGTAATTCCAATAATTCCGCTTCAAGCAATACTTTTTCCAACAGTTCTTGAACGCCGGTTCCTTTCTTTGCAGAAATATCTTGAGATTGGTATTTTCCTCCCCATTCCTCTACCAAGAAGTTCATAGCAGAGAGTTCTTCTTTGATTTTATCCGGATTGGCATTGGGCTTATCTACTTTATTGATAGCAAAAACAATAGGAACATTGGCAGCCATAGCGTGATTGATAGCTTCTTTAGTCTGAGGCATCACACTATCGTCTGCAGCAACAATAATGATAGCCACGTCTGTAGCTTTTGCACCACGCGCACGCATCGCAGTAAAGGCTTCGTGTCCCGGAGTATCCAAGAAAGTAATGCGTCTACCATCGTCCAGTTTTACATTGTAAGCACCGATGTGCTGTGTGATACCCCCGGCTTCTCCTGCTATCACATTGGCATTTCTGATATAGTCCAAGAGTGATGTTTTACCGTGGTCTACGTGTCCCATCACAGTTACAATAGGAGCACGTGGACGCAAGTCTTCTTCTGCATCTTCCACTTCTACTACAGCTTGAGAAACTTCTGCACTTACGTACTCTGTTTTATAACCGAACTCTTCTGCTACCAAATTGATAGCTTCTGCGTCTAAACGTTGATTGATAGAAACCATAATGCCTACGCTCATACAAGTAGAGATAACTTGTGTTACAGAAACGTCCATCATATTTGCCAACTCACTGGCTGTAACGAATTCCGTAAGTTTGAGCACCTTGCTTTCTTGCTGTTCCAATTCCTCCTGCTCTAATTGGCGGTTTTGGATATTCTCTCTTTTCTCTTTCCTATATTTGGAGGTCTTGCTCTTACCTTTGTTGGTCAGTCTTGCAAGTGTTTCTTTTACTTGCTTTGCTACATCTTCGTCGCTGACTTCCTGCTTTGGAGCAGATTTCTTGAACTGGTCTTTTCCTTTTCCTGCATTGGACTGATGTCCTCCAGCAGACGCATTTTTCTTAGGCTTACCATGTCCGGAAACATTTTGTCCCGCAGTAGCTATATCTACTTTTTCTTTGCCTATACGATTACGTTTTTTCTTCTGTGTATCTTCCACAGACGTATCATCTTTTTTGGCTTCACGATTTTTTTGACGTTGCTCCTGACGAAGTTTTTCTTTTTCTTCTCGCTCTTTACGGCGTTCATCTTTACTCTTCTTCTTAGGGCGTGTATCTGAGTTTATAGCACTCAAGTCTATTCTACCTAAGACTACAGGTCCCACGGCAGGAGTGGTGGTGTGTATCTTGAACACCTCGTCTTTTTTCTCCTCTGGCTGAGTAGTAGGCGCATCTGCGGACACTACAGGTTTCTTTTTTTCTTCTATCACTTTCGGTTCCGATTCTGTATTCACTTGTGGCTGAACTTCTACCGTAGAGGTTTTTTCTTCCACCTCTGTTGTTTTTTGCTCAGCAGGCTGTTGTGGTTCTTCTATGGGTATGATTTCCACTACAGGAGCTGGTTCTTCTGCTACTATAGCTTCTTTTTTATTATCTTCTTTCTTTTCTTCCTGTATTTCTTCTACCACAGGTGTAGTCTTTTCTACTACGTCTTCGGATACCTTTTGCTTGTTATTTTTCTCCAAGTCTATGAATCCTACTATCTTGGGCTGTACCTTTATATCTTCGGGAACTACCGCTTCTATCACCTCGGGGATAGTTTCTTCCACAGGTTCTATGACTGCTTTTTTCTTTTCTTGCCTTGTGCGAAGTCGCTCTTCTGCTTTTTGTCTTAGTGCTTGGTCATTACCAAACTCTTTGAGGAGCAAATCATGGTGTTCATCGCTTATTTTCGTATTGGCATTGACCGGTACATTCACGCCTCTTTCTTGCAAAAAGGCTGCTATATTGTCTAAACCTACGTTTAAGTCCTTGAGTACTGAATTTAATCTTATTGGCATAATGTTCTTTTCAATTGGTGGGGAGGTTATAGAATACTGTGATTTGCATCTCTTGAGTGGTAATCTGTTTCTCTGCCTTAGGAAAACAGAGAGTGGGAAAAGGAAGACTATTCTTCCTCTTCTTCCTCAAATTCTGCTCGTAGTATTCTGATAACTTCGTCTACAGTATCTTCTTCCAGATCTGCTTTTTCTATAAGTCGCTCACGAGGTGTATTGAGGACGCCCTTTGCGGTATCTATACCGATGGCTTTGATAGCATCTATCACCCATTGGTCTATTTCATCGCTAAATTCGTCCAAATAAATATCTTCTTCTTGTGTAGCTTCATCTAATTCTCTATATACATCTATAGTATACTCTGTAAGCATACTGGCAAGTTTGATATTCATACCACCTTTACCGATAGCCAAAGAAACTTCTTCCGGCTTAAGATATACTTCGGCACGCTTTTCTTCTTCGTACATCACGATAGAGGAAACCTTTGCCGGACTCAATGCACGCTGTATGAAGAGTTGTATATTATTAGTGTAATGAATTACATCTATATTCTCATTTCGTAGCTCACGTACTATACCATGTATTCTCATACCTTTCATACCCACACATGCACCCACCGGATCTATACGATCATCATAAGATTCTACAGCTATTTTAGCACGTTCTCCTGGGATACGAGCTATCTTACGAATGGTTATAAGTCCATCGTTTATTTCGGGAACTTCCTGTTCAAACAAACGTTGCAGGAATGTAGGGGAAGTACGACTCAGTACAATACGTGGATTGTTGTTTCTATTTTCTACACGTTCTACTACCGCACGAACTATTTCTCCCTTATGAAAATAATCCGAAGGGATTTGTTCGTGCTTAGGCAATATCAATTCGCTTTTCTCTTCGTCCAGGAGGAGTGCTTCTTTCTTCCAGATCTGATACACCTCTGCATTTACGATCGTGCCTATTTTGTCTACGAATTTACTATAGAGGTTATCTTTCTCCAATTCCATAATTTTGGCTTGCAATGTCTGACGCAAGGTTAAGATAGCACGACGACCGAAGTCTTCTAAATAAACACGGTCTGCATACTCCTCTCCTACTTCATAAGAGGCATCAAACTTATGCACCTCACTCAGTGTAATTTGCTGATTAGGATATTTCAGATCATCGTCTGCTACTACTACACGGTTTCGCCAAATTTCAAAGTCGCCTTTGTCCGGGTTTACAATCACAGAAAAATTTTCATCTGTACCGAACATTTTGGCAAGCACACTTCTGAAAGATTCTTCCAGCACGCTCACCATAGTAGCACGGTCTATATTTTTTCCTTCCTTAAACTCCGAAAAGGTGTCTATGAGGTTTATGGTTGCTTCTTTCTTAGCCATAGTTTTTACTTAAAAGCGAATGATATATTTTGTATATTTTATTTCTTCAAAGGTAAAATGAAGAGCTTGCAATACGGTCTGTGGACGTTTTGCGCCTTCGGGTTTAATGCGGGCTTCTACCTCTATGGTAAAACCATCTGCATTGGCATCTACGAGTGTCCCTTTGTACTTCTTGCCATCTCGTGCCAAGACTTCTACATCTTCTCCTATATAATTAAGATACTGCTGTAGAACCTTGAATGGTTGTCCCACACCAGCCGAGCCTACTTCTAGTTCAAAATCTTCGGTCTCACGATCCAATTGGGATTCTATATGCCGACTGAGGGATACGCAGTCTTCTATCCATACACCTTCTGCGTGGTCTATTTCTACCACGATACGGTTATCCGGACTTACTATAACGTCCACCAAGAAATAGTCTTTGTCCGCCAACCATTCTTCTACTATACGTGTTACGTTTTCTTTTGCTATCATTCTTTTGAGTTATTTTGAACTGATATAGGTCTTTTTAAGCTTTGCTATACACATCGTCAAGCTACGTGTTACAACAAAAAGGAGGAACATACCGCCCCTCCTCCATCTTCTTTGCGACAAAGATAATACCTTTTATATAGAGCACCAAATACTTGCCTGTCTTTTTTATTTTCTGCGTATTCTATAAACTTATTTAGTAGTAATTATAAAACAGACTATTGTCTTTTACGTAACTGGCAGAAAAGGTGAGAGGCACACCGTAATCAGTTTTGCTAAAAGGCTTACTAAAGGTCTCTATTACAGAGAGAAGAAAATTCTGTGGATTACCCATAGGCATATGTGGCACTCCTACTAATAAGCTATGATATTTTGCAGTAGCAAGGATATGTTTCTGCTCCTCACTGAGCTTTTCTCTACTGAAGACGGTAGCAAGTGTAGCATTTATCTTTTCGTAGTCGTAGTTACTTTCTACCAAGATAGTAGCCTTTCTACCATAAGAAACACTTCCTACATAAATGAGCTTATCTATATTCTTTTGTACAGTAGGATCATTATGATGTAAAATACCGTCTGGTGGAAAATCTATATCTAATGTAAGAAAGATCTGTTCTATATCTATGCCTACGAAAGTCTTTTTTTCTAAGTTTTCTGCTGAAAAACCGAAATAATACTCTGTGTCTATCTGTTGCCCGAACAATTTATAAACTTCCTTTAATGATCTGATGGGCAATCGTTTGTGCGCAAATGAATTATTCATTTCAGTACCTGTTTTCTCCAAAATAGTTTGCACTGCTTTTACCATATTCTCTGCAGTGGAGAGAAACTCCATAGATCTTACAGGAAGATTTGAACTAACAGTAATCAAATCAGGCTTTTTCAAAGTGATGAACTGATGCTCTTTCTGATTGATAGCGGTAGAATCCAAAACAGCACCTATGTAAATTTTGGTAGGATTTTTTACAAAAATATTCATAGAACTGTTTTTGTTTTGCGCGATACTTAGTAAAGGGAGCAGGCAGGCTATGAGCCATAAGTATATATGTTTTGTTTTCATCTCGGTCAATTTTAAGTTTTAGTTTTTCTGATAAATACAAGAAACGTGTGCTTCTATTTTCTCGGAAATCGGAAGTCCCGATACATAGTCTGCTGTACCATAATTATAGCCGGATATATAGACTTGCCTGTTTTCATCGCGGCTTACAGCATTGTAGAAAGATAAATCTATCTGCAATGTCTTTCCTGCGTCTTTTTTGTTGCCTACTCTTTGGGCTTTTCCATCTTTCCCATAGAGATACAGCTCACTTTCTTTCCACTCGATCTTATATCTTTCTTCTGCATTTTCCGCTTGGAAGACATACATAGAATCTTTGTGGGTTCTTATTTTCAGAGGTACCACTTGTTGCACGTCTCCTCCCCAATAGGTAATGAAATCTGTAGTAGAGAAAGTTTCTTGCTTATTCCTTGCTTTTTTTACAATATCAAGCACTTCTGCTTTACTTAGCACCCATTGTTTTTCACTGGACACAGAGACTTTCAACATAGCTGTTTGATGGGTTTTCAGGTCTGTGATGATGAATTGAGACTCTCCATCGGTCTGTCCTGTAATCAGGAGACGGTCTTTTTCTATGGTTACTTTTGCACAAGCAGTAGTGCTATTTTCTATCACAGTGTACTCTCCACTACCTGAAATGATTTTCAACTCTATGGATTCTTCTGTAGGTACGGTCATTTCCTGCGCACCTAATTGTAAATCCGGGAAAGTTTCTTTTTTCTCTTTTTCGCAACCCACCAAGAAGAGTAAAAGAGAGAGCATCAGTAAAACTCTTTGTTTCATAAGTATAAAATTTAGATGTTTTTCTTGATTTTATTGCCATAAAGCATTAAAAACAAATATCTTGCATACAAAATTAAATTACAAATCAAAAAAATCCAAGAAACTCTACAAAAATCTCTGTTGATCATTTATGCTACTCGCTCCTTTAAGTGGGAACTATAAAGGTAAGATTTAGCCTTTCCACTTATAGATAAACCTTGTGCAGAATAAAGAAAACAACCCCTTTTCTCTCTTCTTTTCTACGTAAAAAAACACGTTCCATTCCTATTACAGCCAATAAAAAAGTAGCCCAAAATCATATCACAATTTTGAGCTACTCAAGAAAAACAAGTTACAAGTTTCTGCCACAACTCTATACTCTTGAAAGAATATAGCTGACTTTCACATTAGAAACTCCATGAAATTGTAGCCATCAGACGATTACCAAAAGAGGTATGAAATCCTTTCAAAAAAGCCAAATCTATTTTTGCCTTTTGGTAATTCATTCCTAAACCGACACTCCACAAATCATTATTCTCAGAGCTATACTGATAACCGGCTCTGAAAAAGAATTGTTTTCTCCATTGATATTCTGCTCCTACATTTGCATTGAGATAGCGAACTTCTTCCGGAAGGAAGTAATAGCGTCCACCTAATGCAAAAGTCAGTTGATGATTTTCACACAAATCAACTCCTAAATCTCCGGTCAGCTCTATTTTTGAAGGAGCCGTATAACTTTCACTTCGTTTATAATAGATAGGTGATCCAAAATCAGCTACACGAAAGGCAATATTTAGCTTACTTGCATATTTGCCTAAATCTAAATCTGTACAAAAATTACCTCCTACACTGAATAACGCTGCATAAGCGGTTCTCCCTGTATAGATTTGGATAAAACTTCCGGTAACAAATGCCGAAAATTTTGGAGCTATATGATATGTATAACCGAGATCTACTGTATACTCTGAAGGTTTAACTTCAAGCGCATCATTGGCATGATTGTCAAACTGTCCTTTGTTTGCAGTAAAAATAAGTCCTCCCTGATACCTAGCTCCTACGTATACCACATGTTTATCATGAAAACGCCAACCGGCGTTTATCATACCATTCATTAAACGACCTTTAGAGCCTTCTGTTTTTGAGAACAGCACGCCATTAGCAGACACTGTGAGCTTTGTATCTCCTTGGAAAATAGTCCCAGGATTGAGGTAAAGGTAATTACGATCTGTACTCATCAGAGAGAACCCTCCCATACCGGAAGCCCGTGCATCTACCGGTGTTTCTACTATTGTTATTGGACTATTCTGCGCCCAACCTTTTAACATACAAGCTGAGAACATCAGCAGTATAGCTATTGTTTTATATTTCTTCATATCATTTTTAACAGCAGGTTATCATTATCTTTTCAATACCACTTTTTCATAAGATCGGCTTCCGGCTTCCACTTTCATTCGATATGAACCTGGGGCTATTTTTTTAGTATCCAAATGCACTATACCAGAAGCATCGGGTGTAAAACGTCCGTCCAATGCTGTGTATCCATTCATGCTTTGAAGTACTATGTGTACAGAACTATGCTTGGGATTAACCCATACATTAAGATTATTTCGCATAGGCAATGGCCATACAGAGTAAACGGCTTTCTCTGTATCATCTGTTACGAAGACATCAAAAGCATCGCTTCTGGTTTTATGCCCATTGGTTACTTCTACTACTACAGATACCTGTCCCGGTTTATGCCCTTCTATCGTAAGTTGATTAGTTTGCTTATCTATTTTGACAGAAGCGATACTCGGGTCTGTAGAAGTTACATTATAGCTCAAAGTAAGATGTTCTTGTGGTGCATAGAAGTCGGCAAGATTCATCTTCATTGGTGAATTTTTCACTCCCAACACTTGTCCTACAAACTCCTTTTTCAATTCCGGTGCTGAGATTCTTATGATCTTAAAAGGGATTTCATAGCTGCTTTTTGCTCCTAACTCATCTTTCAGTTCTATAGTAAAATGATAATTCCCTTGTTCCAATGCCGGACGAATTGTTATCATAATACCTTTGTCTGTTTTACGATGACTAACCCCTTTGGTAGTACCCATGAGCTGATAATTCCAAGTATGCCCGTCCGGATCATTAATTTCCAATTCATAAGAAATCTTTTCCTGTATATCCATCAGCACAATACCTGCGCCAGAAGGTACATTCTTTATTATTGCCGGATTATTTTTCTTGGTATTGGCAGTCATTAACGAGATTTCAGACGCATAGCCCCAACGGTCGTATGCCACAAGTGCAAAGTGATAAGAAGTATTGGGTTTTAATCCTTGAACTTTACAACTCATTTCATCACCTACTTTTTTACCTAATCCATTTATTATACCAGAACCAGACCAAGCTAATTTTCCTTCCTTATAATTATCCTTGGTCAATTCTTTTTCTGAATAGTAAAGGATATAATTGTTAGGAGTTTTATCATCTTCATCTTTTGGTACAGCCCAATACACTGTAATGGAAGTAAAGTCTTTTTCATGACTTTTTTCTTTCTGCATTATGGGTTTCTCCGGGTGCTTCTTCTTATTTTCCAATGTCAAAGCCGCATAAGCATCTATGTATCCTTTGCCTAACTTTCCTGCATAACGTGGATTTACCTCGTCTACATTAATAGGCATAACCGAAGCAAAAATTCGTTCAAGCAACATCTCTCTGGTAAATCCTTGACGACCGAACTTTGATACAACCAAAGCTGCAACTCCAGAAACATGTGGACAAGCCATAGAAGTTCCATGATAATATGTATACCTATGAGTTCCGTCTTCGGCAAAGATATCCGGTTTCTTTACATATCCGGGAGTTGTAGTACTTAACACTCCGTGTCTTACAGAATTTGCTTGGTCTCCACCCGGCGCAACAATATCTACCCATGCAGCCCAATTGGAGTAACTGGCTTTCGTATAATCGGGTCCCATAGCAGCTACAGCCACTACTCCTTCGTAGCAAGAAGGATAAAGGTTATATTCACTGGATTCGTTACCTGCTGCAAAGAAAACTACACCACCTTTCATTGGAGAATCCGGACGCTGTTTTCCATCTTTATCACAACCGGCACAATCATTAAAGTAATCTATGGCTTCTTTTAAGAAACCGGGCATTACAGTAGGATTGGCTTGTTTCGTATACGCCCATGAATTTTGAGAAATCACAGCTCCATTATCTGCACCATATTTAATGGCTGCGGCATTGTTTCCTATAGAGAGTGCTCCTGCTCTAAAGATTGCAGCAGACATTAAGCGAACTCCTGAATTGGGATTGCCATCACCACCGGCAACTCCAGATACACCTATGCCATTATGATTCTTTGCAGCAACCGTACCTGCAACGTGATTTCCATGAGATTCTGCATCCGGAAGAAGATTTGCAGTGCCTTCTACAAAACAAAAACCGTGAATATCATCTATAAATCCATTTCCATCATCGTCCTTTCCGATAACTCCATTCTTTTCTTTTTCATTTACCCATAGATTATCCTTCAGATCCGGGTGGTTAATATCAATACCACCATCTACAACACAAACTATCACATTGGGAGTACCTGTAGTGATTTCCCATGCTTTAAAGAGATTTATGTCTGCACCTTCTTTCTCTGCAAAGCCCAATAATTTTCCTGTATTGTTGTAGTGCCATTGTTTTTTCAATAAGGGATCATTAAAGGGTAGTTTTTCTCCTCTCTTCTGTCCTTCCGGTATAAACAATTCCGGCATCAGAGCTGTATTTTCGGTTACACCCATAGGAACAGCTTCCGGCGAAAATTCTACTGATTCCACTTGCCCCAATCCACTAAACTTACTATGAGCAACCATTAGATCTATCTGTGGATCAAAATCTACGACGTACCACAAGTGTAAACCTCTTTTTCGTGTACGTTCTTCAAATTCACCTGCTGGTGGGAATAAGCGATGCATAGAATACGCGTTTATGCTATGCAATGCTACAGACAAAGGTTCCACCGCGGATAAACTGTTTAAATGGATTGCTCCCGAAGTTAAGTTATCTACGTCTCGTGTCTGAATTTCTTGTTTCAGCTTCACTATAAGTTGTCCTTTGATACAGCCCGCAGTAGACAATTGAGCATCACGTATAGTCGTTTTGTCTGTAACTAAGCTTTCTTCTTTTACCGGAAATTCTTCGTGTGTAGAGCACGAACCGAGTATTAACAAAGTAAGGACGAATGATAGAAGTGAAAGTTTCGTTTTATACATCTCTATATTCTTTTATGGTTATAAGATTACAGTTATACCCATCTCTTTATCCCAGTCTAAGGTAAGAGATGGGACATAACTGCAATTTTCTCACAAATGAGTTATTTAGCCTATTAGCTCATTTACATTTTTCCCAAATGCTTATCATGGTTAGCAATGCGTTTAGACAGCATATCTACATAAGCATTACGATCCTTCACACTTTTCTTGTTAAGTGCAGCCCCATCATCATAGAGATAATTGATAGAGAATACCAATTTACCACCAAGTATTGCAGAGAATCTGGTACCTCTAGGCACTACCATCAGTTTCTTTGCTTTATGGTAATAATAGAGCGCATCTTCCTTAGAGGTATAGAAAACAAATCCTTCTTTCTCCAAAAGCTTGATAAATTCAGTTGTTACAAATGGTTCACCAAATTCATCTACGAAAACGCCCAATTCTACTTTATCCCAAATTACGATTAACTCTTCCAATGTCTTTTCAAGTGGATCTACCGGCATACTTGGATCAGGTATTTCGGTTGCAGATTTGTGCATAAAATAAACACATAGCGAAAAAGTAAATTTGAGCAAAGCGTAGCGAATTGGCTGAAACAGCGTTCGTTACGCTTTGTTTTTCTATGGAGCAGAGCCAACGGAAAGCCAGTGCGAAGCCAAACGGCGCAAGAGTTCAGTT
>JALEQJ010000054.1 GCA_022764505.1 Phocaeicola sp. | reverse complement strand
CCCGGGTTCAGTAAGTTTAAGCACGAGCGCAACATCGCCCATTTCACCTACTTGCAGTTCCCTCCTCAGGTGCAGAGAATGATATATACCACCAATTGGATAGAGCGTCTGAACAGGGATTACAAGCGTGTCTTGAAGATGAGAGGCACTATGCCATCACCACAGGCAGTGCTCTTCCTGCTCGGAGAGGTCGCTCGTAGCAAGACTGAAACAACTTACTCTAAGAAGATACCATATATAGGCGAGTGGATGGAGAAAGAAGAATCTAAGCGATGACAACAAAAAAGAAAAATAATAAACAGTATCAATAATCATGCCTCGAATGGAGAAGAAGATTTGCTTACACACTTTTTGGGACACTACCGAAGTTTATATAAACCATAGTGGAGGTTTACATAAACTTAGGCACCAAACAGAAATTTCAAATGATAGGATAAAAAACGAGGGTGTAGCAAAATATATTTTGCTACACCCTCAAGTACATATAGAACCGACTATCGGTATATAAAAAACGATCTTCTGTTTTTTCTTTATTCTGTAAAACGAAGGCTTTTCAGCATCTTGAAAGGAACTTCTTCTACTCCACTTTCCTTATAGAATATAGTGAACATAAGAGCGCAACTTTCATCTTTCGCCAATAGATAAGCGTACAAGCATCTGGCATCTGTAGATTTTCCTTTGAGATAGGCTATGTGGAAAGCATCATTCTCTATTTTTTCCACTTTACCCATCATTTCTATGCCATCTTCTGCCACCAAATGCTGAAGTTCATCTCCCATACTCTCTACATTCATACCTTCCATATCTATCATAGTAAGGATTGCATCGTAGACACCATTGGTGAAAAAGATTTCCTCTTCTGTTTCTTCTGCCATACGCATATCCGCAGGCGCATTGAAGCCTATATAATAGCTTTCCCAGACTATAGGCGAAAGTTCTTGCGCCCACCCCTTTACATAACTAAAAAGGAGAAAGAAACATAAACATATAGTTTTATTCATTCTGATTTTTCTTCTAATAATTGCTTTGCAAATGTAACATCTTCTTCGCTTACAAGAACTATTACACTCTGTGGATTTAAGTACTGAGAAGTAAGTACAGGAATAGCATCATCTTTCACCATAGATACAATACCTGCGTCCATAAGTTTAGCACGTACAATCTCTGCTTCCCAAGCTCCACCCCTGAAGATGGGGTATAATTCTTTTTCTTTTGTTCCCATAATTCCAAGTAATTATATCAAAATAAAACTTCCAAGGCTTTCTTGGCTTTATGCGCATAGAGCAATACTATCACATAACCCACCAATGGAACGACAAATGCCATAGACATACTGTCCGAAACATCTGCTACATATCCCATAAGCAACGGCCCTATCACACCACCTACAGGAGTCATCATAAGATAACTGGAAGCACGTTTCGTATGTGCACCCAAACCACGCAAGGACAAAGCAAAAATAGTAGGAAACATAATAGCCTCAAAAGCATAACCTAAACATAAGGCTGTGAAAGACACCAAGCCCAAATCAAGAAAGACTAATGTAGTGGTACATACCGTTCCTATAGCACAGATAAACAACATTTTCTCTGCACGCACAAATCGCATAATGGCACTTCCTACGAATCTTCCCAGCATAAAGAGGGTAAGTCCACCGAAAGACAATAATACCGAAGCATCTCTTGGAGTCATCAACCCATCTTCCACTACATAATTGATAAAAAAAGTATTGATGGAAATTTCGCTTATCTCATATGCCAAGAGTGCTATCAAACCGAGAATATACATTTTGTGCGACCACAGACTTACTACATTCCCATCGGCATCTGTTTCTACTTCGTGCTTTATTTCCGGCAATTTTACCAAAGAAAAGACAAAAGCTATAACAAGTACAACCACTCCCATCACTGCATAAGGAATAGCCACACTGCTACCGGAGCTTTCTCCATTGTTACCAAAGAGGAGTAAACCTGTAATCATAGGTGCCATTACACAGCCTAAACCATTGAAGGATTGTGCTAAGTTCAATCGGCTGGTGGCAGTTTCTTTGGCTCCCAATTCAGTAACATAAGGATTGGCGGCAGTTTCCAAGAAAACCATACCACAAGCTATCACAAATAAAGAGAAAAGATAATACTCAAAAGAGGCAAGCCCATCTCCGGGGATAAAAAGCAATGCACCTGTTCCATACAAGAGCAACCCGAAAACCACACCTTTTCTATATCCATACCTTGTAATAAACAGACCTGCAGGAATAGCACAAATAAAATAACCGATATAAGTCATAGCTTGTATCATAGCAGACTGTGTCTTGTCCATACTGAAGACATCTTGAAAATGCTTGTTCAATACATTCAAGATAGCGTGAGCAAATCCCCAAATAAAGAAAAGGGAAGTTACCAATACGAATGGAAGAAGATAACGCTTCTCTACGAAAGCAGTATTGCGATCTCTTTTCATATACTCTGATTTTTATAAATGAAGCAACATAAGTATTTCTGTAAGATCCGAGATAGTATAGTCCGGCAAAGCCGGGTCTATCTCTTCTCCTCCCCAACCCTCACCTTGCAGCCATACCGCTTGGCAACCTACAGCTTTGGCGGGTACTACATCTTTAGAAAAAGAATCCCCTATTACCAGTATATTTTGAGCAGGCAAACCCATACGCTCCACTCCCAAAGCATAAATAGCGGGATCCGGCTTCCGTAGACCTACAATGGAAGATTCTACTATATCCGAGAAATAAGTAGAAAGTCCAAAGTCTTCCAATATGGTATGGATATTACCATAAAAATTGGACACCAAAACAAGTGGATAGTGCGCCGCCAGTTTTTCCAACACCGGACGTGTTTTCTCCAATACACGAAGTACATAAGCATAACTCCGTTCTGCCACGTCTTCTGCGCCCTTGCTACCAACAGGCAAAAAGCCTTTTGAAATAAGATAATCAAATTGTAGGGCTGTCTTTACATAGAGTACCCTACGGAAATCATCTTCGGGATAAATATGCTTTTCTTTTGCCAAAGTACGTTCACCATACACATAGGCTTCTCTGAATGCCGATTTCTCCACAGGTATGCCTTGTGCTACATATTGTTCCCATAAAACCTCCGCCCAATGACGAGAGTTGGTATCTATAGTACCTCCGTAATCTAATATTATGCCTTTAATCGTTTCCATTTATTTCGTTGTTTTCTGCTACCTTTTTATTTCCTACCTTCATCAGCAACACACCGATGACTATCCAAATCAATTCTCTGACTCTCGTGATTAAACCTGTATAAATACCAAATGCCGCCGAAATTGCAAGCCCTCCTGTAGCAATGGCGAAACCACCTTCTCTGGCTCCCAACTGCATAGGAGAAAAGAAAAATAAATTGGCAAAGAGCGAGGTAAAAGCCATAATGAAGATACAATGCAAAAAACTGACATCTGTAGTCAATATACTCAAGATAAAATACACTTCCCAACACCCTACAATGCGTGCGCCCAATTCCAATAACAGTGCCATATAAAAAGTACTCTTGCGCTGCTTATGCAAAGAAGCTATTTGTGCATCTATACGCTCCAAATCTTCTCTTTTCTCTTCCAAGAAGCGTACAGACCAACGTTTTATAAAAGGAATATGTGTCAGTAATTGAAGAGTACGCACAGCCATACCGTTCTTATATCCTTTCAAAAAGAAGTAAATAGCCAAGACACAGACACTAATCAAAATACCAAAAATGAGAAGTAGAAAAACATCTGTAGGACGCATCAATATAAGGAACGCAAGAGCAGATAATAACCAAAACCAAAAATGAGAAAAGATGTGCGTCATCACATAGAGAATTACAGAAGAAGTTGCTTTATTCACGCCTACATAAGGCGTAAGTTCCATAATGCGATAAGGCTCTCCTCCCATCAGCCCTACAGGAGTTGCATAATTGAGTGCAAAACCGGAAATGGTGAGCTTATACACCCGCCAAAACGAAATCTTAGTGTGTTCGCCATCGCAAATAATCACATACCAAGACAAGGCATTCATTCCATAAATAAGCACCCATAAAAGAAGGACTGCAGGAAACCAAAAGCCGGCTTTCTTTAGGTTATGCCAAAGCTCCGCATAATCCATTTCGAAAGTGCAAAGCATTATAATGATAGCTATGATACCAAAAGCAAGGAATATATTTCTAAACTTATCTGTCATACTATTCAAGCGTATTTCTTAAACATCGCAGTGCAAAGAGCTTCGTGTCTGTGATGCATATATAGAAAGAGTGCCGTCATCACCACAATTTCAAAGATAAAGTACAGCCAAGGCTCACCTATCAATAAACTTACATAGAGTGCAATGGCACGTGTATTGAAAGTAAGGATATTGGTGTATTTCATAAGAGGTAAACTGCCTGCACGAAAATCATCTTTCAACACTTGTGGTATTTCTTTTCCATACTTCTCCTGCACCATAGCATAAAAGCGTTGAAAAGCCGGAGTCATTTGCTCCTGTTTGCGAGTATAGTTCCCATAGAAATAAAGAAAAATCTTCCACCAAAAATTACCTTTCCAAGGTAAACTATAGAATAATTCTCTTTGTTGCGCATAGTTATCCAGTTCACTACCACTCTCCCCTTTGAGGAAATAAAGGTGGATATTTCTATAATAATCGGAAAGTGTAGTTTGCTTGCTATGGCAAAGCGTACCTGCCAATAAAGCTACCAACCAAATTATTCCACCCCACTTCAAATCGTATGTTTCTCCCAAGCCAAAAGGAAGAGGCACATTCATCAATCTCAAACAAATGGCTATATAGATACTACCAAACCATAAGTTGCCGGCAAAACCATCGAGGATACGTCCCCATCTGGTTTTCTTGCCAGTCATACGAGCCAGTTGCCCATCGCAACTATCATAATGATTTGCCCACATCAAGAGAAAAATACCTGCGAGAGTATGAGGCAGGTCCGGATAGTAAAACATAACGCCGGCTGCTACTCCCAAGATGATGCTCAATATAGTTACTACATTGGGGTGTACATTTAGCTTTTGAAAAAACAAAGCCCAAACATAACCTATAGGACGGTTAAAATGAATATCCAACCACTCTTCTGTATCCATAGATTTGAAGGAAGCAGAGAGCCCCTTCTTTTCTTCTGTCATATCTGTCATTATATAAATGCTAATTCTTTTAATATACCTTCTGCTATTGCTTTCGCAGCTTCTTCTCTACAACGTGCAAAACTGGGCCAATCATTGAAATCTATAATATGAATGCTACCATCTTCTGCTACAACACAATCGCCTCCATAGATAGGAACTCGAAGTATATGTGCCGCTTCTGTAGCCAGTTCCTGCAAAGCTTGCTTGTTGAACGGATAACCTCTGCTTTCTCCGTTTATGGCTTCTAAACCAAATTTGCTATGCGATTGTTCTGTAGGATAAAACGTATAAAAGAAGTTAGTACCCGCTACGCCATAGAATTTGATAAGGTCTCCTACCAAATGAAGATTAACTACCGCTTCAGGAATGCCTCGCGAATGAAACTCGTTCAATACTTTATCTGCTTCCTCTTTCGTTTCTACAAATACCACATCAGATTTTATCATAGCGTGAGCATCTCCTCTCTTTATCCAACAAGGGAAATTCTTCACGCTGAAAGATTGGTCTGTAGGAAGAATAAAAGAAGGTGGATAGGCTATTCCGTGCTGTAGTAGCAATTCGGTCATCGGTTTACGAATACAGTTGAGTACACCTTGTGGTGCATTCACTATACGACTACCCGCTTGTTCCAAGCGTAATAAACGACGAATAGCAGCCTGACTTCTTACCATCTGGAAAATGTAGGCACCACAAATTTCCTCATTTACAAATTCTTCTTCTGTATAAGTGCTTACTTGGTGCCCTGCTAAACGCAGGTTCTCTACTACAGCCTGAAATATGGCAGCATCATTGTCTATATGATTGGGAGAGAAGATACTCCCTCTTGATACACCTATTATGTTCATTCTATCTATCGTTACAGGTGTATTATTGTAGTAGAAATGCTTGAGCTTTCTCTATGTCTGCAGCGTGATCCACGTCCAATATTTTAGAGAATGGATAAGCTTCTATTTCCAAACCATCTTCTATGAGTGCACGCTGAAAATTGCGCATACGGGACAAACCTTTGTCCATACATTTATTCAAGGTAACGATAGCCTTATCCGAAAGGCAGTAAATACCTCCCGATATAAAGCGACAGTCTGTGGGACGTTCATCGTGAAAACCGGTGATACGCAGTGCTTCTGTAGTAGAAATGTAAAGTGGCTTTTCATCGTCTATGAAATCTGTAACAGCCATCATACCATCTTTCTCACTTTGTTCAAACTCCTGAATGAATGTAGCAAATTCCTCTTCTTTGAAGATGGTATCTACTGTAGTAAGGCAGAACTTCCCTGTAAGGTACTTGCTCAACTCGTAAAAGCTGTGCATAGAACTGGGTGTACTCTTTATGATGAGTTTGACAGGCACGTGCCAACGTTCTTCCAATTGGTTAGCAAACCAAATAGTTTCCGGATATTCTGCATTCACTATCAGCACTATTTCCTCTGCTCCACACCGGCTAAATATACGAACAAGTCTATCCAGTAAACATTCGTTACCTATCCTTACCAAAGGTTTGGGCTGTGCTATGCCTTCTTGGCGTAAGCGTGAGCCTTCGCCAGCTGCTATGATTGCAAATTTCATATTTTAGTCTTCGTCTTGTATTGTATCCAGTTTCAGTTTATCGCTATCATCTCTCTTATCGTAGAAATGCTTGCGCAGTGGATTGGCAGAAATGGTTTCTTCCTGTATTCTACTTCTTACTATATCTATGGCAGTATAGACTGCGTGACGGAAAGAAGACTCAGAAGCCAAGCCTTTTCCTGCTATATCGTAAGCTGTACCATGCGCAGGGGAGGTGCGAACTATAGGAAGTCCGGCTGTAAAGTTTACTCCTTCTTCCATAGCCAATGCTTTGAAAGGGGCTAATCCTTGGTCGTGATACATCGCCAATATACCATCAAACTGCAAATAGCTACCGGATCCCATAAATCCATCGGCAGGGAAAGGACCAAAACACTGTATACCTTCTGCTACAGCCTCTTCCATAGCCGGAATGATGATAGTTTGTTCTTCTGTACCTATCAAACCGTTATCTCCGGCATGCGGATTCAGGGCAAAGACTGCTATACGTGGATTGTTAATTCCGAAATCTACTTTAAGTGAACGATGGAATATACGCAATTTTTCTTTTATCGTTTCTACTGTGATATGTTTTGCCACATCGCTTACAGGTATATGCCCGGTTACCAATGCCATACGAAAATCTTCTTTCAACAATATCATAAGCGGAGTATATTCTTCTCCCATCTTGGCCTGAATATATTCTGTATGTCCTGCAAATGCAAAATTTTCACTTTGTATGGTATGCTTATTGATAGGTGCTGTAACCAAAGCATCTATTTCTCCTTTTTGAAAGTCTGCAATAGCTCTTTCCAAAGCATCTACTGCACTTCTGCCCACTTCGGGATTGGGCATTCCCAAGTCTACCTTCAACTCGTCTTCGCACGTATGGATAATACTGAGTTTATAAGGTTCTGCCTCCTCGGCTGTCTGAATAACAGAAAAATTGGTAGTCAGCTCCAATGCTTTACGATGGTAGGTTGCCACTTTAGGAGAACCATATATAATAGGAGTACAAAGTTCCAACATCTGTGGATCCGAAAATGTTTTCAGAATTACTTCGTATCCTATTCCATTTATATCTCCGTGTGTTATACCTATGCGAATTTGTCTTTCTCTCATATCTATAAGCTATTTTATAGCAGTGTTATTTTTCTTCTTCTATTTGTTTCTCAAAAGCGATTTCATCTCCCGATACATCTTGAGGAAATACCAAGGTATAAAGTGCAGCGTGCAATTTACGAATAAAATCTCTTTTCAGTTTTCCGGGTCTATAAACAAAACCCTCTACTACTACCACACGACCTTTTTCTCTGTCTACTCTGGCGTGTGCTACGAAAGGACCACCCATATTGTCATTCTTCATTTCCCAAAGTCCACGTGCCTCAAAGACATACTCTCCTTTGATAGCTGTATTACTTACTTGTACCAGTTCCGGTAGCTGGGTTTGCATATACATACCTTCCGATGCTCCGGGCAGATTGGCTTTGAGTACTGAATCTCTGGTTTCCACAAATTTTTCTCTTGTAAAGTAAGTTTCTGAGGTATAAGGGAAGCTATACATCACAAAGTTGAGGTCATTCAGCTCGGAAGATGCCCAAAGAAAGTTTTCTCCTGTTTTGAAGGATTTCAATTCCAAAGGCATAGCTATATGATAGCCAAAAACTTCTTTCACTTTTTCTGCCACAAGCTTATTATGATTGCTCTTCAGATTGGCGATTTCTCTACTCATTTCTGCTTTTGTAAAGAAATCCACGATAACTTGTCCGTTTTTTTCCATATAAGCATCGAAATCTTCTCGAGAAGGTGTCTGAATGGTCATAATCATTTGTGGAGAAGAGAAGATATCTTTCCCGTACTTCAGTTTGGTCTGTGTATAGATATTCTTTACATCTACGATGATGATATTTCGGAAAGCCTTCATATAGCCATCATATCGTGAGGTTGGAATCCGTGAAATACGGAAAGAGCGTTCCGGTTGCGGAAGAGCCGGCACATCGGTATCCAGAACTTCGTAAAGCGCACTATCTCTGGGTGTCCAAAACTCATCGTCTACTACTACAAGCACTTCATAAGGTTTTCCACTGGACTGTGGAGTCAATATACTCTTCCCTCCTTTACCACAAGAAGAGACAAGTGCTATAAGGAAAAGTCCTAAAAGGTAAAATTTCATTCTGTTCATCGTAACAATGTTTTTATAAGGTTATACTGATGCTTTTTCTTCTTGTTGCTTCGCTGTAGAGAGCATTCCACAAGCCGCCAGTATATCTTCTCCACGAGAAGCACGGATCGTAGTAAATACCCCATGCTGTGTAAGATAATCTCTGAAAGCTATGATTTGTTCCATATGACTCCCTTGCAAATCCACATCGGGGATAGAGTGAAAGCGAATCAAGTTTATTCTGCAATCCAATCCTTTGAGAAGTTTCACCAGTTCTTTTGCATAAATCAGCCCATCGTTCACACCAGAGAACACTATATACTCAAAAGATAGCCTGCGCTGTTTACTAAAATCATAACCACGTAACATTTCCAATAGATCTACTATGGAAAAGGCTTTTTCCGCCGGCATCAATTCTCTGCGTTGGGCAGGGAAAGGACTGTGTAAGCTGATAGCTACGTGGCAGTCGCTTTCATCAAGAAAACGTTGTAAACCTCTACGAACACCTACAGAAGAGACGGTAATGCGCTTAGGACTCCACCCGAAACCATAATCAGCTGTCATTATATCCAAAGCTCTCAAGACCTCTTCTACATTGTCCATCGGCTCTCCCATTCCCATAAACACTACATTGGTAAGTTTATTTCTCTCCGGCAAAGAAATAATTTGGTTCAAAATCTCTGCCGCAGTAAGTTGGCTCGTAAACCCTTGCTTACCCGTCATACAGAATTTACAACTCATCTTACACCCTACCTGAGAAGAAACACACAGGGTAGCACGATCTTCTTCCGGAATATACACAGCTTCTATATAGTTTCCCTCCGATGTGGTATATAAATATTTTATGGTTCCATCTTGGGAATGAGAGGCTTGTACGGGTTCGGACACACCTACTTCATACTGCTCCTTCAGAAGGTTTCTATTCTGTAAGGAGATATTGGTCATTTCATCTATAGAACGTGCATTCTTTTCCCCATATAGCCAATGTGCTATCTGCTTGGCAGAAAATTTAGGCAAGCCAAGTTTGGTTACAATAGCTTGTAACTCTTCCAATGTCTTACCCAATAATGCTATCTTGCTATTCATCTTATTCTTTTCTTTTTCTGTATGCACCATACAACACAAGTGCCTATCTATTCTTTACCCCATTACACACTACATCGTATAAGGAGGGCATATTATATAATAATGTGCAAAGATACTTTTTACTTCGTAGAAAAAACCAACTTCACCTCACAAGTTTGAATACGTTCATTTCTTTCTGTACTTCCTCTCTCAAAACAAGCCCTACTTCAAGTACATCTCTTGATTTATTTTTTGGGCTTCGGCTTCACGAAGAAAGAAAAAACACCTTCTCGCGAAAAAAAGTTTAACAAAGTATTGTCCATTCAAATTATTCCCTTACCTTTGCACTCGTTATCAGAAAACGATAATGCTGGCCCATTCGTCTATCGGTTAGGACGCAAGATTTTCATTCTTGAAAGAGGGGTTCGATTCCCCTATGGGCTACAAGAAACAGCGGTTTCTTATAATTCATATTATTAGGTTTTGATTGAAAAGATTTATCTTTTCAATTTTTTTTTGCCCTTTTCCGAGCATTACATTCTGTCTCTACGCTATTTCTACGTTTTTCATTTTACCTTTGCTTCCCCATTCCATAGGAAGAAATTATGAAGCAATACTTAGACCTACTACATCGCATCAAAACAGAAGGTGTACGCAAAGAAGATCGTACAGGCACAGGTACCATCAGCCTTTTCGGGCATCAGATGCGTTTCAATTTGCAGGAGGGTTTCCCCCTCATTACCACAAAAAAAATTCATTTAAAGTCTGTCATTCACGAGTTGTTGTGGTTCTTACGTGGAGATACCAATGTAAAATACCTACAAGAAAATGGAGTACGCATCTGGAATGAATGGGCAAATGAAAATGGAGACTTAGGGCATATTTATGGTTACCAGTGGCGTTCTTGGCAAGGCTATAACGGCGAAACCATAGATCAGATAAGCCGTGCAATAGAAGACCTAAAACACAATCCGGATTCTCGGCGCATCATTGTCAATGCGTGGAATGTAGGAGATTTGGGAAATATGAATCTCCCACCCTGCCATATGTTCTTTCAGTTTTATGTAGCCAACAATAAACTCAGTCTACAGATGTACCAGCGTAGTGCAGACTGTTTCCTCGGTGTTCCGTTCAATATAGCATCTTATGCCTTACTACTCCTTATGGCAGCACAGGTTACGGGCTTAGAGCCGGGAGAGTTTATTCATACACTGGGAGATGCCCATATTTATACCAACCATTTGGAGCAAGTAGAGTTACAATTAGTACGTAGCCCACGCACACTACCTACTATGCACCTAAACCCGAACATAAAAAATATCTTTGATTTCCAATACGAAGACTTCCACTTAGAGGGTTATCACCCGTGGCCACACATAGCCGGAGAAGTTTCTGTTTAATATCCTTTCTATATGATACATACCATCGTAGCTATCAATAAGAAAAATGGCATAGGTAAAGGGAACGAATTACTTTACAGAATGCCGGAAGACCTCAAACGTTTCAAGCGACTGACCACAGGGCATACTGTCATTATGGGCAGAAAGACCTATGCATCTCTTCCCAACGGAGCTCTCCCCAATAGAAGAAACATTGTGATTTCCTCCACACTTACCTCCCTTCCAGATGCAGAGGTATATCCATCTATAGCTACAGCTTTGGCAAAGTGTAGTGAAGCCGAAGATATTTTTATGATTGGCGGAGCAAGTATCTATAAGGAAGCTCTCCCACTCACAGATATTCTACACCTCACTATCATAGAAGATGAGCTTGCCTCAGCAGATACCTTCTTCCCCACTATAAATTACAGCGAATGGGAACTGATAGAAGAAATCTCTCACCCGGCAGATGAGAAACATCTACACGCCTACAAATTTTCGGACTACAAGAGAATAAAGTAATCCGGCACTAATAGATAAAGAGCTACAACAATCTTTCTACTGCTTTGCAGAATTTGTATCGGGGAAATGTACGGGAAGCGAGTATCTACAGCGCACCGGCGTTTCTCCTTGCTTGGCAGGTATCCATTTTTCCATACCTTGTATCAGCCTTAAAGCTTCTGCATCTGCTTCCTTGGAGAGAGGACGCATCACTTGTGCCTCCGTAATAGTACCATCTCTCTCCACGATGAACTGCACTACCACTACTCCTTTTTCTTTTACATTTTTACGATGTGCATTCACATACTTTTGGAAGGCAGCCAGTCCACCGGGATATGCAGGCATAATAGGTGCATTGGTATATAGCTTAGCACTATCAAAAGGTTTCAAATAGATACTATATGGTTTATCTCTGTATTCCAAGAATCTATGTGCAGGAAGTATCTCTGTTTCATAGTTTTCTGCACGAACCATCAATACCGTATTGTAACCGGCAGAAAGATGAAACACACCTGCTGTGTCCGATTTTGCGACTGTACTTCCACCTCGTACACTCACATTGGCACCTACTATTTTTTCTCCGGAGAAAGAACGCAGTTCTCCTTGCAGAGGAAATAGAGTATTCTCACGCTTATAGGTAAGTATATCCTGCTGAGAATCTATATAAAAAGTAGCTGTAAAATTTTCGGGAATCAAAGGAAAGGTTTTGGCTACACCTTCCGCAGGATCACTATGGTTCAATGTAGCCCAATTCGTTTTATCCTTTTCATATTCATACTCGAAAGCAAGTACGCCATACTCATCGGAAACTATGGGGTCAGAGAAACCCGGCACTTGTAATTTCAGACCTGCTTGCGGAGTTCCTTTGGCATTTAAGACTGTAATTTTTATGTGTACAGGTTTTGCATTCAGCACAAAAGAAAGGAAAAACACGAAGCTCAAACAAGTCAGCCATTTCCTATAGATACGTATCATTTATTTGGGGGATAAAGTAAACATTAAGCTCTTCAAGCTACTATTCTGCACACGGATCCGTGCATTGACTTCTTTCTCTGAAGTAGGAAAACTACCGTTAATTATATAATAGGCTACTGCAGCAAAAATCTCCTCGTTAGAAGTTCCCAAGTATTCTTTCTTCATAGGTGCACTCCAATTTTCTTCTATAGTATAGTCCGGTGCTATTCCCTCTGCATAGGTAGCACCTTCTGTATTGGTTATCAAGGAAGTTGTAAGCCAAAGTTCCAATGCAGGATAAAGTGGATTCGTATAGCGTGCCTGTGCTACATTCTGTCCTGTAGTAGTCTGCCCTATTACCTTCAAACGATCTCCCCAATAAGGTTTCAGTCCGTGTATAAGTGCTTCTGCTGTGGCTCTTGTAGTAGAAGAGGTGATGATAAACAATCTATTATACCCTATAGCAGTGCTTTCTCCCCAAAGGAGTATTTCTTTTTTATTAAGAGTAGAATTGGAAGTAAGCTGTAGGAAAGGCTTTCCCATAGCTGTAGCCGGTAGCAATAGCGTACCCATTTCCTTTGCTTGTTCAAGCGTTCCCTGATTATTGTAGCGCAAATCCAAAACAACATCTTCTACTCCGGCACTTTTCCAAGTAGCAACAACATTTTTCAATGTTGCCATATCCGAAGAAAAAGAAGTATACATAAGATAAGCGACTTTCTTTCCGTTTATTTCTACTATGCTATGATGATAGACGGAGGGTTTCTCTACTTTGCGAGGAGCAGGCAGACTTACTTTGCGAAGCGTATCAAAACCTCCATCTTGTCTTAGGCTTCCCAATGTCAGCGTACAAGAGCTTTTAGGAGAGACCAAAGCAGAGAGGTAATTTGAGTTGGTAATGGTTTCTCCATTTATAGCAATGATCCAATCTCCTCTGGTAAGTCCCATATCCGATGCAGGAGATTGAGGATAAGTATATAACACCCGCGCTGCAGTGCTACTACCGGTGAGCAAGATGGTTTCCATACCCAAAGTAGGCACCACATTTATTTTTTCCGACACTGCATCTACAGAGTCTATATGAGAAAAATAAACAGAACCTTTCTTATCCTTGTCTGAGGCTATTCGTTGCAAAAACTCATCGGGTGCTAAGAAATAGTTTTTCTGCTCCAATGCAGGCAAATCTTCTGCATATAGATAGTCTGTTTGCGCTGTCTTGTAAATCCATTGTTGCGCTCCCGTCAGTGCTTCGTACTCGTAGGTGCGATCTTCTCCACAAGCAATAAGCAAGAAAATAGACAGACAGAAATAGGTTATTTTTCTTCGGTTCATATCTTTTGCGTTTTATTCTATAGATTGGCTGCCTTGCCCTATCATCACGCCATCTGCAAATAAGTACACCTGATACTTGCCTGCAGGTAAGTACTCTTCTACGTTCCAGTAGACAGTAACAGATTGTTCTTCTCCTGTATATTCTATGAACTTCTTAATAGAATAAGTCAGCTGTTTATTCTCGTAAGGGAAAGTATCTGCACTCTTGGTTAGAATTTCATTATTGGGCTTCGCTATGCGCACATAGATGGTTCTATTACCTGTACCAGCTGTGATATTCTTCACAATGGTAAAGTTGATAGCCAAGCTTTTTACTTTGCTTACTTTATTGGTGCGCTTGCCCTTTTTATCCAATGGTGCTATGGATATAGCTGTAGCGTCCAACTGCGCTGCTAAGTTTACTTTCTCATTGAGTGTCTTTTTTTCTTGGGCTAAATTGGAAATTTCTACCGTAGCTGCGGTGTATTTTTCTTTCACTTCTATATTTTCTTTGGTCAAAGCTTCATTGAGCCTATTGAGTGAATCTATCTGTATCACATAGCTTTTCAGTACGGCACGCACGGTAGCCAATTCTTTCTTCAGTCTGATGATTTCTGCTGTATTGGTAGATTTTACTTGGCGCAACTCTTCCAATAACCGTTGTGTCTTTATCTTCTCTGCTTCCAATTTATATTGGAGAGAATCATTGTTAATCCGTATTTGTAGTTCATTGTACTGCTTGGCAAAAGAATCGTATTCATTCTCCATTTCTTGCTTTTCTACTGCAAAGAGTTCACTCATCTCTTTATTTTTCCGGGTTTGATCATAAGCATAATAGGAAAGACCTCCTACGACCAATATCAAAATGAGTACAAGGACTGCTATAGCATTTTTTTTCATATCGTTTTCATTATTGAGGCACAAAAATAATGTATTTCTCGTGGGTTGGAAAATTTCTACCCAAATACATTCTTCTCTCTTTTTGAGAACAAATTCCTCAAACAGATTTACCTTTGCAAACTTATTTATTTCACGGATATGATGATCATACGTTTCTTGAAAAACTGGATTCTCCCTATAGCTATGATGATAGGGGTACTGAGCTATCTTATTTATGACGCAATAGGTTTCCCTACAGAAATACGTAGCATAGCGTCGGACTGTGCTACCATAGGTCAGCCTTTATTGCTTTTTACAATGTTGTTTTTCACATTTTGCAAAATAGACATAACACATCTCAGGTTTTGCAAGTGGCATTTCTACTTAATGGCATTTCAAATCGTGTCCTTCATCTTATTACTCATACTTGCCAAATGGTATCACGGGGCAGAATCTATGGCACTCATAGAAGGACTTGCACTATGTATCATTTGTCCTACAGCTACATCGGCTTCTGTCATTACACGCAAATTAGGAGGCAATGCCGAACGCCTCATCACTTATACCATTCTTATAAATCTATGTATTGCTATCCTCATACCTCTGTGCGTACCTATACTTCACGCAGAGGAGGGCATCAGTTTCTTGACCGCCTTTATTACTATATTGGGCAAAGTTTTCCCCTTGCTGTTATTGCCTTTGCTATGTGCTTACATCATTAGATCGTTCTTTCCCAAGCTACACGCACTCTGCACCCGCTATCCCGATATTTCTTTCTACTTATGGGCTATCGCTCTGACTGTAGCCGTATCTCTCACTACAAAAGCCGTAGTGCATAGCAATGTGCCTCTATGGGTACAAATAGGATTAGGAACAGGCTCTCTCATAGCGTGTTTGCTACAATTTTATATTGGCAGACGCATAGGAAAGCCGTATGGAGATGTCATCGCAGGAGGACAATCTTTGGGGCAGAAGAATACAGTATTGGCTATCTGGATAGGTATTACTTTCTTTACACCCGTTTCTGCTATGGCTGCGGGATTCTATTCTATTTGGCATAATCTGGTCAATTCTTACCAACTCTATCAACAAAGAAAAAAAGAAGGTGCGCTATAGAATAAATTCTCTATTCCGTGGCGCGGTTTATATATTCCGTAGTGGAAGTCTATGTAAACTTAAATGGAAGTTTATATAAACCAAAGCACGAAACAGAAGTAACAAAACACCGCTATATAGTTTCGTCCATATGCCGAAGTTTCTCCGAAAAGTTATTTTTATATACCGCATATAACCTATATACCATATACTAAAAAATAAGGCGTGGGAGTCCAAACTTCCACGCCTTATCTGTAAAATATAATGTTCTCTGCTTAAGATACCTTTTCCAATCTCTTCATAATAGAGAATATAAAGAGTGCAGAAAGTAAACAGCAAGTAATCAAGATACCCCAAAGCATCCACAATTCCAAATCGCCCCAGAGGTAACCGATGATAGATACCAAGTAGTTTCCAATAGCTGTAGCTACGAACCAACCACCCATCATCATACCTTTGTACTTAGGAGGTGCTACCTTAGATACGAAAGAGATACCCATAGGAGAAAGCAGCAATTCTGCAAACGTAAGTACGAGATAAGTAGAAATCAACCAGTTTGGAGAAACCAAAGCCGCATCTGCAATACCGGATTCTTTTACAGTAGTAGGTGTAGGTAAGTTCATAGAGCCTACTGCGAGAACCAAGAAACCAAGTGCGGCAATGAGCATACCGATACCGATTTTACGAGGTGCAGAAGGTTCTTTTCCTTTCTTAGCCAATGTTCCGAAGACAGCCAAAGAAACCGGAGTCAAAGCTACCACAAAGAAAGGGTTAAACTGTTGGAAGATTTGTGGAAGAATAGATTTAACTTCCTCCATATTGCTATAATTAAAATAAAGGAATCCCAAAGCCGCACAGATTAACAAACCTGCTATTCCCTTACCTTTTCCTGTCTTAGATTGGAAAAGAGAGAAGCTACTATAAACCACGACAATCAAAGCTACGAGGTTCCAAACATCAAACCCTATACGATCTAAACCTGTAACAGACTTCACGGTATAATCACGTGCAAAAAAAGTCATAGTCAAACCATTTTGGTGGAATGCCATCCAGAAGAAAATCACCACAGCGAATACGAGCAGAAGTGCCACGATGCGTTGTCTTGTTTCTGTAGGATTAAGTTCTTCTGCTTGAACACCACCTGCAGCCTTTTGCTTATTGTTCACGTCTGCGTGCTTGAATGTGCTACGGAAACCCAAATAAATAGCCATAGAAACAATCAAAGAAATACAAGCTACAGCGAAACCATAGTTATATGCCTTAGAAAGTTCTGCGATGTAGGTATTACAGAACTCCAAAGTATCGCCGGCAAAACCTTGACCGGCTTTCAATGTTTCCAAGAGAGCTGCACCATCTGCCTTGATAGTTCCGTCCATAAACTGGTGTGCCAAGTTCGGTATTTGCGGTTCATAAGTGAAACCGGCTCCTCTGAGCATATAGTCTGTCATCTTAGACGCTGCTGTAGGAGCAAAAAGTGCACCGATATTGATAGCCATATAGAAAAGGCTGAAAGCAGTATCACGCTTGCTGGCATATTCCGGTGCATCATAGAGATTACCTACCATTACTTGGAGGTTTCCCTTAAATAAACCGGTACCACAAGCAATGAGTGCCAAAGCACCAAACATCATAGATTTACCTACGAAATCTGCTTCTGTAGGGATAGCAAGCAAAGAATAGCCTAAGAACATAATAACAATACCCATTGTTACCAATTTTCCATAACCAACCTTGTCTGCAAGAATACCACCGATCAATGGCATAAAATATACAGCTCCCAAGAATACCCCAAAGATAGTAGAGGTTTCTGCCGCCGTATATCCGAATTTAGCTTGTAAAAACAGCGTGAAGATGGCCAACATAGTATAGTAGCCAAAACGCTCACCCGTGTTTGCGAGTGCAAGAGCATATAGCCCTTTAGGTTGTCCTTCGAACATAAAGTAAAGATGTTTTAATATGAATTATTACTAAAATATTTTTTTGCAAATATAAGTCTTTATTCTGCTTACGCAATAGTTCGTGTTAAAAATCCCCTTTGTATAGGTGCTTGATTTAGGTTTACTTACCTACCTTTGCAGGGAAAATTTACTATCGTATGATGGACTTACTTTTTACACTGCACACTTATCTATCCGAACACTGGTTGGAATTAAGCACTACATTACTCTCTTTCTTGTGGGTTTACTTGGAATACAAAGCCTCTATGTGGTTATGGCCTGTGGGAGTTATTCTACCTATTCCTTGGATCATTATTTCTTGGCAAGATCAGTTTTATGGGAATGTAGCATTGAATGTTTATTATTTCATTACCAGTATCATAGGTTGGATAATGTGGCTACGAAAAGGAGATACAGCCACAGAAGAAAAACCTATCACACACATACCTGTTGCGTTATTGGCTGGTAGCGTCATTTTGGCTGTTATCATTATGCTACCTGTTTATTATATACTGAGAGAACAAAGCAGCCTACCGTGGGCAGATGTAGTTTCTACTGTGGTTTCTGTAGTGGGTATGATTTGGCTTGCGAAAAAGTGGCGGGAACATTGGTTTTGCTGGATTATAGCCAATACTGCCAGTGCTATCGTTTTCCTGCACGTAGAAAATTATGTTTCTGCCATAGCTTTCCTTGTTAATCTTTGTATGTCCATACTGGGGTACAGACATTGGGGCAGGCTTATGCAAGAAGCAAAGAAGTAATATCAGCGAATGGGCGTTGTATAAATCCGATTATTGTATAACCTTTCGGAATACACCTCTTACACTATCAGAAAGGATAACCGATAGCAAAGTGCAAGCTCAATCCGTCCTTGAAACGAGGTACATTATAGTAACCTTTCTTGCCTGTCTCATAAGGCAGGTGTAATGCCGCTCCTAAGTCTAAGCGCAACACAAGGAAAGAAAGATCATAACGCAAACCAAAGCCCGTACCCAAAGCTATATCCTTCAAGAAATGCTTGGCAGAAATCTTAGCTCCAAAGCGAGCCGGGTCTTCACGCAAGAGCCATACATTCCCTGCATCAAGAAAAGTAGCTCCATTGAGTGTCCCCCCAAACAAATTGCCTAAGATACGAAAGCGGTATTCTAAATTGGCTTCCAATTTCAAATCGCCTGTAGCGTCCATAAAAGCATAGGCTTCTTCCTTATCCGGCAAGAATCTACCGGGACCTATACTCTTGAAAGTAAAAGCACGTATACTATTGGCTCCTCCTACGTAAAACTGTTCACTATAAGGAGCTATGGTTCTGTTTCCGTATGCCCATATTCCTCCCATCATAAATCTCATAGCTATTTCGTTCTTTCTATCTATGACGTGTCTCCATTTTAGCTCGGAAGTAAGTTTCAGGAACTGCGAATAAGGCGTACCCATAAGTTGCTTATTCGTTTCTTTGAATCCCTTTCCTGCCAGCGCATAAATAGCAGAAGTAACATTGCCTGCAGACATAATAGAGGTTTCCCACCAAAAACTATTTTTGCCACTACGCTTCTTGAGAGGTTCGTAAGTAAGCGTGTATTTAAGAGATGGAATAAACTGATTGCTCAAACTCTGAAACAGCATAGGATTGGCTACAGCTACGCTATCAAATGCGGCTGTACTGGATAGGAGGGTATTGTAAGTCAGTTGGAAAGGAGTAACAGAATGTTTCCAGTTTCTATTTCTACGGAATGTATATTGCACCAATCCACCGAAAGAGAGCATTTCAAAATAACGTCCTCTATTGAGTAGCTCTGCATAAATTTTGAAGTTCGTTTCTGAGAAGAACTTAAAAGGGTTGTTCTTATCTGCGTCCCACGGAAGTACCAAACGAGGATAATGTAGAGAGAGAGAGGAGCCTAATTTATAAGAATTCAGTTTGGATTGTTTGCCACTTCCTACTACTTCTCTGGTCTGCCACTCGTAAGAACCCGTTAGCTCCAAGTTCAAACTCGCTCCCATTCTTGCAAAATTCCTACGAGACAACTTGAATATGGCTCCAGGTCCTAATTGTCTTGTGCTTTTATTAGCCACATTAAATTCCAATTCCGCATCGTAAGGTAAGTCCAAGATAGACGTAATCCACACATCTAATGTATCATTCCCGGCTATTGTATCTTTGGGGAGATAACTTATTTCATTGTGTCGGAAAATTCCCAATCTGTTAAGCCCTTCCAAAGTATAGTCCATTCTTCTATTAGAAAACAATTCTCCTTTACGATGCACCAAACGGTCTTGTAATACCGGCATTTTTACAGCAGGTCTGTTTCCATAATAGAGAAATGTAAAATCGCCATTTCTTACACTGTCCGTAGGAGAAGTACCTTCGTAACTACTCAGAGAAAGCGTAGTATTTCCTATTCTATATCGTTTATAAGCCTCCGCAGGAGTATGAGTGGCAGGAAGAATTTTCAAACATACAGCACCCGGACGAAGTAATGTATCTGCCAAGAATGTGATATAGTCATTTCTAAAAAAAGGATAGCCATTGTCTCGGACAAGTGTAGCTACTCGCTCACGCTCACGCTGTAGCACTGTAACATCAAATCCCATTCCTTTTTTAATAAGTTTTTCTTTAGAAACAGAATCTATGATGTGCTGTATTTCCGGAGTAAATCCTTCGTAGGAAACAGAATCTATATGATAAGGATGTCCCATATCTATGGTGTAACTTATCTTCTGTTTCTTGGGGTGCTTCGTTTCTACGATTTCATAATTTACTTTCCCATTGAAATAGCCATAATCTCTTAGCAAATTAGTACCTACTTTACTTCTGGTAGCAGGATTAACCGTAGAAATAAGCACCGGCTCAGGAGCCAATTTCTCAAATATCCACTTCCCTATGCCTTTTTCCGAGGTAGCAAAGGCATTGTATAACCAAAGTCCCACAGGAAAAGGCGTACGCATAGAAGCACTCCCCATAAAGGAATTATTGGGTGCCATACTGATAGCCGCCTTTACTTCGTCCAAGGTAGCTCCCCCTTTTGGACTTTTATCTCTATTCTCTATCTGAATATTCTTTATGCCTGTGTACAAGATTTCTCCCTCCGGCAAGTGCTTCGTAGTGGAGCATTGAGTGAAACCAAAAACGATACAGACACGCAGTATCCAATAAAATACATTACGGTTGGCTATTTTCATTCTGTACTACTTTTTTTCTCTTTTTGGGGCGGAAAATAAAGAGTTCGGAAAGTTTACTTACACGCTTTTTCAGAACAATACCTACTCCAGTCTCTACTACTTCTCCGTCCAATATACTTTCGTAATTCTTATTATGGAAGAGTTTCACGTATCGAGTACCTCCATTGTCCAAACGGTATTCCAAGGCTATGTTATTGATGAAACTTTCCTGCTGTATGGTATTTCCTGTAGTAACTGTTCCACCTATCACGATACGAATTCTATTGTTCCAAAAGCGTTTGGCAAATTGGAAATTATAGTTGGTCTCTGCATTTCCATCTCCATCTATATCATTGCTTTCCATATTGAAGTTCACATCTATGGTTTTCAGCGCACTACCTGCTATATGATTGATTTCGCTCTGCAGAAAAGCATTGAGTGCACTGCTCGCTGTTAATCCACCGGCATCATTCGTATTACTTAAATACATACCTGTAGCCAGCATCGTAACTGCCAATTTGTTCTTTTCTTCAGCACTCTTTCCTGCCAATTCATTCTGCATAGCACCATCTTCCGGAGCCTCCAAAGTAAACGTGAAGCCCATATTATCCAATCGTTGTGAGATATTTATCCCCACATTGAAGGCTACCATTCTATTGCTTTGCCCATCGGAAGAAACAGAAGCTCTCACACGTTCGTAGGCTTTGATATTGAGGAGTGGGTTCATCACATCTCCAGACCATTGTAAATAACTTCCATTGACTATATAAAATGTTTTAAGTGGTATGACAGGCAAATCATACTTCATTTCTCCACCCGTCAGTCCATATCGTCCGGTAAGACGCATATCACCTTGTTTCGTATATTGGAAAGTGAGGTCTCCTCCTCCTTCTAAAAGTAAGTAATTACTACCTGCACGGTCTATATTGGCACGACACTGCACTCCTTCGTCTATTTGTATATTCATCAGCATCGTAATAGAACTGGGCAAGGCTATTGCCGGAGTAGTGTTTTCCGTAGCGGTCGTATCTGCGAAACTCACAAACTTCACGGTTTCTCCCAGTCTATCCTCTACTGTAAGTGGCGTATTGTCCATCACATAGGTAAAATCACTCTTTCCTAAGACTTTGAGTTGTCCTCTCATATCTAAATTGGAAACACGTCCTCGCAAAGTAGATTCTACGTCTACAAAGATACGTCCATACACCATAGCATCTCGGCTCTTGCGTGCATTGACTAATTCAAAATCTTCTGCACTCAGATGCAAGTCCAATAAAGGAGATGCAAAATCTCTTATGTCAAAATACCCATCTACTATGAAGGGTTGCGAACCCTGACTATGAATTTGGTATTGATCAAAATGAAGGCGACTATCTGTGATGCTCACGTGTCTATTATCAAATTGGAACTGCATAGAAAGCTTAGGAATACGCAAATCTACTTTATCCAATCCCATATCTCCATTGACCAATAGCTGATCTGTAGCACCTGCTATGGTTAGTGTACCATTGAGTCCGCCTGTAAGTTCCGCATATTTTTCCGGAACAAATGGATTCACGGTAGATAAAGGGAAAGACAAGAGAGTCAAGTCGGCAGATATACCGGGTTTAGACTTTGCTGTGAAAGGTGCAAAATAAGAACCATTTAATTGGGCTACTTCTTCTCCATCTTTACTTAGGAAACCGTCTATTTTATGCTCTCCTGCTTCTTTGGGGAGATACACAGCACTCATTGCCCAATTTCCTAATGAGATGTTATCGTAAGTGAGACCATTCACACTCATATCTGTAGAGATATGTGTATCTTTTTCCTCTTCCACGTAGTGAAATTCGCTATTGATCACTCCCGATATATTGGGCATATAAGGTATAATTCTTCTAAATTCTCCTATATCTATGCGGTGCAATGCCAAGGTAAGATCTTGTAAAGCTGTTTCATTAGGCATAGAAAAGAACTCTAACCCCGAATATTTATCATCGTGCAGTTTGAGTTGAGCTTCTATCTTTCCTGTAGAAGAAAGGAATATAAAATTATCCGAATTGGCTTGAAACTTCCTATAAACGAGTGTAGGATTTTCTTCCAATAGTTTGAAGCGAATCCCCTCTTGCTCCAATAATGCTCTGAAACCTATATCTGCTCCCGTTTCTTTCTTTCCATTCAAGTATTGCAAACGTAAAAACGCATCGGTAGAAGCAATTTCTCCATTTAGCAGAACATTGAAAGCCTCTTGTTTAGGACGTGCTACAGAGTTGACACCTCCCTTTAACGTAAGCTTTTCTGCTACTTGTTTAAGCTCCACATTGATATTATCTATCCATAAACTATCCGTTCTTAATCCTTTGATGTCTGCATATCCATTTATGCCATTGACGGAACTTGTTTTCAGGGAAATGTCTATATCATCAAAATAGATATGTTTTGTAGCCAAAAAGTTATACAGAGGATTATCTTTCCCCGATAAGATATTGAATTCTGCTTTAGGCAAAATGGCACATAATGCTTGCTGATCTATCTGTTTCGCCTCCCATTGCTTTTTCAGCAGAGTCTGGAGTTGAGTCATATTCTTTTGGAAAGTTTGCAGATCATTTTCTATTGTTAGTACAAAAGCCAAATCTCCTGCGTAAGCAAAGCAATTGGTAGTATCCGGTGCCACTCCTATTCCTATATGAATATCTTTGGCAGGATAGGTTTTCTCCGGAGTAATAAGTCTAATGGCTGTCATATCTCCTGTAAGAGAGTGCGTTGTTTTCATATCCGAGTAGAAGTCGAAAGTCAAATGTTGCGATGTAGCAAAAGGATTTTCTATAAGATGTAACGCATACCAATCCAATTTCTTCACTTCCAAATCCATTTTCCCCGAGCTCTCCTTGGTTGTAATCTGTGCATTGATCCACCCATCTACTTCCATATATTTATTATGAGCGGCTATCCCCCCCACAAGTTTATTCTGATGCAATGTTGCATCTAAACTTATCCCTGTGAGTTCTCTACTCCCATATAACAAGTAATCTACACGAGCCTTAGTTTCCATACCTGTAGGAGCTGCGGTGAAATCCAATCCTTTTCCTTGTGCCGTAATGGTAGAGGTTAGATAATACAGAGAATCTGCAGGCAAAAAGCGCACTAAATTCAGTCGGTCTGTAGACAATGTCATCTGATAAGCTTCTGCCGGCAGGTTATAAGAAGCTTTGAATGAAGCTTTTCCGTCTCCATTCATCAGTTGTGCTGAGGCAGTAAAGTCTTCCCCTTGCACACCTATATCTCCCTGAATAGACAAGCCTTGTGGGATATGTACATTCCCCATAAGAGGAGCCAAGAAGCTCAAATCTCCCACCTGTGTAGTATAAGAGAATTTTCCTCTTCGGTTTTTTTCATCTGTCAGAGCATAAACTTCTCCCTTTCCTTTACATACTATGGTATGTGCCATATTCGCGTCTAAGACAGGAATCTGCAGTATCTCCTTATTCCCCTGCGCCAACATTTGCAGTTTCAAGGGAGCTGTAGGTCGCTTGGCAGGCACGCTCTTTTTCAGTTCCGGAAATAGCGTATAAATATCACCTTGTCCTATCTCTGCCAATAATTGTAAGTCTATCCGTTGTTCAGAGAGAGGTATACATTCATTCATACCATATATAGCTTCCAATGAAAGACGCGAGTCTGTGGTGAGTATATCCGCCTCTTTCACTTGTAGTTGCGTACTATCCATATAGAAATGCGCTTTCCCTTTCTCTATGGCTATTCCCGAGTGCTCTTTTCCTTTCAGTTGGGAGATAGTGAGAGATGTTTTCTTTGGAGAGTAATAAAATGTATCTATAGCAGTAGCGAAATCCTGCAAACGAATATGGGCTACGTCTATTCCTTCTTCTTTTGCTTCTTCCGTATTGCTGTGTAGCGCAAAAGTGGGAACATTCAGGGTGATTTTCCGAGCAGTAAAGGTGGTAGTAAGCAGATCCAAATGTCCCTCTGTAAGCACAGCTTGATCTATAGAAGACAAGATGCGCATACTATCAAGAGGCATATCTATGGCTACTTTGATCTTAGACAGGGCTACACGAGGTAAGGATATTTTCCAATTTGTGGGTGTTTTCTCTGTGGTGTCTTGTGCGGTAGTATCTGCATAATGCAAAAAAACTTGTGCATCGGAGAGTGAAACATCGTCCAGTACGACCTGTTTATTGGGAAAAGAAATGCCTTTAGAGTAAAGTTTCAGTTGTTCTATCTGCGCTTTAAGTTCTATTCCATCTATGAGCTGTGCAGTATGTATAGTGGTGCCCTTCAGGTGGAAGCGTTCTATCTTGAGTATGCCATCTACAAGTGGGAGCATTTCTACGTCCAATACCACTTCCGAAGCAGTAAACAGCGTGTCTTTCTCTTGCATAGCGAGAGCATTATGTACAGATAAGTCTAATGGAAAACTTAATGAGACTTTCTCTATACACAAGGTTATTCCCCATTCCTCTTGTGCATAATCTGTGAGTTTATTCACCAAGAAACGTTGGAATGGTGGGAAATAGATGAGAGCAGAAAGCAAGAAAAACAATAGTATAGGTAAAAATACTACCCATACTATGATTTTCCATTTATTTCTTTGGGGCTTACCTTTTGGGGGCGTTTGCTCGTGAGCCTCGTTCATACGTATGAAATCTTTGTATAGAAGACAAAGTTATAGAAAGATTTTATTGAAGCATAGAGGAATAGACTGTATAATCAAGTAGGGAATACAATTTTCATAATGCGCTGTACTGCTCCTGCGTGTGTGGCTACATAAGTACCTGCTTGGTGTCCTGCATGCGCCAATGCTTCCGGAGAATCATGCAATCTGTGGAAAATAAAGTCAAAATCCTCTTCTATATGAATAGAAAAGCCTCCTCCACAAGCTATCAGTTCTACAGCTTCTTTGAAACGAGCGTGATTAGGACCGAAAAGCACCGGAATACCATAGACAGCAGCCTCTGCTATATTATGCACACCTTCTCCAAATCCTCCTCCTATATAAGCCAAGTCTGCATAACGATATAAGGAAGGCAATAAGCCATAGCTATCTATAAGCAAACATTTGGCATCTCGGACATTTTCTTCTGTAGCCTGACTATAACGCACTACTTTCCCTTTTACCTGTGCAGTAATGCGGGACAGATTTTCCTCGTCTATGATGCGTGGAGCTATAATTAGTTTCACCTCAGGCATTTCATTGAGATGAGGTAGATACAAACGTTCGTCTGCTTCCCATGAACTACCTGATATAAAAGTAAATTCTTTGTCTCGGAAAGCTTCTATCAAAGGACGTGGCTGTACTGTTCTACATACGTCCAACACCCTATCAAAACGAGTATTTCCTGCCACGGTTACTTGTGTTATGCCGTGTGCATTGAGTAGTTCCTTAGATGGAGCATTCTGTACAAATATATGCGTAAAATAGCTTAACACCTTGGCATAGCTACGAGCATAAGGACGAAAGAAAATTTGATTTTCCCTGAAAATAGAAGACACATTATAGATAGGTATTCCTTGCTTATACAAGACTTCTATATAGTTTTTCCAAAATTCGGTCTTGATAAAAAATGCCATAGCCGGCTTTACTTTCTCTACAAAACGCCGTGCATTTCGAGGCGTGTCTACAGGAAGATAACAAACAATATCTGCACCATCGTAATCCTTATAAACTTCGTGTCCGGAAGGGGAAAAGAAAGTTTGTAGGATTTTATACTCCGGATAGCGTTTACGTATCTCTTCAAGGAGAGGTCTGCCCTGTTCAAAATCTTTCAGGGAAGCTGCATGAAACCAAATATAAGCAGCTCCCTCTTCTATCTTTTCGTCCAAGATAGAAAAGGTAGCTTTTTGTCCTTTTCGTAAAGTAGCCACTTTCTCTTGAAACAGAGAGGCTATGCGAATAGCCAAGTGGATAATATACATGACGATATTATACATATCGTTTCCTTTAGATTAAGAAAGTGCCGTTACAGCACGACGAATACGTGCGATGGTTTCTTCCTTACCCAACACATCTGTTATATCAAAGATATGAGGACCTTTTCCTTCTCCTACAAGCGTAAGACGGAAAGCATTCATCACATTTCCCATATGATATTCATGTTGTGCTATCCACGCCATAACCTGTTCTTCTTGATAAGCCGGAGAGAAATCCGTAAGACCTTCTAAGAAATCTGCCAAAGCCAGCATTTGCGCAGGTGATTCTTCTTTCCAACGTTTCTTCACTGTCTTTTCATCGTAAGCCGTAGGAGCTACGAAGAAAAATTTGGACACTTCCCAAAGTTCTTTTACGAAGTTTACACGTTCTTTCATCAAGCCTACTACTTTTTCTATAGTAGCCATAGGAGCTTCTACCCCATTTTCTTTCAGAGTAGGCAAAAGTAATCCTGCCAAGGTAGTATTGTCTGTACGAACGATATATTCGTGATTGAACCATTTTCCTTTTTCGTAATCAAACTTCGCACCGGATTTACTGCAACGATGCAGGTTAAAAAGTTGTACCAGTTCGTCCATACTCATTACTTCTTGGTCATTTCCCGGATTCCAGCCTAGCAATGCGAGGAAATTAAGGACGGCTTCCGGCAGATAACCGGACTCACGATAACCGGAAGACACATCTCCGGTCTTAGGATCATGCCACTCCAAAGGAAAGACGGGGAAACCCAAACGATCTCCATCTCGTTTACTCAACTTGCCATTACCATCGGGTTTCAATAATAACGGAAGGTGAGCAAAGGCAGGCATAGTATCTTCCCAACCGAAAGCACGATACAGCAACACGTGCAAAGGTGCAGAAGGCAACCATTCTTCTCCACGTATCACATGAGAAACCAGCATCAAATGGTCGTCCACGATGTTTGCCAAGTGGTAAGTAGGCAATCCATCTGCCGATTTATACAGTACCTTATCGTCCAATATAGACGAGTTAATTACCACTTCTCCACGAATTATATCTTGTACGTGTACATCTTCTCCGGGTTCTATTTTGAAGCGTACTACATACGTATCTCCTGCGTCCATTCTGCGTTTTACTTCTTCTGCCGGAAGTGTCAAAGAATTACACATACTATCACGAGTAGTAGCATCGTACTGGAAGTTGGCTATTTCTGCACGCTTGGCTTCCAATTCTTCCGGGGTATCAAAGGCAATATAAGCCTTTCCCTTAGAAAGCAACAAGTCTACATATTCTTTGTAAATCTCTTTTCGCTCAGATTGGCGATAAGGACCATATTCTCCACCGAAACTTACTCCTTCATCAAAAGGAATACCCAACCACTTAAACGATTCTAATATATACTCTTCTGCTCCGGGTACAAATCTGTTGGAGTCTGTATCTTCTATACGGAATATCAATTCTCCTCCGTGCTGACGAGCAAAGAGGTAATTATATAATGCGGTGCGTACACCACCTATATGTAAAGCACCCGTAGGGCTGGGCGCAAAACGAACTCTCACTTTTCTTTCGGACATAGTGCTTGTTTTTAATTTTACTGCAAAAGTACATCAAATAACAAGAGATTGTAAAAAACTTCTCGCCTTTTTGGAATAATACCACTTTCTATTCTTTTATCCCATCATTTGATTATTCTGTTTCGTACTTAAGTTTATGTAAACCTCCACTATGGTTTATATAAACTTCCATTGCGGTTTATATAAACTGTGATACGAAATAGAGATATTCCTATTTACCTCCCTTGAATAGGAAAGTAATTCTCAAAGTTCTCTTAGCACAATACCTATGGCATTGTTTTTATGTACGTGTATAGGCAGGGTTCTGCGTTTCAGTCCGAACACCTGCTCTATCAACAGCAAATCCCCGATGGGGATTCCTTGCTTAAACGTAGTTCTGCAAAATAACGCTATAGGCGTTATGCTTTTGTTAGGGCAGGATTAGGAACATAGTGAATAATCCTGCCTATATGTACCTCACCATCGTCAATCCATAATGGGTTGTGCTAAGACTAAAGAAGTAGGGAATTAATAATTATATCATCAAACAGACAAGGCTTATTCCGGCAATGCTTTCACCAATAAATCTACCACCGCAGGGAAATGCTCGTACTCCAAAGTATGAATACGTGCAGCCAAAGTTTCCGGTGTATCTGTAGACAGGACTTCGCAACGAGCTTGAAAAATATAAGCACCTTCATCGTATGCTTCGTTCACATAATGGATAGTGATACCACTTTCTTTTTCTCCTGCCGCTATGACAGCCGCGTGTACATAACCACCATACATACCTTTACCACCGTACTTAGGCAGTAAAGAGGGGTGTATATTTACGATGCGTTGAGGATATGCTTGCACCAATTCCGGAGAAATTTTCAATAAAAATCCCGCCAATACAATAAAATCTATCTGTGCTTCTTTCAAGATAGCCAACAATGTACCATCGTCAAACGATGCGCGAGGCAATACTTTGACAGGAACACCCATACGCTCTCCCCTTTTTATTACACCTGCATTGGGTTTATTAGTTATAATCAAGGAAATAGAGACTTCTTTATCTGCTTGAAATACCTCCATCAATCGTTGCGCATTCGTTCCTTCTCCCGATGCAAAAACAGCAATTCTTTTCATATCAAATATGTTATTATATGCACAGGTTTTGAAAATGTGTGCAAATTCTGTGCAATTATTTCTTCAAACTCTTGCGTATATTTAGGAATATACATTCCTTTGCAGCCTGAAATTCATTTATTATATAACTAAAACATTTAGATTATGTCTGAAATTGTAGCAAAAGTAGAAAAAATTATCGTTGATAAGTTAGGCGTAGATGCTGCTGAAGTAAAACCAGAAGCAAGCTTCACAAACGATCTTGGTGCAGACTCTTTGGACTTGGTAGAATTGATTATGGAATTTGAAAAAGAATTCGGTATCTCTATTCCAGACGACCAATCTGAAAAGATCAAGACAGTAGGCGACGCTATTGCTTACATCGAAGAAAACAAATAAGCAAAACCACTCTTCTTATTTATGGAACTAAAAAGAGTAGTAGTAACCGGTCTTGGTGCACTCACTCCCATTGGCAATACCGTCCCTGAATTTTGGGAAAACCTTGTAAATGGAGTAAGCGGAGCAGGACCGATTACTCATTTTGACGCATCAAAATTCAAGACCCAATTCGCTTGCGAAGTGAAAAACTTTGATGTATCCCAATACTTGGATCGCAAAGAAGCCCGCAAGATGGATTTATATACCCAATACGCAATAGCTGTAGCCAAGCAAGCTATAGACGATGCAGCACTTGACGTAGAAAAAGAAGACCTGAATAGAATAGGTGTCATTTTAGGAGTCGGTATCGGAGGTATCAAGACATTCGAAGACGAAGTAAGCGCATACGCACTTAGTAAAGAGAACGGTCCTCGCTTCAATCCATTCTTTATCCCTAAGATGATTGCAGACATAGCATCTGGACAAATCTCTATTATGTACGGATTCCGTGGTCCCAACTTCACCACAACCTCCGCTTGTGCCTCTTCATCAAATGCGATAGCAGACGCTTTCAACTATATACGTTTAGGAAAAGCCAATGCCATCGTAACCGGAGGAGCAGAAGCCGCCATCTTTGATGCAGGAGTAGGTGGATTCAACGCTATGCACGCTCTATCCACTCGCAACGAAGACCCACAAGGTGCATCTCGCCCTTTCAGTGCAAGTAGAGATGGTTTCGTTATGGGAGAAGGTGCAGGCTGCCTCATCTTGGAAGAATTGGAACACGCTAAAGCACGTGGTGCCAAGATATACGCAGAATTAGTAGGTGCAGGACTTTCTGCAGATGCACATCACCTTACTGCCTCTCACCCGGAAGGGTTAGGTGCAACACTCGTGATGTCCAATGCCTTGGAAGATGCAGGAATGGTGCCGGAAGACATAGACTACATCAATGTACACGGTACTTCTACGCCTGTAGGAGATATTTCCGAAGCTAAGGCTATCCAAGAAGTCTTCGGGGAACACGCCTACAAGCTGAATATCAGTTCTACAAAATCTATGACAGGACACTTGCTGGGTGCTACAGGAGCTGTAGAAGCCATAGCTTGTACCCTATCTGTACAAAACGACATTGTACCTCCTACTATTAACCATACAGAAGGAGACAATGACGAGAACATAGATTACGCACTGAATTTTACTTTCAATAAGGCACAAAAGCGCACTGTACGCGCAGCATTGAGTAACACTTTCGGTTTCGGAGGTCATAACGCATGTCTCATAGTGAAAAAATATATAGATTAAACTGTGTTTAGCAATATATTGGATAAGATAAGACTCCTCTTTCGAAAGGACAAGGAGTCTTATCTTCGCTTTTATCGCATATTAGGATTTTACCCACACAACATCTCTCTGTACGAGCAAGCACTCTTGCACAAGTCTTCTTCTATCAAAGAAAATGGACGCAGGCTTAATAATGAACGCTTGGAGTTTCTCGGAGATGCGATACTTGATGCTGTCATCGCAGAAATTTTATACAAGAAATTTCCAGGAAAGAGAGAGGGGTTTCTTACCAGCACTCGTTCCAAAATAGTACAAAGAGAAACCTTAAATAAAGTCGCAAAAGACATAGGATTGGACAAACTCATCAAGTATTCTATGCGCCATTCCACTCATAACAGCTATGTATCCGGCAATGCTTTTGAAGCACTCATAGGAGCCATTTACTTAGATAGAGGCTATAGATATACACGCTGGTTCATAGAAAGACGCATCATACAGCAGTACTTGAATGTAGATAAAATTTCACGCAAAGAAGTAAATTTCAAATCTAAGCTCATAGAATGGGGACAAAAGAATAAAGTGGAAGTTGTCTTTGAACTTACGCATCAAGAAATGGACGATGCACACAATCCTATTTTTGAGACACTCATTCGTGTAGGGAATATACCGGCAGGCAGTGGTCGTGGTTATTCAAAGAAAGAATCTCAGCAAGAAGCGGCTTCCCAAACCCTACGTATGATAAAGCAAGACAGTGCTTTCTTAGAAAGCATTTTTGAAGAAAAAGCAAGAATGGAGCAAGAAGAAGCCATACAAATAGAAGCTTCTTTAGCAGAAACCATTTATACCGAAGAAGAATGTCCACCTCAAACAGAATCTTAAAAAAGGAACAGCCGACAGCCTTCTCTAAACAAGAGAAAACACCTTTTCTAAGATTACCATTCCTACTTTTCTTGCTTACGTGGTGCGTATGGGGAAAAGCACAAGAGCCGGATACGCTTCCTACACTTTCACTTCCCGAAGCCTTTAGGGAAGGAACGCCTGCATTTCGAGCATTATTACCTACAGACAGTGTCCTGCAAACAGAAGAGTTTAAGTTTTGTGGGAAACCTGTAGACATATCTCCTACAGACAGACAGAGAAAGCTCAAAAAAGAAATCGTAACCATTTTACCTTCTATCAAGGTATGGATAGAAAGAGCGCAATACTATTTCCCTATCATAGAATCCATTCTAAAGTCTCAGCAAGTACCGGAGGATTTTAAGTATCTTATGGTCATAGAAAGTGGTATGAATCCTCACGCACGTTCTTATATGGGTGCATTGGGATTATGGCAGTTTATGCCTGCTACCGCCCGAGAGTATGGACTAAATATAGACAGAGGAAGAGACGAAAGAACCGACATCAGAAAGTCTACCATAGCTGCCTGTAAATATATAAAAACAGCTTATGCAAAATTCTCCGATTGGATAGCTGTAGCACAATCCTACAACATAGGACAAGCACGCATAGAAACAGAGCTGCACAAACAAGATGTAGAAAGCATAGACTTGAAACTCGTAAAAGAAACAGAACGATATATTTATAGGATACTTGCTGTAAAGATGCTTTTTACCAAGCCGAATGGATTAGGCTTTGATGTAGATAGAATACAGTACAAAAAAATAAGAAGAAGGTAATGTTTCTGCTTCGGTGCTTAAAGTGCAATGCCGTAATCGTGTTTCACTTCGTGCATTACAAAAGAACTTTGTACGGATCCTAAGCTATCTATTGTCCCTAGTACATTGATGAGAAACTCTTGATAGTACTTCATATTGGGGGCGTGAATTTTCAAGAGATAATCCATTTCTCCGGAAACATTATAGCACTCTGTTACTTCCGGAACTTTTCTAATCATCTCTGTAAACTCTATCGCTATATCCTTGTTCATTCTGCGAAGTTTCACACTACAAAATACCACAAATCCTCTGTTGAGTTTTTCTGCGTCCAACACAGCCACATACTTTTTGATGTAACCTTGCTGTTCCAAACGTTTCAGACGCTCAAAAACAGGAGTAGAAGATAAACTCACACGAGCAGCCAATTCTTTCGTGGTAAGTTTTGAATTCTCTTGGAGAATACGTAATATCTGTAAATCCGTTTTGTTTAATTGCTCAATCATACCTTATTCTATTTAGAAAGACAAAGTTAGGTTTTTAATACATTGAATAGCCAATAGAAAAGATTACTTTTGCAACCAAATAAAAAAAATAGTTCAACATGATACAGTCAATGACTGGCTATGGAAAAGCTGTAGCCACATTCGGTAATAAGAAGATACATGTAGAAATAAAATCGCTGAACAGCAAAGCGATGGACTTATCCACACGTATTGCTCCTCTATACAGAGAAAAAGAGATGGAAATACGCACTTATGTAACCCAACTTTTAGAGCGTGGAAAAGTAGACCTGAACATTTGGATAGAAAAAGAGGCAGAAGAAGCAGCTACCACGATAAACAGCGGATTAGTAAAAAACTATCGTCAGCAAATCAATGCAATCTGCGAAGAGCTTTATTTAAGTATGCCCAACGATTTGTGGCTACCTACTCTCCTCCGTATGCCCGATGTACTTACCAAAGTAGAAATACAAACACTTGAAGAAGAAGAATGGAAAGCTGTAAATACTGCACTGGTTTCTGCGGTAGCCCAGCTCATTGCTTTTCGCAAACAAGAAGGAAAAGCCTTGACAGAAAAATTCAAACAGAATATAGCTACCATATTTTCTTTACTCAATGCCATAGAACCCTACGAAGCAGAACGCATACAGAAAGTGCGTGAACGCATCGTAGAAGCCTTGGAAAAGGTGGTAGAAAAAGACTACGACAAGAATAGACTGGAGCAGGAACTTATCTATTATATAGAGAAACTGGATATCAATGAAGAGAAACAACGCCTTCGTAATCACCTGCAATATTTCTTGGAAACCTTAGCCGAAGGACAAGGACAAGGCAAGAAATTGGGATTTATTGCGCAAGAAATGGGTAGAGAAATCAATACCACAGGCAGCAAGTCCAACCACGCAGAGATGCAGAAGATAGTAGTACAAATGAAAGATGCTTTGGAACAGATAAAAGAACAGGTACTCAATGTAATGTAATATGGAACAACAAGGCAAGCTCATCATCTTTTCTGCTCCCTCCGGCTCCGGAAAGTCTACTATTATCAACTATCTATTGCAGCAAAAACTGCACTTGGCATTCTCTATCTCTGCTACCAGCAGACCTCCACGTGGAGAAGAGAAGCACGGAGTAGAGTATTTCTTTTTATCTCCCGAAGAGTTCAAGGCACGCATTGCAAAAGGAGAATTCCTTGAATACGAGGAAGTATATCCGGACAGATTCTACGGTACACTCAAAGCACAAGTAGAAGCCCAACTCGCCAAAGGAGAAAACGTAATCTTCGATGTAGACGTAGTAGGCGGCTGTAATATAAAATCCTATTATGGCGAACGTGCTCTGTCTATATTTGTACAGCCCCCTTCTATAGAAGAGCTACGCAAAAGACTGATAGGAAGAGGTACAGATTCCCCGGAAGTGATAGAAGACAGAGTGAACAAGGCGGCATACGAACTAAGTTTTGCGCCACGCTTTGACAAAGTTATTATCAATGAAGACTTAGCTACAGCACAAGCAGAAGCATTGAAAACTTTACAAGACTTTTTACAAATCTCTGTTCAAAACTAACCCACTCACAAATGGCTGAACCAACAAATTTAAGCAAGTGGAGTATCGTAGCTCTTATTATTGCCGTTATTGCCATCATAGTTGCTATTTATTCTTTCATCAAAGAAGAGTATAGCATAGGTATCGCTATGGGGCTGATTACTGCTTGGCAAATTTTCAATTTCTTGCAATGGAGAAAAAAAGACGCCAAATAGGTATCTTCGGAGGCTCATTCAACCCTATACATATAGGGCATTTGGCTTTGAGTAATTATCTGTGCGAGTACACGGAACTGGACGAAATTTGGTTTATGGTATCTCCTCGCAATCCACTGAAAGAAGCCGGTGAACTCTGGGACGATGACCTACGATTAAGTTTGGTACGTGCAGCCGTAAAAGAATACCCCAAACTCCACGCTTCGGATTTTGAATTTTCTCTACCACGCCCCTCGTACACCTATCACACGCTATGCGAACTTAAAAAAGTCTATCCACAGTATGACTTTACCCTTATCATAGGAGCAGATAACTGGGAGGTATTTCCACGCTGGAAATTCTCCGAAGAAATTCTGCGCGGATTTCCCGTCTACATTTATCCTCGCCCCAATTATCATATAGACACCACGACGCTCCCTCCTACAGCCAAGTTTCTACCTACACCTATGTTTGAAATCAGCTCTTCATTTATTAGAGAAGCCATCAGAGAAGGGAAAGACATTCGTTTCTTCCTACACCCAACCACTTACGAACTACTCACAGACTTGGCAAATCATACTATTTTATAAATCTTTCTGTATGAATAAAGAGATTGTTCCTCATTCATTAGAAGCGTGGCTCTTGGCGGCTCGCCCCAAGACATTGAGCGGTGCTACAGTTCCCGTAATGACCGGAGCTGTATTGGCTTACGTACATCATAGCTTTTCTATCCTTCCTACACTGCTTTGTCTTCTCTTTGCGTGGCTTATGCAGATCAATGCCAATTTCATAAACGATCTCTACGATTATAAAAAAGGAACCGATAGAGAAGACCGTTTAGGACCGGAAAGAGCTTGCTCACAAGGGTGGATTTCAGAAAAGGCTATGCAGAAAGGCATCATTATTACCACTATATGCGCTATCCTCACAGGCTTTGGCATCTTGTATTATGGTGGTGTGTATATGCTTCCCATCGGCTTAGCGTGCATACTCTTCGCTTTCTTTTATACTACAGGACCTTATCCCCTCGCTTATCACGGTTGGGGCGATGTGGCAGTACTTGTCTTCTTCGGGCTTATACCCGTAGGTTGTACCTACTATGTACAGACCGGCACTTATCATACTACTATCTTTATGGCATCTATGGCTTGCGGATTGGTTATAGATACACTGCTTATGATTAACAACTACAGAGATCGTGAACAAGATGCCATAAGTGGAAAGCGTACCCTCGTAGTACGCTGGGGAGAAGCTACAGGCTATTATCTCTACATCGCTTTAGGGGTCTTGGCTTGTCTTTCTTGTGCTTATTTTCTCACAGAAGAAAGATATTGGGCAACTATTCTTCCTCTACTTTATTTACCCAAGCATTACCTTACAGCAGTAGAAATGCGTAGGATCTACAAAGGCAAAGCCCTCAATAGCATATTAGGTCGTACTTCCATAAACATTCTCCTTTTCGGCATATTGCTTTGTGCAGGACTTCTGCTGTCTATGTAAGAAAGATTCTCACCTGCAAATAAAAACTTTATTTCTCCATAGAAGTTTATATAAACTACGGCACAGTTTACATCTTTTTCCACCGAAGTTTATATAAACTTCATCACGGAAGAGAGAATGCCGACTTATTCATAGGAACCATTCGCCACGCTGTTCGGTTTTTCGTGTAACCGTATGTACAGCAACTACAATAATCCTAAAAAATAACAAAGTGTCTCTTTAGCATAGGTATTCTTTTGTATTTTCGTTCTCCACAAAATATAAAATACAAACTTAAGTAAGTGATCTAAATTATTTTTATATATAAGTACTAACATGGCTCATTTTTCGTTTTATAGAAAAAGTAGAATTATGAAACCAATAAAAGTACTTGAATTATCAGAGGTTGATCGCCTCAAATTAGAGAAAGGCTA
>JALEQJ010000027.1 GCA_022764505.1 Phocaeicola sp. | reverse complement strand
CGTTTCTATAAAACAGTACATCAAAGCTTTGAAAGCTTCATTTTCTTTATCTCTCAGCATTGCCAGTACAAAATGCTCCTCTCCATAATAAGGAGAACGAAGTCTACGAGCCTCTTCTATACTATATGCTATAATATCTCGCGTCTTTTTAGAAAATTCTATTGCCATATTTATATTTATCAGAGATGCTTCCTCTATGGGAACAAACCTCAAAGTAAGGCATCTTTTCCATATTTTCCTGCAAATTCTATGCCATAGATAATAAAAGAGTAGTCAAATTTCCTTATTACCGTAGTATTTTTCCTGACCGCATCGCCTCGTTTTCTATTCCATACTGTGGTCTATGTAAACTTCCATTGAGGTTTATATAAACCATATCATGAAATTTATAAACCGCAGTACGAAATATAGATGGAGAATAATGAGCTAAATGATTCACACATATCTAAAAAGGAACAAAAAAGAGTTGTGTCAAAATTCATTTTTGACACAACCCCTCTTTAGATTCTCTCAAATCTATTTTTTGAAAAAGTGCATGAATGCAACATTGCCGCCAGAAGAAAGAGTTTGTCTGACTTTTCTTGTTGTAGGATTGTAAGCAAACACTCCTGAAACATTTACACCATAAGCTGCAAATAAAACTTCCCCATTATGATATTCTATAGCCACACTATGCCCGTCCGTGTAAGGTATTCCATCAATTTTCTCAATGGTCTTGGTTTTCAGATCTATCATTACAGCCATAGAGTTGCGTGCCGTATAGGGATTGTCGCTCATAAGTTCCAAGACTCCAACATAGGCTGCGACCTTGTTGTTTCCTATATATTTACAATTGAAGATGGTAGCAGATTTATATGTACTTCCTGCTATCGGTGTGTTACTTATCTCCCATGTTTTACTTTCATCAAACTCGTGTTTACCTGCAGGAATACACACAAAGCCGTTTTTCACATATTGCGGATTGTACCCAAAATAACCCGTACAAGCTATGTAAATATCATTCTGTTCATTTGTGAATATCATATTTTTAAGGAATGGACGTGTCGGGAAACAAAGCCCGTTTGATTTTTCTGAAATTACATTCAGAACTTTGTCCGTCTTCGTGTCAATAACTGCCACATCTACCTGTCTATGATCTTCGTAAGGCATCCAATTTGTTCCGATCTGATCCAATGGAAGGTAATAGAAGCCATCACGAATAATACCATAAGAGGGGTCTACACTACTATCCTTGTGCGCATACTTACTTAAATTAATTTCCCCTGTTCTTATCATAGTCTTAGGATTTATGACCATGACTTTTCCTAAGTTGTACAAGGGTATATAAGCTTTTTCATCAGACACTTGGGTAAGATTGATCGGATATGAATTGGGGATAATCTGCATTTCTCCTACCTTTTTCAAACCTTTTTGAGAATGTTCGTACTTTACGACAGTTTGCTTCCCGCTAGTTCCGAATTCCGGAAAAACAAAAATATCATTCCCCTCCACAGAAATAGAAGATGCAAAACCTATTTGAATGCCTTGGGTCATGTTTAACGTACCTGACAAATTGGGTATCTGCTGCAGATACGACTGTCCGCTCGTACCATCGGCATTTTTTACTGTGCTTTCTATCAGGATATTTCCTTCTCCTCCCAAAAGATTATCGGGAGTAGGTTCATTCCCGTTGTTTTTTTCACACGATGTTACAAAAAGCATTGCTACACTCATGGCTATAAGTTGCCAACTTTCTTTCATTCGTTTCATTTCATTGATTAATTTACTGATTATCACATTATCTAAAAATATATCTTAACTTTATTCCGAAACTCCTACCGGGCATGGGACGATTAAATTCAGAAAGAACTACCGCATTGGTCAGGTTTTTTATCTTTCCGGAAATAAACAAACGTTGATTCATAAAACTGTGTTCAATCCCGAGATCTATCGTTGTGCTTTGCGGTATCCGACGTTTGGCGTTTTCTGTTATCTCAAAATCGTACAAGTATTCATTTACAAAAGCCATATCTGCAAATAGTCTGGTGTTCTGTCCTCTACCTCCAAATAGGTTTTCTTTGTGAAATTCCAATCCGGCATTTGCCATAAAATAAGGAATGTTGGGCATTCGTTTCCCCTTTGTCGCATTAGGAAGATTAGTACCTTCTTCATACTTTCTTACATCACGTAAATCCTGATAAGTTACATTGCCATATCCGTAAAGGAAAGGAAATATATCAGCCTTCACTTCAAGTTCTGCTCCCAGTGTTCTCATTTCTCCAAAATTTTGATATTGGGCACCGAGTATTCCTTTCACGAAACGGATCATGTCCTTCAGATACATATAATATCCGCTCAATTCTATTTGCAAGTTACTCGGGTGTTTACCAGTTAAGTCGTACAGCAATCCAGCATTCACACTCAAATTGCGTTCCGGCAATAATCTTTCCGATGGAGTGATAGTATAACCGTCTCCCAACAGCTCGTTTTCCGCAGGGATACGCACATCATATCCTCCCGACAACTTACCCATAAAAGATGGTGTGAAACGATAGCGCATGGCATTGCTGAAACCGACACTACTCTTGTTCAGCGATATATCCTCAACAGGTGTATTGACATAGATATTCTGATAGGAGGTTTTCATGGAATACCAATAAATACGAGTTGTCAGTGAGTTAAGAAATCGATCGTCCGTAGTTCGGAAATCATGAGTCAATCCTCCTACCCAGCTTCTCATATGTGAATTGAAATCTACTTTCTTGCCGATGCTTTGTTCTTTTGTGGCATCTGAAGGGTATCCGTTGGCAAGCGTGAATACTGAATTGAAACTAATGGAGTGATTCTTGCTGATCAAGTACTCCAGGTTCAACTTGTTCAACAGCGTTGTTTTCTTATTGTTTGATTTTGATGCGTATCTGGAACCTAATTCTCCTCCGATTGTAGATGGAGTGGGATATGCATTTCCTTCCCAATCGTACCATACTTTGGCTGTATCTACCAATGAATATTGTGTATAAGCGATAGCAGTACTCATATCAAAATCCAAACCTTCAAGAAGAAAATTCTTTTTCTCCAGTTTATTTGCTAACAAGTAAAGACGTGATCTCGTATGTGCTTGCCTTATATCGGTCTCAATACCTTGTATTTCTTTATAAGTATCAATAAATGCAGGTTCAAATTCAACCTCATCAAACCACCATTTCTTGGCTTTTATGCTACCACCTAAAATCAATTTCCTGAAATTATCATGATTACGTTTGATTTTCAATCCTTTGACATAGGGAGACTCCATCGTATAATTATTGTCTGCATAAGTGTAACCTCCACCAACACCAAACACCAGTCCAGCATCTTTCAAGTTTCTTTTGAAAACGGTCTGCGCCTTATTTACATTGAATGACTCACGAGTATAACTCACATCGGCATAACGATCAGGATATTCTTTAATGACGATATTTACTGCACCTCCCATTGATGAACCTCCGAATTTAGCTGGTACTACACCCTTATATATCTCTATCCTATCAATCATATCAATAGGGATATCGTTAAGATCTATGAAGTCCGATTGTTCATTCAAAGAAGTTTCATCTATAAAAAAACCTATTCGTTTCCCTTCCAAACCTCTCACAGATAATCTGGAAGTACTCCCTACTCCTCCAGAAGCACGTATAGCAACCCCTACAGTTTTAGCCAAGATTCCTTGTACATCACTCACTGTTCCCTGTAGTTGTTTCATACTGATTACGGATACAGGCATAGCTTGTTCTCTTATTTTACGAGCCTCGCTTTTCCCCATGACAACCACCTCTTCTATAGATTGAGATAGTGCTTTCATACGAACTTTGATTTTCTTTCCATGCTCTTTTCCTACAGTTATTTTCAGAGTTTGTACCTGAAATCCCATAAATTTCACTGTAAGCGTATAAGTGCCTATAGGAATATCCGAAAATGAGAAATCTCCGTGTTCATCTGTAACAACTCCCTCTTTCAGTTCTTCTATAAAGATAGTTGCACCTATTAGAGGTTCTCCTACAGCATCGTCAATCACCGTACCCACAATGCATCCACCTCCCGTTTGAGCTACTATATTAAGATTCATAAGTAGCAACATAAAAAAAAGAAGTACTATTTTCTGCTTCATTGATTATATCTAAAATTGTTCTTTATCGTATCTTATTTTATCTGATGTATCTCTTTAGGAAATTTACCTAATACCATTAAAATGGTTTATTCATTTACTCTATGAGTTCTTTAGCTACTGTCGTAAGTTTTATACATGGCATTCCTATTTATATCATTTTATCATCTCCATAGCTCAAAAGCTATACTTAGCTTTGATCCACATTTCAGAATTGTGTTTGTACATGCTGAACATACCTTCATTACCTCCAAACCAATCGTAACCAGCCGATAGTTGGATATAATCATTCAAAGCATAAGAAGAAGTAAAGCGACTGAACCAGCCTTTATGGTTAAGGTCAAAATAGGTAAAATTGGAAATCTGCAACGTGCTATCCAACAGCTTCTTTGACACATGGAACGTGAGAAGAGAATTGTGCTCTGGTTGTACTATCTGATTTTCATATTCTAAAATGCTTTCCGAAGAAAATTGCGCCATTATTGTCCATTCATGAGGAGCATACCAATCTACGCCCACGAGATAATTCACCGTATTAAATCCTTTCTGAGCTATAGAAACCAACTTGGGTTTGTAGCTAAAATGTTTTCCCACATTGAAAGCTATTTCACCGCGAAGTACGAACTGTCCCAATGGCTTAGAAATGTCTCCTCCGAAGAAGCCCATACGATAGTAATGTGGTGATATAGTAAGTTGTGTTGCAGATGGTTGATAACTCATTACAGGCATCTTATTCCACGTATGTAATGCAGATAGAGAGAAATCTACTCCAGGTAAAGTAAAAAAGAGCCGTCCTCCGTATTCTATGTTAGAAAAACGGAGCTTTGGACGGCTTCCTTCTTCGCTCCAAACAAGGAGTTGAGTTGTGTTTTTAGGTAACACATTCCATGGATTTTCGGCATTGGTTGGTAATTTATATCCCTCAAATGTCGGTATAGCAAGTAGCTCTAATTTCAGCTTTTCATTAAATAAAAAGAAACGCAAAGCATTGACCGGCATGCGAATATCATCATAATCTTGTGCCAAGAACTCCGTCATATCCATCGGAGAAACCAAGTCGGTGATACGTACTCCGTCTGCCATACCCCAAATGACAAGTTGCCGCCCCAAACGAAATCCCCAATGCTCCTCTCTATGGTCAAGATACGCCTCTCGCAACTCAAATCCCGTTCGTTCCTTTAATAAGGCGTTATGAGTGGCGTTGAACGAGACAAAAAGTGCAGAACCGCCAAAACTTTTCCCTATTTCCCCTCTTATCCGAGTACGTGAAGACATAAAATCGTTCGGTTTCTCGGTTCGGACGGCATGGTAGGTATCAACAAAACCTTTAAGTTGCCACGAAGAATTCCTTTCCTCTTGTCCCCATACGATGTGCAGAGGAAAGAACAGAAGAAACTGGAGAATCAGCAGAAAATATCCCGTAAGATTTTTAATCGTACTTGTCATCAGAACCTGCCTTTCTCTAAAGTCGTAACATTAAATTTCGCCTCCTCTACAGGAATATCATACTTGGGATTCCTAATTTCAAGAATCGTCTGATGCTCCGTCTGTACATTGGTCATGTGCAATTTTTGAGCTACCCAAAATCCTGATACCTTAGCTATATCCGATAATTCAAGGCGACGGTGTAACTTCTCCATCTTGTCATAATACTCCACCTTTACAGCAATCAAACAATCTTGGCGTATGAAAGCTATTTTCTTGGAATAAATTTCTCGTTTATCCTTGGGAGTTGATTCCAATTTCCAACACTTGTATCCGCCTATGATTTCTTCACCCAGTAACTTGTGCGTATCTTCATCTACATTGCGACTACCCATATCATCATAGGTAAAATCACTGCCCATAAAATAATCTTGTTTGGCAGACGAACCGCTGATACGACGTGTTTTCTTCATCGCAGGCAAGTAGAGCCACTTATCATCTTCTTTGCTGGGATTATCGTAATCCCATGTAAGGAAGCCCGTACCTTTTACATCTCCGGGATATTGGAAGAACATGATACTCTTGCGATCTTTTTTCTCCTTCCCTACATCTATAGAGTAAGAAATAAGTCTGCGTTCACGAACTGCTCCACGTTTGTTGATCAGTTTCATTACCAACTCCGATTGACGAGTATCTCCATCTGGACGATCTTTCACTTTTTGAGCTATATCTCTGCCTGTTTGTGCCATAGCGGTAGTGGCACAAGCCAATACTACTAAACTCATTAAAATTATTCTTTTCATCTTATTTGATATTTTATTGTTTTTATCCGATTGATTTTTTGAGCATCTTCCGATAGGTTTCCGATTGCATCTGCAACTCTGCATCAGTACCCATCGCCTCAATCCTACCTTGATTGAGCATCACGATTTTATCAGCTCCACGAATGGTACGCATTCTGTGGGCGATAACAATAACCGTCTTGTTCTTAATCAGTTCCGACAAAGCTTCCTGTATCAGACTTTCGTTTTCTACGTCAAGTGAGGCAGTAGCTTCGTCCAATAGAATAATAGGAGCATCTTTCAGTATAGCCCTTGCAATGGAGATGCGTTGACGCTCACCGCCGGAAAGCCGCTCACCGTTTTCACCGATGACAGTATCCATGCCTTGGGGCATACGATTGATAAACTCATCGCATCGGGCTATTTGAGCTACACGTGCCACTTCCTCGTCCGTAGCTTCTTTTTTGCCGATACGAATATTATCTCTTATGCTGGCATTGAACAGCACTACTTCCTGAAAAACAATAGCATAGTTCTTCAGTAATGTTTCAAGGTCTATCAAACTGATGTCCTCTCCACCAAGCAAGATTTTCCCCTGCTGAATATCCCAAAAACGAGTTGCCAACTTAGTTAGAGTGGTTTTCCCGCTTCCCGAAGATCCAATTAAAGCAGTAACCTCGCCCTGTTTGGCTGTGAAACTCACACCATTGATGACAGTATAGTCATCGTAGCCGAAAACTACATCTTGAAAATCTATACTATAATCTTTGGGATTCATTTCCTGTTTGCCTTCTTGAATAGGCATAGTTTTAATCTCTTTGATACGTGCCACCACACCGTCAAGAGCCACAATCATCGCCATAAAAGAAAGAATTCCCTCAATAGGTAGATAGATGCTTGCAGTGAGAATGAGGTAGGCTATGTAAACAAGGATATTGATCTGTCCGGCAATCAGCATATTGACACCGACAATCGCCACCGTAATGATGCCGAGCTTCATCAACATACCTGCCAGTGACGTGGCAATACCTGCGGAAAGCTCCATTTTAATCTTGTTCCGGGTACTACATTCCAGCTTGTGGAAGAATTCGTTCAGTGCCCGTTCTTCCAGATTATACGACTTGATTTCTTGTATTTGTTCTATCTTCTCTTGCAAATCATCTAACACTTCTCTACTGGTTTTTACGTATGCGTCTACATCTTTCCGTTGTTTCTTTTTGGAAAGGGAAAAGACCAGTAACGAAACCGGAATAACCCATAATGCTGCCAATCCGAGCTGCCAATTGTAGGTAAGTATCATAATTGATATAATGACCGTAGAAATTGTAGTGGCGTAGATATGCGGCACTGCGTGCGAGAATATCTGCTCGTAAAAAGTCAGGTCGCTCATCATGGTCGCAGAAAGGTCGGACACATCACGCTTTCCGAAATAAGAGAGAGGCAGTTTCTTCAGGCGATTGGCAATGTCTATGCGTGAGTTGGCACTCTCGTTATAAACATTGTCGTAGAGGCGCACATAATCCCACCTTGCCACGATAAACATCACTAACAACATCACTACGATGATAACAATATAGTTTACAAGAGTCAGATCTGCCGGTGCGGGAATGCCCTCCAGACCACCCAAATACTGGAATAAGAACATAAATCCAACGATGGACGGAAACATTTTGGTCAAATTCAGTATAGTATGCGAAAAGATAGATTTTTGCAGATTCTCCGCTCCTTGATCCGACATTGCGTATTTTTGCTTTAAGAAATCATTCATGGTTACCTCCTATTTTCCAGTTGGCTGCTTGTTGATATTCGTCCCACAGTTTCTTGTAGGCACCACCTTTGGTTAATAATTCGTTATGTGTACCGCTTTCCACGATTTTGCCGTTCTCCATCACAAGGATTCTATCGGCATTGATTACGGTAGAGAGTCTATGGGCTATCATTAATGTGGTTTTGTTCTTTGACAGTTCCTTGAACGAGGCTTGAATAATATGCTCGTTTTCGGGATCGGCGAAAGCCGTTGCTTCGTCGAGGACAACAAAGTCTGCATTCTTCAAGAAAGCCCTTGCAATAGACAATCGTTGGATTTCACCACCAGAGAAATAGATTCCCTTACTCCCATAAACCGTATCCAAGCCCTTTTCTAGGTTATCAACAATCTCTTTGGCTCCAGCCTTGATAAGGGCTAACTCTATCTCCTCATTACCGGCATTAGGATTAGCCAGCAACAGGTTACTGCGCAGACTTATCTTGAATAGGTTGGATCTTTGAAACACAAATGCAATCTTCTTCATCAATGCCGATTTATCGTATTCTTTGATATTGATCCCTCCGACCAAAATCTCTCCCTCATCGGCATCGTAGAAACGGGCAGCCAAACGTGCCACTGTGGTTTTTCCTCCTCCCGAAGCACCGACCAAAGCAACGGTTTCTCCCTTGTTCACCTTGAACGACACATTATCTAGCACTTTTTCTTTTCCGTATGAAAACGAAACATTCTTAAACTCCAAGCCTTCTCCAACCGTTGTTTTTGCACCAGAAACAAGGTCATCATAATCCAAAGTAGCATCGATTTTATCCAATGCCAACTCAGCAAAGTAGGTAAAGTTCTGAATGGACGCACTACGCATCATAAAAATGCCGAAAGCGGGACCTATCAACAAATAGATAACAGAATTAGCCAGCACCTGCCGCATATCGCCACCTGTAGTGAATAGTATAATGGCAACGGGTACCAAGAAGAATGCTGTGGAGCTTGAAACTGCCTCGTACAATGACATTTTGTTTTTGAATCCCATGCTCCACCTTACCACGAAATCTTTCATTCTTATAATAAGCGAATAGAAACGTTCAAAACTCTCCACGCTTTGGGCAAAAGTCTTCACTACCGGAATGCCACGCACGTACTCTACCGATTCGGCTGAAAGATGGGCAAGTCCTTCATAGTATTCTTCTCTCATTTTCATATTCTTTCGGGAACTCATGGTAGCCATCAACAATATGCTTATGACCATAGGGATAAGGCTCACCAGTCCTAATCGCCAATCAAAAAGAAAGAAAAAGATCAACAGTACGAAGGGTGAAACAATAGTCATTGCAAAATCCGGAAGCTGATGCGCCAACATATTATGAGTTTCTCCAGCTCCATCAATGATGGTCTTGCGTAAGTTTCCGCTTTCTCGGTTTGCGAAAAAGCCTAAAGGCTTATCCATCATCTTTTTCACGCTAATTCTAATGATATTTGCCTCTACCTCAAAAGCGAAGATGTGAGACACCAATAGCGCAAAGAAATAGAGTAGCACCCCTGCTGCTGCAAAACTTGCCGCCAGAATCGCATTATACCGTATGGAATTGCCATCTACACTACTACTCAAAATAATTCCACTGATAATTTTATGGATATAAACCATAGGCATCAGCATCATAATACCAGAAAAGGCAGAAAATAGCATCGCCAGCGGTAGCATATAGCCCTTCTTACCTGTATAGGGCAGTAATCGCTTCAAAACAAACGTTTTCTGCTGTTTTTTTGTACTCTTCATTTCGTATTCCATTAAATTTGTTTATTTAATCCAAGTTTTATCTGTATGTATCTCCTTTCCAAACAAGCGACACTTTTGGAATAAAATAGGAGTAATACAGAGGTCGGCAAGTAATGCAGATGCAATACCTACTACAGAAAGTATTCCCATATGTATGAAGGAGAGGCTTTCGGAAGTAGTGTAAATTGCAAAATTGGCACATATCACCACACTCGTCAGAACTATGGGTGTTCCAATAGTGCGGAACGAGCGAAGAATTGCGTCCCGATAATTCCCCTGACGGTCAAACTCCAAATGTCCGTGATTGATGAAATGAATAGTATCATCTACTGCCAACCCGAGAATCATTGGCATAATAGTAGCTGTCATCATATCCAATGGATATCCCAACCACCCCATCAGCCCACCAACAACTAAAGCCGGAGTTATATTAGGAATCAAACCAATAAGCCCTATACGCACACTGCCAAATACCAACATCATCAGAATGCCGATGATGAAGAGGGAGATTGCAAACGAAATGATCTGCCCACGAGCTACATACTGCATCATCACGGTAAATTGAGGAATGCTACCTACAGTTGTAACTGTAGCTTGAGGAAAGAGTTTAGTTGCCTGATTAACTATATCTTTTAACTCTCGCTCTGTTTCGGCAGAATCGTATGAGTTCATTTCCACCATGAGACGAAGACGCTGATAGTCATAATCAATCCAGTATTCCACTTCACTACCTCCTGCATTTTCATACAGAAGCAGTAATTGTGCCACCTCATCTGAATTTTGAGGGATTGTATAATATGAAGCATCACCATCATGCAGGGTTTGATTCAAGTCTTTAAGAATATTCAAGACTGTAGTCGTACGTTTAGTTAGTTTATACCTATTGGCGTGTCGTGCTAAGGAATCCAATCGTAGAAGTATTTCGGGAGATTTTGCCAATCCTTTTTGAGGTAAATCTATCATTACATCGTAGGTATAAATAGAACCAAGTTCACTTTCACCCACTTCCAACAGTCTGTTCACGTAAGCAATCTTTCTCCCCATGGTACGCTCTACATCGAAGGCTGTCTCTATTTTGAGAAGTTGATAGATAAATACGATAGTAACGACACCTGCAAGACATAGAATGAAAGTTCCATATTTAAGTACACTCCCTCCCAATTTTTCTAACTTTCGGTCTAACCATCGTCCTCCTGTTTCTTGTATTTGTAAATGTGGAGTTCCATCTTTGCCAAAACTCAGACATATAGGCATCAATGTGATGGCAATAAAGAATGCAAGCATCACACACGAAGAAGTTGCAATACCGATAAATCTCATGGGTTGCATAGGAATAGCAAGAAAAGACAACAATGCCACAAAAGTGGTTAGTGCACTGAATAGTATAGGCCAACCCATCTCTCTTACAGTTTCTTCTACAGCATATTTCCGCTTTCCGTGTATAAGAAATTGACGCTTAAAATAAGTATAGATATGTACATTGTATGCTATAGACACAGCAAATGTCAGGAGCATGGGAATCATCATCATACTACTGTCTATTGTCATACCTATATACCCCAGCATACCATATACGATGATAATGGAACTTACAGCCGTAATAAGTGGTATCATCACCCCCCTGAAAGAACGTGTTATCACTAATAATATAAAGATGGAAACAATGGCAGCGATACCCATCACACGGGGCATTTCTTTTTCTATCCATTTCATCTTCATAGATGTAACATAAGGTAGTCCGGTACCTTTAGGGTGAAGCTTTTGATACTTCTCTTTGGTTATAATATGCTCCAGTTCGTTACCTGTAAGCATTTCCGGAGAAATAGCATTCTTCCCTTTATTCCATACCGATTCTTCAGGAAAAGTACGTAATTTGAGAACAATCCATGAGAGTCTACCATCTTTGGATACAAGCCGTTCGGCAATATGTGGCTTCAGATAAGCTTTGCGACGTATCTCCTCCAGTAGCTTCGGATCTGATGGTATCGTATCCGGTACAATCTGCTCTATAGCAATTCCCGTCTCTCTTCCCATCATAAATTCTATATCGGTGAGTGAGGTAATTTTATCCGCATATGAAAGACTATCCATCATCTCATTTGTCAGTTCACGGATAAGTTCCAAATTCTCTTTCGTAAATGAATTGTCGCATCGGGTCAGTACTGCGGCGAAATTGTCATTGCCGAATATCTCCTTAAACTCTTCTGTTTTCACAAGTATTGGGTCATCTTCAAGAAAATAGTCTTCCCACGAAGCACTCACCTTGAAAAATTTCAACCCCATAAAACCGATAGCTAAAAAAAGGACAAAGCTCCCTAAAACTATCCAGCGTTTTTGTACCAGCCATCTACCTCGTAGAGCAAACCAGTCATTAATTCTTTCTATTTTCATACTGCTCTTTATTTATAAGTTTGTTGATTTATTTAGAATAGTGAGATTACAATAGATAAAAGCCTCTCAAAACATAGCTGCAACATAAAAAAGAACAAAAATCCATTTTGTTCAAAAACAAAGCGAGCCACCCTTTGCAGGTGGCTCGCTCTATAAAAGACTTTATTAAAATATAATCTTTCATACATCTGTCAATTTGAGAAAGTTCAAGACTCCTATCTGTGGACACTCTCTATTGAGACTCTCATTTTTTAATCCCGTTATCTCTTTATCCAAGAATTTCTCACAACAGGAATTTTTCCTGTTATGCTTCATCCAAGCTTCCTCACAGAGGAAAAGCCCATCAACTCCTTGAACCAAAGTAATCTCTTCATTACTGATGATGTTGGTTATACTCATATGCTTGTTCTTATTTATAGAGAATAAAATCTTTTATTCCCTCTTAAGTAAGTGATCTAAATTATTTTTATATATAAGTACTAACATGGCTCATTTTTCGTTTTATAGAAAAAGTAGAATTATGAAACCAATAAAAGTACTT
>JALEQJ010000021.1 GCA_022764505.1 Phocaeicola sp. | reverse complement strand
GAAGATACCATATATAGGCGAGTGGAGGGAGAAAGAAGGATCTAAGTGATGACAACAAAAAAGCAAAATAATAAACAGTATCAATAATCATGCCTCGAATGGAGAAGAAGATTGGCTTACACACTTTTGGGGACACTACCTTCCGTACCACAGTTTACATAAACCTCAATGGAAGTTTATATAAACCATAGTGGAGGTTTACATAAACTTAAGCACAAAATAGAGATTCCCAATGACATGGAAAAAGAACGATTGTGTAGCAAAATATATATGGATACACTACCGTTTCTTTATCGTAGGCAATCAATCTGCTTTGATGCGGAGCATATCTCATCGTGATAGCAAAGTTTTTTATCTGTGGATACGGGTGAGAATTAACATAAAAATGGGGCTGTCCAAAAAGTCGGACAACCCCTTCAGATAAGGTGGATATTATAAAAAAGTTTCTTGTTGCGGGTTTTATTTTATGCGTTTCAGTTCTACTTGTTCTAAGATGTAGAGTCTGTCTATATTGCTGAGTTTGTTATTGTTCTCGCTTTCTGCATTGCCGGTCAATTTTGCTACATGGTCTTCTTTCAGCTCTCTCTTTAGGGTGAGGCTGTTTTTGTTTAAAATAGCTTTGTAGACTATTTTTCTGTCGCCTTTGATAAAGGTAATTTCTTGAGCTGCTTTATTCCAAGTGTAGCTATCGTAGGTAGAACTTAAATTTAAATCTATTTTAATATCTAAATCGGGAGCAGTAGCGGTATAACGCTTATTTTGAGTGAAAGAAATTTTATTCTTTCCTGCGTCCAGATTCTTATCCCAAGATTTTTTCTGTGTTCTTTCCCTGATATTCTTTTCTATTGTGCTGCCATTTTCTGCACTATAAACTTCTACGTATTCTTTTTTGTACTCTCCACTATAGTGAGTAGCTTCCCATGTACCTTCTATACCTGTAGATGTACTGACTTCGTCTTTATTACAGCTATAGCAAAAAAACAAGCTCAAAAGAGCGATCAAAGGGAATAATAGTTTTTGTTTCATCTTCATTTGTATTTGTGTGTTACTTTCTTTTTGTGCAGGGCAAAGATATAAGAGTTTTCTTTGCTTCCTATGGTATGAATGGCTTATAGCCCTCTTTTTATATCTTTTTGTTTGTTTTTGGAAAATCAAAATAGTTTAGACGTGTTCTAAAATAGTACGATTGTAAGTCTTTTGTTTATAAAGTGCTTACATTTGTACTTAAAGATACAAGAGAATGAGCTACATTACAAAATGGATAAATCGTTTATTTCCAACTTTTGGTTGGAAAGTCTTTGGCATAACTTTAGCCGGAGTTTTCTTTGGGGGAGTATGCCTGTTCCTCTATTTACTGCGTGCGCATGTTTACTTGGGTAGTGATCCCAAAGCTTGTATGAACTGCCACGTGATGACTCCTTTTTACGCTACATGGGAGCATGGAGCGCACGCTCGTTATGCTACGTGCAATGATTGCCACATACCACAAGATAATTTTTTCCGTAAATGGTTTTTCAAAGCCAAAGATGGCAGTAATCACGTTCGTGTATTTCTTACCAATACACAGCCTCAAGTAATTCAAGCGCACGATGCAGGATCTACGGTCATTATGGAGAACTGTATTCGCTGCCATCAAGAGATGAATACAGCCTTTGTTTCTACAGGAAAAATCGACTATATGATGGCACAAGCCGGTGCAGGAAAGGCTTGTTGGGATTGCCACAAAGATGTAGGGCATGGAGGACAAAATACACAATTATCCACTCCTCATGCACGGGTACCTTATCCGGACTCTCCCGTACCACAGTGGTTACAGAATATGATAAAAGGCAAGAAAGAAAATAAATAAAGCACAGATAATATGGAAAAAAAACTCAAGAAATGGCAAGGATGGGCACTCTTTGGTGGTGCAATGGCTATCGTCTTCTTTTTAGGACTATGCGTTTCTGCACTTATGGAAAGACGGGCAGAAGTATCCAATATATATGCCAATAGAAAAACAGAGCTGAAAGGTATTCAGGGTAGAAACGATCTTTTCCAAAGTGATTTTCCTCGTCAGTACAGTACATGGGAGGCTACAGCAGATACTACTTTCAAAAGTGAGTTTCATAGCAGTGCCGCAGTAGACGTTTTGGCACAACGCCCCAATATGGTTATTCTTTGGGCGGGTTATGCCTTCTCTCGTGCCTATGCTACACCACGTGGACATATGCACGCTATAGAAGATGTGAGCCACATTTTACGTACGGGAGCACCCGGAGTAAATGGCAATGCAGATATGCAACCTGCTACTTGCTGGACTTGTAAGAGCCCCGATGTACCTCGTATGATGGAAGAAGTGGGCGTAGCCAATTTCTACAAAAGCAAATGGAGCGAAATGGGAAATCAAATCGTAAACCCTATAGGTTGTTCAGACTGCCATGACTCGGAAACTATGAACTTACACATCAGCAGACCTGCACTCATAGAGGCTTTTGAACGACAAGGAAAAGATATTACCAAAGCTACTCCACAAGAAATGCGTTCTTTGGTTTGTGCGCAGTGTCACGTAGAATACTTTTTCAAGGGTGAAGGAAAATACCTTACTTTTCCTTGGGATAAGGGTACTACTGTAGAAGATATAGAGGCGTACTACGATGCTACAGAGTATTTTGACTATACTCACGCACTGAGTCGTGCTCCTATTTTGAAAGCGCAACACCCTGATTATGAATTGGCACAGCTTGGTATTCACGGACAGCGTGGTGTTTCCTGTGCAGACTGCCATATGCCTTACGTAGTAGAAGGTGGTGTGAAGTTTAGTGATCACCACGTACAAAGTCCTTTGGCTAAGATAGACCGTACTTGCCAGGTGTGCCATAGAGAGAGTGAAGAAACACTGCGTAATAATGTCTACGAACGCCAACGTAAAGCCAATGAAATACGCAACAGATTGGAAGCAGAACTTGCCAAAGCACACTTGGAAGCAGAATTTGCTTGGAAAAAAGGGGCTACAGATGCACAAATGAAAGAAGCTTTGCAACTCATTCGTCAAGCACAATGGCGTTGGGATTTTGCAGTAGCTTCTCACGGAGCTTCTTTTCACGCTCCACAAGAAACACAGCGTATTCTCTCTCACGGATTGGATAGAGCCTTGCAAGCTCGCTTGGCTATTACCAAGGTATTGGCAAAGAACGGTTATACAGACGAAGTGCCTATGCCGGATATCTCTACCAAAGCGAAAGCTCAGAAATACATTGGTTTAGATATGGAAAAACTGGAAAAAGATAAGGCACAATTCTTGCAGGAAGTAGTGCCACAATGGCTCAAGACAGCCAAAGAAAAAGGTAGATTGGCACAGAAGTAATGGAAATGTGGAAAAAACCGTGGGGCTATAAAGAAGGGGTTGCTATAGGTGCAGGCTTGGTCTGTATAGGCATCTTACTACAGGGTACTACGGGTTATATTCAATGGAACAATATAGCTACTCCTATCAATAAAGTGATAGGGGTAGCTTATCTTTTATCGTTATGTGGTATGCACTTGCTCAGAAAGCGAGTGTATCTCTTTCGTTGGTTGAGTGGACTGAGTTCTTCCATTACAGCTTTGGGTTGGGTGGCAGTCTTGACTCTCTTTATGGCGATGACTCGTCAGGAACCACCGGGAACGAAACCTATAGATACTTGGGGGCTTTCTCAGTTTATCTCTGCTTGGTATTTCGTCTTGTCTTATTGGTGGCTTACTACAGCCCTTGGTTTAGCCTTACTGAATGGTTTATTCCCTTTCAAATGGAGAAGAATACCTTTTGTTCTGAACCATTTGGGGCTACTTATTGTGATGATCTGTGCTACGCTCGGAAGTGCAGATATGTTACGTCTGCGTATGATGACAAGAACAGGACAAGCAGAATGGCGTGCTACAGACGAGAAAGGATTGCTCTATGAATTGCCTTTAGCCATAGAATTGAAGCATTTTACTATAGATGAATATCCTCCTAAGCTTATGCTTATAGACAATGAAACCGGGCATACACTTCCGGAAAAGCAACCTGTACATCTCTTGATAGAGAAGAAAGGTAATGTAGGAAAGCTTATGGATTGGGAAATAGAGATAATAGAAGATATACCTCAAGCAGGTGCTTTCTTTACGGAAGACAGTGTGCGTTATACTCGTTTTGATTCTATGGGGGCTACGCATGCTCTGTACGTGAAAGCCAGAAACCTACGCACGAAAGCTATGGCAGAGGGCTGGGTAAGTTGCGGTAGCTTTGCTTTTCCACACAAGGCACAGAAATTGGACGAACAGGTTAGCTTGGTGATGCCAGCCAAAGAACCTCGTCGTTTTGCTTCTTTCGTAGAGTACTATACAGAAAATGGACTTAGAGATACGGCTACTATAGAAGTAAACAAACCTTTGGAAATAGAGGGTTGGAAAGTCTATCAACTCAGTTACGATGAAGAGAAAGGAAAGTGGAGCGATGTGAGTACCTTTGAACTTGTGAATGATCCATGGTTACCACTTGTGTATACGGGTATTGGTCTTATGCTGACAGGAGCCTTAGGTATGTTTATTTTTTCTCAACAACATAGAAAGGAGAAAGCAAATGGAATGGAGTGATTTGATATACTTTGCACTTCCTGCTGTACTGTTTTGGAGTATGGGAGCTTATGGAGCTTGGAAAGAGAAACCATTTACTTGGACTGTAGGGCTTACATGGGTAGGCTTAATCATTTTCGGTTGTTTTATAGGAGGTATGTGGTGTTCCTTAGAGCGTCCTCCTATGCGTACTATGGGCGAAACCAGACTTTGGTATTCTTTTTTTCTACCTTTGGCAGGAGTGATTACGTATATGAGATGGCGATATAAATGGATACTTACATTCTCTACTTTGCTGTCTGCTGTTTTTCTCTGTATTAACATATTTCGCCCGGAAATACATAATAAGACACTTATGCCGGCATTGCAAAGCCCTTGGTTTGCTCCTCATGTTATAGTGTATATGTTTGCTTATGCTATGCTGGGAGCAGCAACAGTCTTGGCAGTATATTTGCTTTGGATCAAGAAGAATGAGATAGAAAATAGAGAGATGGAACTCTCGGACAATTTGGTCTATGTAGGTGTCTCCTTTATGACTTTCGGGCTGCTTACGGGTGCACTGTGGGCAAAAGAAGCGTGGGGACACTATTGGGCATGGGATCCTAAAGAAACGTGGGCAGCAGTTACTTGGTTCTGCTATTTGGTGTACATACATCTACGTATAGCACAGCCCCAAAAGCCTAAAATTTCATTGTATATCTTGCTTTTGGCATTCCTGTTACTGCAAATGTGTTGGTGGGGTATCAATTATTTACCTTCGGCACAAGGTAGCAGTGTACATACTTATAGTCTTTCTTAATAGAGGAGAGGATATGAAAAAGAGCGTCTTCTACATAGTAGGACGCTCTTTGTATGTTTAAGGGATATGTTCTTAGAATGTATATACTACACCAATAGAAGGAACCAATTGGCTCATATCCTTTATGATTTGGTATTTCAATTCTCCGGCTATTGCCCAATTGGAATCAAGTTGGTATTGTGCGCCTACACCAAGATTTGCTCCTAATCTGCTGTCGGAAACAGAAAGTTTAAAACCTTCTCCTTTTGCACTGGCGGATACTTTCATATAAGTAAGACCGGCTAATGGATATACCGAGAATTGCTCATTGATAGGGATTACATAATGTACGTTTACGTTCAAGTCATAAAGAGAAACGTTGTTTTGCTTGAAGAAGTAATTGAACGCAGCTTCCAAACGGATATTGTCTATCAATCCATATTGACCTTTGATGCCAAGACCTACTCTTTCGTGATCACTGCCATAGCTAAGTTGAGCTCCTACAGATACTTTGTTTTCTTGTGCAAACGCACCAATAGACACAAATGCAATGAGCATTGCTAAAAATAATTTTTTCATGTGTTGATTGAATTTTAGTGAAACTTTCAGTTAAGTGTTTTTGATTAAGTACACTGCAAAACTAAGAAAGAAAACTGAAATAGAGAATAGTCAGTATGGTATAATTTACTATATTCACCCTACTGTACTGTGTATTCCCCTTATAGTTAATACGTTTGCACGCTCTGTAAATAAGCCTAAGAAACTATTTTGTGGCTTCCCTTTGTGTAAGGAGAGTAGGTAAAGTATCTATCTTTGTGTTCTTTGAATAATAAAAATGTATGACTAAAAGATTAAAAACAATGCTATATGCTGTTTTGATAGTAATACTGCTTGTGGGCGGTAGTGTTATGCTGATTCTGAATCTGCCGAGTTTCGGGAAACTGCCTACAGGAGAGAGGTTGGAACGCATCAAACGTTCCCCAAACTATAGAAATGGAGAGTTTCAAAACTTGGAAGCAACTATTCAGCTCACTTCCGAACGTTCTTTTCTTGCCAATCTGTACCAATTTCTTTTTACAGAGGTGCCGGAAGCACGTCCTAAACAGAAAATCCCTGTAGTACAGACAGATCTTTCTACTGTGGAAGATGGTAGTCTTGTATGGTTGGGGCATTCTTCTTATTTCCTGAAACTTGCCGGAAAAAGTATCTTGATAGATCCCGTATTTCATGCGGCATCTCCTTTTTCTTTCTTGATACGTCCTTTTGATGCAACTTATCATTACAAAGCAGAAGATATACCTGCTATAGACTTGCTTATTATCACGCACGATCATTGGGATCACTTGGACTATAAGACTGTTACAGCTATTAAGAATAGAGTAGGGAAGGTGCTTACGCCATTGGGAGTAGGTAGCCATTTGGAGTACTGGGGATATGACCCTGCAAAGCTGGTAGAACTGGATTGGCAAGAGTCTGTAAATCTCATAGATATGCACTTTACTTGTTTGCCTACCAGACATTTTTCGGGACGTGGGCTGAAGGGGAAACAAACGCTTTGGGGAGCATTTATGCTACAGACAGCTACGCAGACTATTTATATAGGTGGAGATGGAGGATATGGTGAACATATCCGGCAGATAGCGAAACAATTCCCAAAGATAGATTTGGCACTGATGGAGAATGGGCAATATAACGAAGACTGGAGATATATTCATAACCTTCCCGATAAACTTTATATAGCTATGCAGGAAATAGGGGCAAAACGCTATTTTACAGGGCATAACTCCAAGTTTAATTTGGCAAGGCATGCGTGGTATGCACCTTTGGAAAACATATCGGCAATACGTGAGAAAGACAGAGCTTTGGACATTATAACTCCACGTATAGGAGAGGTTGTGCACTTGTCCGATACCACTCACCATTTTGATAAATGGTGGTGATGCTTCCTTTCTGTTTTTCTCTCTTATGAATGGAATAATAAGAACCGATACGGAAAAGTAAGTGTTTTTCTCTATAGAGGCTAAGTTTTACGTACTTAACGCGTTGTAAAAGAGAAAATATACATACATTTGCAAGATTTTAGACGCAAAACATTATTAACGAAAGTCCGGCAGAGGTACAGGGAACAGTCTGCGTATGCAATGAGAGCCTTGTCTAATGGTCGGCAATCGTGGACGTAATATAAACGTTCACCCCCCAATTATTATACACATTTTATGATCAACCCAATTGTTAAGACGATCGAGTTAGGCGATGGCAGAACCATTACCCTCGAAACGGGAAAGCTGGCAAAACAGGCAGATGGTGCTGTGATGCTACGCATGGGTAACACCATGTTGCTGGCTACTGTTTGTGCAGCAAAAGATGCAGTTCCCGGAACAGATTTTATGCCTCTTCAGGTAGAGTACAAAGAAAAATATGCCGCATTCGGCCGTTACCCCGGAGGTTTCACAAAGAGAGAAGGTAAGGCTTCGGACTACGAGATCCTTACTTGCAGACTCGTAGATAGAGCGCTTCGTCCTCTCTTCCCGGACAATTATCACGCAGAAGTTTACGTAAACATTATTCTTTATTCAGCAGATGGAGTAGATATGCCGGATGCTTTGGCAGGTTTGGCAGCTTCGGCAGCTTTGGCGGTATCTGATATACCTTTCAATGGTCCTATCTCTGAAGTAAGAGTAGCACGTATAAATGGCGAGTTCAAACTGAATCCTACATTCGGAGAGCTTGAAAACGCAGATATGGACATCATTGTAGCCGCTACCGCAGAAAACATTATGATGGTAGAAGGAGAAATGAACGAAGTGTCCGAACAAGACCTTTTGGAAGCTATGAAGTTTGCGCATACAGCTATCAAAGTACACTGTCAGGCACAGATGGAACTTATGGAAGCTGTAGGAAAAACAGTTAAAAGAGAGTATTGCCACGAAGAAAACGATGAGGAACTTCGCAAGGCTGTACACGCTGCTTGCTATGACAAAGCCTATGCTATAGCACGTTCCGGTAATAAGAACAAGCATGAACGTGGAGATGCATTCGATGCTATCAAGGAAGAATTCAAGGCACAATTCTCAGAAGAAGAATTGGCAGAAAAGGCAGCTCTCATAGATCGCTACTACCACGATGTAGAAAAAGAAGCTATGCGCCGTTGTATCTTGGACGAAGGTAAGCGTCTGGACGGACGTAGTACTACAGAAATACGTCCTATCTGGTGCGAAGCTGCTCCACTTCCGGGTCCTCATGGTTCATCTCTCTTCACTCGTGGAGAAACCCAATCATTGAGTACTGTTACCCTCGGTACAAAATTGGACGAAAAACTGATAGACGATGTATTGGATCAACGTAAAGAACGCTTCCTCCTTCACTATAACTTCCCTCCTTTCTCTACAGGTGAAGCACGTGCGCAACGTGGCGTAGGTAGAAGAGAAATAGGACACGGAAACTTGGCTTGGCGTGCATTGAAAGGACAAATTCCGGCAGACTATCCTTATTGTGTACGTGTAGTTTCGGATATATTGGAATCCAATGGTTCCTCTTCTATGGCTACTGTATGTGCAGGAACATTGGCACTGATGGACGCAGGTGTACCTATGAAGAAACCCGTTTCCGGTATTGCAATGGGATTGATTAAGAATGCAGGCGAAGAAAAATTTGCTGTACTCTCCGATATATTAGGAGATGAAGACCACCTCGGCGATATGGACTTTAAGGTAACAGGTACTTGCAACGGTATCACTGCTACACAGATGGACATCAAATGCGATGGTTTGACTTACGATATATTGGAAAAAGCACTCTTGCAAGCTAAACAAGGTCGTGAACACATCTTGGGCAAGATTTTGGAATGTATGGACGCACCACGTGCAGAACTCAAACCACACGCTCCACGCATAGAAACTATGATTATACCAAAAGAATTTATCGGAGCTGTGATAGGTCCTGGTGGTAAGATTATCCAAGGTATCCAAGAAGAAAGCGGTGCTACCGTAACTATAGAAGAAGTAGATGGTGTAGGTCGCATAGAAGTTTCCGGTACTAATAAGCAAGCTATAGACACTGCTATGGCGAAGATTAAAGGTATCGTAGCCGTACCGGAAGTAGGCGAAGTGTACAAAGGTAAAATTCGTTCTGTGATGCCTTATGGTGCATTCGTGGAATTTTTACCTGGAAAAGACGGACTCTTGCATATCTCAGAAATAGACTGGCAACGCTTTGAAACCATAGAAGCTACCGGTTTGAAAGAAGGAGATGAAATAGAGGTGAAACTCTTGGAAATAGATCCAAAGACAGGCAAGTTCAAACTTTCTCGCAAGGTGCTCTTGGAAAAACCGGAAGGCTACACACAGCCTGAACGTCCTCGCAGACCTGCTCGCGAAGAAAAATAAGCTTTACTTAATAAGGCAAAGAGAAAAGAGGGCGTGGAAATTTTCCACACCCTCTTTTGTTGTATCTGCTACTCTCATATAGACGGGTTATTTCTGCCTCTTTCTCCAAAAGAGTGTACCTACTATGAGTAGCGCATACACTATCATACCTCCTGCTGTAAGCCCGAATAAGCAAGAATTATGATGATGGGAGAGATACAGTGCAATAAAAAATCTTGTATTTGCGGTAGGACGATATATTTTATACTTTTGTTTCTTGTATAAATCATTAACACATAGAATATGAAGAAATTAATTCTCATTTTGTTATTAGTAGGTTGCGGGGCAGCCTTCCTGACCAAGCCTACAGCAGATAAACACATAGAATCCATCGTGGCACAAATAGAAAAAACAGTTTCCGCAGAGAAGAATGACGGACTCTTGGGAGCTGTGAAAGGCGCAGTTTTTGGCTTGGCAAAGGGCTTGGTTACTCCGCTCGTGAAGAATGCCATAGAGGTAGAAGATTATTATCTCTTTTCTCTTTCTAAAGTAAATACCCAAGAAGGCAAAAAGACCATAGGAGTAGGTGTCTTCGGTACTGTCTTTGTGTCTGAGAAAGCAACCCAATTATTGACAAAAGAAAGTTTTTAATGGTTTTTTCTTTGAGTAAGCTGTGATAAAAGTTGCTTATTCAGGGAAAAATAGTGTCCTTTGTATCATTATATCAAAAATACTGAATTTATGTACGGTAAAATGAAAGAACACCTCAGCCGGACTTTGGCTGAAATCAGAGAAGCAGGTCTCTACAAAGAAGAAAGACTCATAGAAAGTCCACAGCAAGCTGCTATTCAAGTAAAAGGAAAAGAAGTGCTCAACTTCTGTGCGAACAACTACTTAGGACTTTCCAATCACCCCCGTTTGGTGAAGGGCGCGCAAGAAATGATGGATAGAAGAGGTTATGGTATGTCTTCTGTACGTTTTATATGTGGAACACAAGATATTCACAAAGAACTAGAAGCGGCTATCTCCAAATACTTCAAGACAGAAGATACTATTCTTTATGCTGCTTGTTTTGATGCCAATGGAGGTGTTTTTGAACCACTCTTCACAGAAGAAGACGCTATTATTTCCGATGCCTTGAACCACGCTTCTATCATAGACGGAGTGCGTCTTTGCAAGGCTAAACGTTATCGCTATGCCAATGCGAATATGGAAGAATTGGAAAAATGTCTTCAGGAGGCACAAGCACAACGTTTCCGTATCATCGTAACAGACGGTGTATTCTCTATGGACGGAAATGTGGCACCAATGGACAAGATCTGTGCTTTGGCAGAAAAATACGATGCTTTGGTTATGGTAGACGAATCTCACTCTGCCGGAGTTGTAGGTGCTACAGGACGTGGGGTAAGTGAACTCTATGGAACACACGGACGTGTAGATATTTATACAGGAACATTGGGTAAGGCATTTGGTGGAGCTTTGGGTGGATTTACCACAGGACGTAAGGAAATCATAGATTTGCTTCGTCAGCGTAGCAGACCTTACTTGTTCTCCAACTCATTGGCTCCCGGTATCATAGGTGCGAGTCTGGAAGTCTTCAAAATGCTGGACGAAAGCAATGAACTGCACGACAAGCTTGTAGAAAACGTAAATTATTTCAGAGAAAAGATGACAGCAGCAGGTTTTGATATTAAGCCAACACAAAGTGCTATCTGCGCTGTGATGCTCTACGATGCCAAACTTTCTCAAATCTATGCAGCCAAGATGCAAGAAGAAGGTATCTATGTTACAGGCTTCTATTATCCGGTAGTTCCGAAGGGAGAAGCACGTATCCGTGTACAAATCTCTGCGGGTCACGAACGTAGCCACTTAGATCGCTGTATCAATGCCTTTATTAAGGTAGGAAAAGAATTGGGAGTATTGAAATAATCTTCCCTATAGGAATTATGGAAAGAGGGTATGTCTATCTTGACATATCCTCTTTCTTTGTCTTATACTCCCTCCAACTCAATCTCTCTTATGCCGGTGTTCTGAACTCTATTTTTTCTTGATAATATCAAGGAAGTTCTTACCAATATTAGAGAGGTAAATATGAACATCTTTATTCCGTACCATAGTTTACATAAACCTCAATGGGGGTTTATATAAACCATAGTGGAAGTTTACATAAACTAAAGTATAAAACAGAATTTCCCGATGATGTGATAAAAAGAACGAGGAGGCGGCAAAAATATATTTTGACAAATCCTCTTTCTTTTGGGTAGCTCATAGAGAGCGTGTATCTTTGCTTGCGTATGAACAAGATACAAAGACAGGTTATCAAGGAACTGCCACACGTGATTTGCGAGGTGGCAAGCTATCTAATAGAGGGAGGCGTAGAAGAGCATCATATAGTGGTGCATACTACAGCTATTACTGCCACTTACGAGGAACAGTGTAACTACATCTTGGAGGCTTACGAAAGTCTTTCTGCCGATTATTTTCCTCATACGACGTCTGTCTTTCTTCGCTTCTTTTTGAGTGATATTACCAATCAGCGAGCTATATTGCTACAGCGTATCTCTTCTGTAGCAGGACTGACTTCTATAGTAGGGCAAGCCCCTTTAGATGGGAGTAAAATTGCCCTTTGGATATATTTCCGGAGTGAGGTACAACTACAGAAAATAGATGGAGGGCTTATGGCTGGGCGTGGAGCTTATACGCATCTATGGACTTCTGCCTTCACAGAAGAGGAATGGGCTACAGATGCTCAAACGGAATTTCTTTTTCGTTCCTATGCAGAAAGACTGAGAGAGGTAGGCGGTTGTTTACTCCGGAATGCTGTACGTACTTGGCTTTTTGTTTCGGATATAGACAAGAATTATGCTGCTGTAGTAGCTGCCAGAAACAAAATCTTCCGAGATGAAGGTTTGACTCGAGAAACACACTTTATAAGTAGTACGGGAATAGAGGCAAAACTGCCTTCTTTTACCTCCGGGTTGCAACTGGATACTTATGCTATCTGTGGATTGGCAGAAGGGCAAATGCGCTATCTCTATGCATCTACGCACTTAAATCCTACTTATGAGTATGGAGTGAGTTTTGAGAGAGGTACTTGTGTGCATTACGGTGATAGAACTCATATATTTATTTCGGGAACAGCCAGCATAGATCACAGAGGACAAATCCTATATGAAGGAGATATCCGTAAGCAGACTTATAGAATGTGGGAGAATGTAGAGGCGTTATTGGCAGAAGCAGGTAGTTCTTCGGAAGATATGGTGTGCGCCGTTGTGTACTTAAGAGATATAGCAGATATAGCTGTGGTGCAAGCTCTGTTCAGAGAACGTTTCCCTACTATTCCTACCATAATAGTAGAAGCTCCTGTTTGTCGCCCGGGTTGGCTCATAGAAATGGAGTGTATGGCTATTTCTTCTCAAGGGAATGCAGAGTATGCGTCGCTATAAAAGCTCTATACTCTTGATAATCGAGGTTTAAGAAGTATGCCGAGTATAATCCCTCTCGCGCATAAGTAGGAGAGGAACGACAGCCAGAGCGTATGATTTCCCCAAAGCATTCGGGTAGACAGATATAATGTAAAGAATAAGGCAGATGACCACAGTATGGACCGGAGCATAGCACGGGTAGCTGTAATTCCTACACTGATACCATCTAAAATAAAGGCACTCATACCCATAACAGGAATGAGCAATGCCCAGACGAAATAATCGGTAGAAGCGGTAATGACTTCCTGATCATTGGTCAGTAAGCCTAAGAACCCTTTTCCTCCTACGGCATATAAGATAGTGAAAGCTCCACAAGCTACAGCCGAAAGGGCAAAGAGTTTACGTATGGTAGCCCGCACAGCCGTGAAATTCTGCGCGCCATAATGCTTGCCTACTATGGCTTCTCCTGCATAAGCAAATCCGTCCATAATATAGGAGTACAGTGTAAAGAGTTGCATAAGAAGGGTGTTTACAGCCAGAATCGTATCGCCATACATAGCACCCGTAGAAGTGAAATACACCGTAACGGAGATAATGCAAAGGGTACGAAAGAAAATATCTTTGTTGATAGATAGAAAATGATAAAACTCGCCTTTATCCCAAAAATCTTGTACTCGCAGGGAATTCCATATAGGCATAACACGTTCTGTAGCGAAAAGTGCCAAGAAAAAGCCTGTATATTGTGCAGATAAAGCTCCTATAGCTACGCCTTCTATTTTCCAATGGAAGACAAAGACCATAAGTAAGCTCATACCTATATTGACTAAGTTTTGAAATATGGAGATAAACATAGGGAGTCTGCTGTTCTGCATACCGATAAACCAACCGTTGAGGCTATATAGTCCTAAGGTAGCGGGTGCTCCCCAAATACAGATTTGGAAATAGAGAGAGGCATATTTCTCCACGTCCTCACCGGCTTCAATAAAATAAAGAGCAGTGGAAAGAATAGGCTTTTGTAGCAAAATGAGTAGTAGACCTGCTACTATACCTATGGAAAGAGAGCGTAAGAGATGTGCCCTGCATTGGTGAAAATCTTCTTTTCCGAAGGATTGTGCCGTAAGTCCGCTCGTTCCCATTCTTAAGAATCCAAAGAGCCAATATACCATATTGAAAAGGATACCGGCAACCGCAATACTACCTATGTAGGCTGTTTCTCCCAAGTGTCCTACGATAGCTACTCCCACCAAGCTTAGCAATGGAACGGTGATATTGGCTACAATAGAAGGTAAGGCTATCCGAAAAATTTCTTTGTATGTACTTTCTACCATAGATACCTTACTTCCTTGAACCAATACTTACGTATATATCCGTCTTTGTCGCAGAGAATGAGTTGTCCCTCCGGAGTTACTTCTATGATCTTGGCTTCGAAAGCACCTTGGGCATCGGCATAAATATAGAAATCGTCTGCTCGGTAGAGCAGAGAGAAGTATTCTTTCATAATTTCTTCTTGATTTCCTCTCCTAAGCCTTTCATAATAATCTTTTGTATGAGAGAGAATACGCTGTAGCAAATGTTCTCTGTTTATTTCTTCTCCTATTATTTGGCGGAGTGAAATAGGATTGGGGGCATCGCTACGGAAGTAAGTCTGATTTACGTTGATACCATTGCCGGAGATGCAAATATCTATTTTACCATCTATCCACTCTGTTTCTATCAAGGTGCCACAGAGTTTATAATCTTCCCAATAAATATCATTCGGCCATTTGATACGGATTCCATCTGTATATTCTGAGAGTGCTTTTACGATGCCCAATGCGCCTACTTCGGAGAGTAAAAACTGCTGTGAAATAGGTAAGAAATGAGGTCTGAGCAAGTAACTCATAGTAATGTTTGCACCAGACTCCGATTCCCACGATGCGCCTTTTTGTCCCCTGCCGGCCTGCTGAAATTCCGTGGTGATTACTGTCCATTCCGGGAGGGCTTCTATGGTATTTCTTCTGCGTAGCTCGGCATTGGTGGAGTCTACTTCATCTATATGAATGATGTTTGGTGTTTGCATATCAGTTCCAAATAGGGGAGATGAACGCATCTTCTATATGTGTAATTTCAAAAGGGGGATTTTCTCCTACTACAGTGATAATATCAAAACGGATAGGAGCATCAGTTTGTGTTTCTTGTAGAAAAGCCTCTGTAGCCTCCAATAAGTGGTGCATCTTTTGTGGCGTTACTGCAGTTTCGGGAGTACCAAATATCGTGTTTCTTCTGGTCTTTACCTCTACGATAGCAATGGTTCCGCCTGTATCTTGTGCAATGATGTCCAAGTCTTTTTTTCCTGCTCTCCAATTTCTGTGTAGTACGGTATAACCTTTATCTACGAGATATTGGGTAGCTATATCTTCTCCTTTCTTGCCTAAAAGATTGTGCTTTGCCATAGAGCTGTCATCTGCCTTTTATGATACGTTTTATATCGTTCAGCTTATTGAGAGCTTCCAATGGTGTGAGATCGTCTATGTTTATATGGAGTATCTCGTCTCGTACTTGTGAGAGAACAGGATCGTCCAACTGGAAAAAGCTGAGTTGTACGGCATCTGTAGCAGTAGTAGCAGTAGTTACAGACTTTGGCTCTGTAGAAGTATGACGTTCCAAGTCCTTGAGTATTTCTCCTGCTCTGTGTACGATGCTACGTGGCATACCTGCCAGTTTGGCTACATGTATCCCGAAGGAGTGCTCACTGCCACCTCGCACGAGTTTACGCAGGAAGATGATTTTGCTGTCTACTTCTTTTACAGACACATTGTAGTTCTTGATTCGCTCAAACAGATCTTCCATCTCATTCAGCTCATGGTAGTGGGTAGCAAATAGGGTACGTGCCTTGGCACTTCTATGCTGGTGTATATGTTCCACTATTGCCCATGCTATAGAGATACCATCGTAGGTGGAAGTTCCTCTGCCTAATTCATCGAAGAGGACAAGACTCTTGGGTGATAGGTTGTTTAAGATTTCTGCCGCTTCGGTCATTTCTACCATAAACGTAGATTCTCCCATACTGATGTTATCACTGGCTCCCACACGTGTGAAAATTTTATCTACCAATCCGATGTGTGCAGATTTTGCAGGAACGAAACTTCCCATTTGCGCTAAGAGCGTAATGAGGGCTGTTTGTCTTAAAAGTGCCGATTTACCTGCCATATTGGGACCTGTGATAATGATGATTTGTTGAGTCGTGGTATCTAAGAAAACGTCATTGGCTATGTATTGTTCGCCTATGGGAAGATGGCGTTCTATTACGGGGTGTCTTCCTTCTTTGATGTCCAATACTTCATCATCGCTTAAGGTAGGACGTACATATCCGAAGGATTGTGCGACATTGGCGAGTGAGAGTAGACAGTCTATCTTGGCTATTTGTGTCGCGTTGATTTGGATAGAAGGAATATATTCGTTCAATGCCAAGACTAATTCATTATAGAGTTTGGTCTCTAAAGCGATGATTTTATCTTCTGCTCCGAGTATTTTTTCTTCATATTCTTTGAGTTCTTGCGTAATGTATCGTTCTGCATTGACTAAAGTCTGCTTTCTAATCCATTCTGCCGGTATTTTATCTTTGTAGTTATTCCTTACCTCTATGTAATAACCGAATACGTTATTGTAGGCTATTTTAAGACTGGGTATTCCGGTAGCTTCGCTTTCTCGTTGCTGTACTTGCAGGAGATAATCCTTTCCTGAATAGGCGATACGTCTGAGTTCGTCCAATTCTGCATCTACTCCATCGGCTATGACACCTCCTTTATTGAGAAGCAGTGGAGGCGAAGGCAAAATCTCTTTTTCTATGCGTGTACGGATTCCTTCACATAGTTGGAGCTGCTCACCTATGTGTATCAAACTCTGATTGGTAGTGTGCAAGCAAGTTTCTCTGATAGGCTCAATGGCTTGCAAGGCTACTTTTAGTTGAACGAGTTCTCTGGGAGTGATACGACCTACTGCGGCTTTGGAAACGATACGTTCCAAATCTCCTATGAGGTGTAACTTTTCTTCTATGAATGCCCGGAACTCGGGTTCTTCTACAAAGAACGAAACAACGTCTAATCTCTCATTGATAGGTTGTAGCTCTTTGAGTGGAAAGACTGTCCAACGTTTCAGAAGTCTGCCCCCCATCGGAGTAATGGTTCTGTCTATCACTTGCAATAAGGAGTTCCCTCCTTCATTCATACTTCCTAAAAGTTCCAAATTTCTCACTGTAAACTTGTCCAAGCGTACAAATTTGTCTTCTTCTATTCTGGAAAGTGCCGTGATGTGTCTCGTTTCATAGTGCTGGGTCATATCCAAGTATTGGAGAATAACTCCCGCAGCAATGATACCTTGCGATAAATGTTCTATGCCGAAACCTTTGAGAGATTTTGTTTCAAAATGCTTGAGTAGTTTTCCACGGGCATTCTCGGGAGAAAATACCCAATCGTCCAATTTATAGACATAATACCTTGTTCCGAAAGATGCTTCAAAACGTTGTATGGTATTTCTTTCACAGAGTACTTCTTTTGGGGAAAAATTGGCAAGTAGTTTATCTATATAGTCCGTACTTCCTTCTGCGGTAAGAAATTCTCCCGTAGAAATATCCAAGAATGCAATCCCACAAGTCTCTTTCCCAAACTGTATAGCCGCCAAGAAATTGTTTTCCTTGTTTTGTAGAACATTGTCGTTTGTGGTTACACCGGGTGTAATGAGTTCTGTAATACCTCTTTTTACGAGCTTTTTGGTTGTTTTGGGATCTTCCAGCTGATCGCAGATAGCTACTCTTTTTCCTGCTCGGATAAGACGTGGCAGGTAAGTATCCAACGCGTGATGCGGAAAACCTGCCATTTCCAAAGTCTTCTTTCCCCCATTGTTTCGTTTGGTAAGGGTAATTCCCAAGATAACAGAAGACTCTACTGCATCGGTACCATAAGTTTCATAGAAGTCCCCACATCTGAATAGCATAATAGCATCTGGGTGCTTCGCTTTCAGATCGTAGAATTGCTTCATCATAGGGGTGAGTGCTACGTCTGTATCTGTTGTTTTTGAGGGCATATAGTGTGTAATATGAGGCAAATTAAAAATGGAGTGTCAGCGCAAGTAAATCGTTGGGTTCTTTTGCTCTAAAGTACTGCTATTTTTTCGGTTGTAATTGAGGTATCTTTAGAACTTCACCTACGGGAACATTGTCCGGATCTTTCAGCTGTGTATTATAGCGGGCTATGTAGTTCCATAAGAATCTATTCCCATAATACTTTTGGGCAAGTTTCGCCATAGTTTCCCCTTTTTGCAGTGTATGTTTCGTGAGTTCTCCTACAATTACATAGACTATATCTGTGGGCATCTCGGATTTAACCGGAGTCTTGATTTGTGCTATTCCCTCTTTTGATTCTTCAGAAGGTGTGGGTGCTACTATGGTGTCTGTAAGTGTAGTGGTACTGTCTTGCTCTATAGGCTGAACATTAGGAGTAGGAGAGGTGCTCTTGATATTCTTTCTGACTTCCTGTTGTGGAGTACTCCTAAGCGTATTCTTAGAGGTAGTCTCTCTCGGACTTAAAAATAGCCAAGTACACATAGCCCCCAATCCGAAACCTATGATACCTGCCAAGAGTAAAGTGCACCATTTATTTTTCTTGTTTTCTTGTGTGATAGGTATGGGCGTAGCCATAGATGAGGCTATTTCTTCTATTTGATGGGTGGTAGTAGCTTCGTTTACGCTCTCCTCTTCGTAGGTGGAGGATGTTGTCTCATTCTCTTCTACACTGACAGGTGTACTCTCTCGGGTTATAGGTGGAAAAGGTTCTTCTATCTTTTCTTCTTCGAAAGAGACTCCATCGTTTAACACGACACTCTCAAAATGCTCAAAAGGTTTATTGAGACGTTTTTGCCATTCTATCTCTGAGTGAAAAGAGATGGTGGGATTGGTTGCCTGTTGTTGCCTGTCTTCTATGAGCTTGAATGTACCCCAACCATTGATTTTTAAGTATCTGTCTATGAATAGAACTTCTACTAAGGTGCTAAAGAAAAGCAAAATGTTTTTTTTCTCTGTACCTTCTACATTGAGTGTTGAGATGGTTTCTGCACAGTCCTCTACAGAGAGGGTAGTATCACTTTCAAATACAATTTCTATGCGTGGAGGGAGTAGTACCCGTTTATGTGAGATAGGATTTTCTGTAATTCTCTCGTCTGTCTTTACCGCAAAAAGTTTACCTAAGGCAGGAAATAGCAGTATCTGTTCTTTTTCCAAGCACTTCAGTACTATCTCTGCATATTGTTTAATCTGTGCAGTAGTAACATTGGGTACCTGAGCTGCATACTCTGCCAGTCTCAGGATAAATTCTGAGTTGGTCATACTTTCTTATGCGATAAGGGTGGCTATGAGGTCAAATTCTTCTGCATCTATGATGCGTACACGATAAAAAGCTCCTACTTCCAGTTCTTTTTCGGTAGCAGGAATAAGGACTTCCGGATCTATTTCCGGAGAGTCAAATTCTGTACGACCTATATAGTAATCTCCTTCTTTTCTATCTATGAGTACACGGTATTCTTTGCCTATTTTTTCAGCATTCAGTTGGGTGGAAATTTCTTGTTGAATAGCCATAAGATCGTCCAACCTTTGTTGTTTTACCGTATGAGGTATGTTATCTTCATAGTGCATTGCTGCATACGTTCCTTCTTCCTCCGAGTAGGCAAAGGCACCCATACGATCAAACTTGGCATAACGGATAAACTCTTTGAGCTGTTCGAAATCTTCTTCTGTTTCTCCGGGGTGTCCTACAATCATAGTAGTGCGAATATGTATGCCGGGAACCTCCTTGCGAAGTCTGTCTATGAGTGTATAAGTTTCTTCCTTACTTACATTTCTGCGCATTTTTGTGAGCATATTATCACTGATATGCTGGAGTGCAATGTCCAAATAGTTACAAACATTGGAGTGTTTTCGCATCACCGGCAGTAGCTCATAAGGGAAGTGTGCAGGATAAGCATAGTGTAGCCTTATCCATTCTACACCTTCTATCCCTGCTATGCGCTCTATGAGTTCGGGGAGCATTTGTTTTTTATAGAGGTCTACACCATAATAAGTAAGCTCTTGGGCGATGATTTGAAAGTCTTTCACGCCTTGTGCGACCAATGCCTTTACTTCTTCCAAAATGTCTTCTATACTTCTGGAAATATGCTTACCCGTCATAAGGGGAATAGCGCAGTAAGAGCAATTCCTATCACAGCCTTCGGAAATTTTCAAATATGCGTAATGCTTTGGAGTAGAAATAGCTCTTGTGTTATCGTAGTCTGTATGGTAGACTTTTCCTAAGTCAGCCAAGAGCTCTTTCCAGTTAAATTTTCCGTAGAACTTATCTACCTGCGGAATCTCTGCTTTGAGCTCCTCCATATATCTTTCAGAGAGACACCCCATCACATAGAGTTTTTTGAGTTTGCCTTCGTCTTTAGCTTGGCAAAATTCTAAAATCATATTGATGGATTCTTCTTTGGCATCTGCTATGAAACCACAAGTATTGATGACGGCAATTTCTCCTTCCGGTGTTGCCGGGTCATGGGCTACTTTATAGCCATTTTTTTCTAATTGCATCATTAGTCGTTCGGAATCTACAAGATTCTTGGAACAACCCAATGTTATGATATCTATGGTGTTTTTTTTCATTGTTAGTTTGTACCGAATAGTGAGTCTACGAACTCATTTTTATCAAATAATTGGAGATCTTCCATACCTTCTCCTAATCCGATGTATTTCACAGGTATCTTAAATTGATCTGAGATACCTATCACTACACCTCCTTTGGCTGTTCCGTCCAGTTTGGTTACAGCCATAGCACTTACTTCTGTAGCCAAGGTGAATTGTTTGGCTTGCTCAAAAGCATTTTGTCCTGTAGAACCATCTAATACGAGGAGTACTTCATTGGGAGCATGTGGAACCACCTTTTGCATCACATTTTTTATTTTGGTTAGTTCGTTCATCAACCCTACTTTGTTATGCAATCTTCCTGCGGTATCTATGATGACTACATCTGCGTTATTGGCTACAGCAGAACTGAGCGTGTCAAAGGCTACAGAAGCAGGGTCTGCACCCATATTTTGTTTTATTACAGGGACGCCAACTCTTTCTCCCCAAATCACCAATTGCTCTACAGCGGCAGCCCGGAAAGTGTCTGCAGCTCCCAGATATACGGATTTCCCGGCTTTCTTAAACTGATAAGCCAACTTCCCTATCGTAGTGGTTTTTCCTACACCATTGACCCCTACTACCATAATGACATAGGGCTTTTTGTCTTGATGTTCTAAACTAAAATCAGCTATTTCTCCAGAGTTGTTTTCTGTGAGTAGTGCGCCTATCTCTTCTCTTAGAATACTGTTTAGCTCATCTGTATTCACATACTTATCTCTTTTCACACGTTCCTCTATACGCTGAATAATTTTCAATGTAGTATCTACACCCACATCGGAGGTAACAAGGATTTCTTCCAAGTTATCTAAAACATCATCGTCTACTTGTTTTTTTCCTACGATGGCACGTGCTATCTTACCGAAAAATGATTCTTTGGTTTTGGAAAGACCTTTGTCCAAGGTCTCTTTTTTCTCTTTTGAGAAGAAACTGAAAAATCCCATGTTTCGCTTGTTTTGTGTGAATATAAAGACAAAGATACGTCTAACTACTTAGATACGCAAAAGCACTATAAGAATATCCTGCTTCATAATTCTACTATCTTGTGTGAAAGAAAGGGCAATGGTAGAGTGAAAGCTACTGTAGATGACATAGGGGAAGCAATGTTGCTCTTTACTTGCTTGGGTTTGCCGATTTTTCTATTGTTATAAGCCTGTGGTGTATACCAAACAGCAGTAGGGGTGTATCAAAATTATTGTTTTGATACACCCCTATGGAGCTTTACAGCACTATGCTGTTTTATTTCTTAAAGAAGTCTTGTACCTTTTCGTTCGGTACCATTTGTTCATCAAAGATGTAAGCACCAGTTTTTGGAGACTTCACCATTTTGATCACCTTAGTATAAGAACGTCCTTCTTTGTTACCTGTCTGCAGGGTTGCGACTGTTTTCTTTGCCATGGTGTTTTATTATTTAATTTCTTTGTGTACTGTTACTCTTTTCAAAATAGGATTGTACTTTTTAAGTTCCAATCTTTCTGTGGTATTCTTTCTGTTCTTCGTTGTAATATAACGTGAAGTTCCAGGCAGACCACTTTCTTTCATTTCGGTGCATTCCAAAATTACTTGCACTCTGTTTCCTTTTGCTTTCTTAGCCATCGTCTGTTTCTCCTTTTAATCAACCGATTACTTTGATACTCTTCCAATCACAATAGCCCTTATCCACCGCTTCTGTCAGCGCAGCATCAAGCCCTTTTTTGTTTATCACTCTTAATCCGTTAGCACTAAGCTTTAGGCTAATCCAGCAATCTTGTTCTACGTAATAGAACTTCTTGGTAAACAAATTCACATCAAAAGTACGCTTTGTTCTTCTTTTTGAGTGAGAAACGTTGTTGCCTACCATAGCTTGCTTACCGGTAATTTGACATCTTTTTGACATTTCTATCTATGTTTTATTGTTTCTTTCTTTTACTCTTCAAACGGAGTGCAAAGTAAATAATTTTCTCTTATACACACAAAGTTTTCTGCAACTTATTGTTTTTCTGCATCTATTTTTCTTCTACAGAGCGGAATTTAAGCAATAGTTGGAGGGCTTTTACTGTAGCATTTTGGATATTGATTTCTCTTCCTTCGTCTCCGGAGAGTAGTTGGGTAAGGATTTTATCTTTGTTGCCGGCTGCTATCCAAATAGTGCCTACGGGTTTGTCCGGTGTACCTCCGGCAGGTCCCGAGATACCCGATGTAGCCACGGCATAGTCTGTGCCGAAAGTTTGAAGTGCGCCATGTATCATTTCTGTGATGGTTTCTTCACTTACTGCTCCATGCGCTACTAAGGTGTCGTGAGAAACGTGAAGGAGGTTTTCCTTGGTTTCATTGGCATAAGCTACTACGCCTCCTTTGTAAAACTTGGAACTGCCGGGAATGGCGGTAATGGCGGCGGCTACATTTCCTGCTGTGCAACTTTCTGCGGTAGCAAGGGTCAATTCTTCTTTCCAAAAAAAGTCGCTGATAGAACGACTCAGTGTTTTTTGTTCTACTGTCATATCTTTATATATATAAGGAGTTATGAAAGAGTTACTCTGGAATAGGCGGGGAGGTCTATATTACAGAAATCTCCATCTAAATATTTAAAATGTCCTGTTATGGCAATCATAGCTGCATTGTCTGTGGTATATCCAAATTTGGGGATATAGATGTTCCAGCCGTGGCGTGCAGCATATTCTTTGAAAGCATTGCGTAAACCGGTATTGGCAGATACCCCGCCTGCTACAGCTACTTCTGTGATACCGGTATCTTTTACGGCTTTTTCCAATTTGTGCATAAGAATATCCACTACAGTTTTCTCCAATGATGCAGCTAAGTCTTCTTTATTTTCTTCTATGAAGTGAGGGTTTTCTGCTATCCATTGACGCAAGGAGTAAAGAAAAGAGGTCTTTAGTCCGCTGAAACTATAATCGTACCCACTTATTTGTGGCTTAGCAAAGCTATAGGCTGTAGGATTTCCTTGTCTTGCTAATCTGTCTATGATAGGACCTCCGGGATAGCCTAAACCCATCACTTTGGAACATTTGTCTATGGCTTCTCCTGCAGCATCGTCTATGGTTTGTCCCAAAATTTCCATGTCTTTGTAGCTATTGACACGAATGATTTGTGAGTTTCCACCCGATACAAGTAAGCAAAGATAGGGGTATTTAGGTACGGGAATTTCTTCTGCAGGCTCTTGTATGAAGTGTGCCAATACGTGTGCGCTCAAGTGATTCACATCTATGAGTGGTATATTTAAGGCTCTGGCAAATCCTTTGGCAAAAGAAACACCCACAAGGAGGGAACCCATCAAGCCGGGACCACGTGTAAATGCTACAGCACTGAGCTCTTCTCTGCTTACTCCTGCTCTTTTCAGTGCGGTATCTACTACCGGGACAATGTTCTGTTGGTGTGCACGGGAAGCCAATTCAGGAACTACGCCTCCATAGGCTTCGTGTACGGCTTGTCCTGCTGTAACATTGGAGAGAAGTACGCCATTGCGGAGTACGGCGGCAGAAGTGTCGTCGCAGGAGGATTCAATTCCCAATATAATAATATCTTTTTTCATTCTTTCAATAAGTAAGTATTTCCAATCCTTCTTCTGTCATGAGAAAGGTGTGTTCCCATTGCGCGGAGGGTAGTTCATCTTCTGTTACCACTGTCCAACCATCTTCTTCGTCTATGAAAACCTTGTAAGTCCCCATATTTATCATAGGTTCTATAGTAAATACCATACCCGGCACAAGTAGCATTCCTGTTCCTTTTTTGCCATAGTGCAGTACTTCCGGTTCTTCGTGAAATTCATTGCCTACGCCGTGTCCGCAGAGATCTTTCACTACAGAAAAGCCGGATTTCTTAGCGTGCTGTTCTATGGCGTGTCCTATATCTCCTACGAAACCATAGGGGCGGGCAGCTTCCATTCCTATTTGCAAGCATTCGCGCGCTACTTCTACGAGACGTTTTTTCTTGGGTGTCGTTTCTCCTATGATGAACATACGAGAAGCATCTGCATAATAGCCTTTGTAAATAGTAGTTACATCTACATTGATAATATCTCCCTCTTCCAGAATTTCTTCTTCGGAAGGAATACCATGGCAAACAACCTCATTGATGGAGGTACAAACACTTTTTGGGAAACCTTCGTAATTCAGAGGGGCTGGGATAGCTCCTTGAGCAAGTGTGTATTCATGTACGAGCTTATTGATAGCCTCGGTACTCATTCCTGCTTTTATTTCTTGGGCTACTAAGTCCAGTATGGCAGTATTGATTCTTCCGCTTTCACGAATACCTTCTATTTGTTCGGGTGTTTTTATGAGGGAGCGAGTTGGCACTAAATGACCTTTTTCTTGGTGCCAAAGTATCTTTTTATCCATTTCTGTAGGAGGCATACCTTTGGGTAGCGTCCAGCGTTTTTTTCCTCTTATCATAGGGATATAAACTTTCTAATCTTCGGCAAAGATAGCTACTTTTCTATAGATATGGTGCTATGTGGATATAATGCCTATTTTGTTTAACGATTCATCTTTTTGAGAATCAGATAGAAGCGAGTATCCTATATTTTTTTGTTTGTAAATTTATTGAAAGGTGCTGTGTTAAACTGTACTTGTGGCGGTGATTTTTGTGGTTAAAATGTTTAATATAATCTAATTATGCTTGTTTTGAGTTTTAAAGCTCTTTACTTTTGTTGTAAGAATGATATGCGTAAAATCATATGTCTTACGATGTTTCTAAGTCTTAATCTCATTTAGTAAATGGCGTTATTATGAAAAAACAGTCTTGTTTGTGGCTCTTATTGTTAGTTATGGTCAGTGCCAGTTGCTCAAAACAACATTCTATTATTCCGAATATAGATCCCCCTATTCCAGAAGATAACTCCAAAGAAGATACGAAGAATGAAGACAGTGTAGAACGTAACCCTTATAGGTGGGAAGAGTCTTTTCGTACCTCTTGGGATTTTCTTTTAAGAAGAGGGGGTAATAAATCTTCAGAGTTCGTTGTTACTTCGCCTAATATATATGTAGGGGCAATTTATGAAGGTAATAGTATTAATGACCTTACACTTCGCCCTATTAAAGCGCATGTGGAACCTATTATTGTTTCGTATTATCTCCCATCTTTCTTTTGTGATACCATCGTGAAACCTTCTCAGAAGACAATGCAACATTCTATAAGAAAAGCGGTAGCATCTCCTGAATTCTCTGGAAATCAATCTGTCTCTTTTGAATATGATTATAAGCGGTTTGAGTATTATAATGAGCTGAAATTAGCATTTGGAGCCAATGTGAATATAACAGATCTATTTTCTATAGAAAATCAACGCATAAAACATAAATCTGGACTTATGGCAAGGATAATTCAAAAGAACTTTTCTGTAGCGATGGATTATCCGGACACGCCTACTATATTCGCAAATCAAGCAGATTTTGAGAAATATAAAGCGACCTCTCCTGTTTATGTAAACTCTATTTCTTATGGTAGGTTGGGTATTGTTATGATAGAAAGCGATTATAGTTACGAAGAACTAAAAAAGGCTTTCAAAGCAACTCTGAAATTGAGAGGGAAAGGTACTACTGCAACTTTGGATTCCGAAAGCCTAAAAGTTTTGGAAAATGCACAGGTTAAACTCTTTATTTCTGATGGGAAATCAAAAGATGTAGCCAAAATTGTAGATGGTTTTCATGAATTTCGCAATTTTATCATAGAAGGTGCTACATTTACTCAAGATGCTCCGGAAGTTCCTATTTATTTTACTGCTAATGTTGCTGCTACCGATGAAGTCTTTTTCTCTACTTTTGAAATATAAATTTGTGTCCATACTATTGTATTTTAATTGCTTATCAGACAATACTCTTATAAAGGTTAGGCTAAAATAGTGATATAATAAAAGAGACAAGCAAGAGAAATTTCTCACTGCTTGTCTCTTTTTGATTTATAATTAAGGAGTAGATACTACTCTCTATCTGTTTTAGATACCCAAGTCCTTCTTCACTTGTTCTGCTTTTTCTTGTGCGGTCTTGTGCGCTCCTACGTAGCAATTAGGACATTTCATTTCACCCTTGATTTCCATGTAGAATTTAATTTTGGGTTCTGTTCCAGATGGGCGAACGCTAACCTTAGAGCCGTCTGCTGTAAAGAATTGGAGTACATTGCTGGTAGCCGGCATATGGAGTGGGGTGGTATTTCCCTCTGCAGTAGTGGCTGTGAGACTCTTGTAGTCCTTGGTGAGTATTACAGGAGAGCCTCCCAATGTACGTGGTGGGTGCTGGCGATAGTTTTCCATCATGGCTTTAATTTCGTCTGCACCACTCTTTCCCGGTTTTACTACGTTTACGCTGGTTTCTAAAGAGAAGCCCACTTCTACATAGATGTCCATCAGTATATCAAAGAGGGTCTTGCCTTGATCTTTTGCCCATGCACAAATTTCTGCCAAGAGAGAGCAAGCGGAAACAGAGTCTTTGTCTCTTACGAAGTCTTGCGCCATGAAGCCATAGCTTTCTTCCCCACCTCCGATGTATTGTTTTTTACCTTCATGGTCTCTTATTTCTTTGGCTATCCACTTGAAACCGGTGTAGCAGTCCATCATTTCCACTCCATATTTGTCTGCTACAGCTTTGATAAGTTCTGTGGTAACGATGGTTTTTACTATAAACTCATCTCCTTTCATCTTGCCCATCGCAATACGATTTTTGATGATATAGTAAAGGTAGATTAAACAGGTTTGGTTACCATTGATGAGTACCCACTCGCCTTTATTATCCTTGCAAGCCATACCTATACGGTCTGCGTCCGGATCCGAAGCCATCACGATGTCTGCATCTATTTCCTTTGCTAATTGAATAGCGAGGGTGAGTGCTTCCCCATTTTCTGGGTTTGGAGAGATCACTGTAGGGAAGTCCCCACTACGTTCCATTTGTTCCGGTACGCAATGTACGTTCTGGAAGCCCCAAAGTTTCAGCGACTGTGGTATGAGCATCATACCGGTTCCGTGAATAGGAGTGTATACTATCTTCAGATCTTTTTGACGTTCTATCACAGCAGGATCTATAGAGAGAGTTTTAACCTTGTTCAGGTAGATTTCGTCTACTTCCTTCCCTATCATTTGTATCAAGGCGGGATTTCCTTCTTGTTTTATTTCTGCCGCAGACTGAATCTTGTTTACCTCGTCTATGATGGCTGTATCGTGTGGTGAGAGAACTTGCGCTCCGTCTTCCCAATAGGCTTTGTAGCCATTGTATTCTTTGGGATTATGAGAGGCTGTAACCATCACGCCGCTTTGGCAACCGAAGTGGCGAATGGCGAATGAAATTTCAGGGGTTGGTCTCATATCCTCAAATAGGTATACCTTGATACCATTGGCAGAAAAGACATCGGCAGTAATTTGAGCAAATTCTTTACTGTTGTTTCTACAGTCGTATCCTACTACTACAGCAGGCTGGGAGAGGTGAGAGAAACACTTGTTGATGTAGTTTGCCAATCCTTGTGTGGCTGCACCTACCGTGTATTTGTTCATTCTGTTAGACCCAACTCCCATAATGCCACGAAGTCCTCCTGTACCAAATTCAAGGTCCTTGTAGAAAGCTTCTATCAGTGGAGTTTTGTCTGTTTGTTCAAGCATATTTTTTACAGCCTCTTGTGTGGCGGTATCATAGGCAGGGGTAAGCCATGATTGTGCTTTCTCTGCGCATTGAGCTATCAGTTCTTTATTTTCCATAATTCATGGTTTTTATTATATGAATAACGGCAAAGTTAGGAAATACCTACACTTTGCCGTTATCTTTATGGGGCTAAAAGTATTTATTCTTTGATTTTTGTTACTTTATAACGATCTCCTGTTTGTTTTACCATTTGCTCCAGGTATTCTTTGTCGTAACCCGGACGGGTAAGTGGGGCGGTATGACCTGTGGTAGGACGCATGAGGCGACCGTCTTTCATCTTCTTTACGGCACCGTCATTATAACGTACAATGAGGAATTCTCCCAACTCTTTCCATCGTGCAATGGTTGCATCTGCTGTTTGGCAAGTATAATCTGTGAGGAATTGACCGGCTTTTTCCGGAGATTCATTGTATAGTTCAAGTGCCACCTTTTCTATGCTTGCTTGTTGGCTTGCAAATTTATCTTCGAGTTCGTTCTGCACCGCACGGAAGTCGCCTATCATTTGGCTATAGCGTGGACGAATGATGTCTGCTACCCAGTTATAAATCCAGAAACCGGAAGTCCAAGAGAATGTTACGCAGTCTCCATTATCTTCTGCATAAGCGTGAGGTACTCTGTCTGTTTGGCAATATACGGGTGTAAATACAGTCATATTAGCATCGTCCAGTCCGAACCAAAGTACACCTCCTATGGCATTAGGCAAAGAAGCGCGCATTTGCGATACGAAAGAGAATGCAGATTGTTGTGTAGAGATAGGGCGTTCATTGAAGTATTCTACACCGTTTACCTTGAAAGTGAGTGGAGAAAGGCGATAAGGGGATTTGAACTTTCCTGCACTGGCATCGTTTGTGAAGTCCAAGGCTGTACCTTCGTAGTGATCACGCATAGCGTGTTGGAGATCTCTGGCAGATATTTTTTTATCTGCATGGATATAGAGGGGCATAGGGGTTGTAGTTTCTCCTTTTATATAAGGGAGATGTTTTTCTCCAAATCCTTTCTGCATCATATTAAAGAAGCTCCATACACGTCCTTCGCAAAAACGTAATGCACCGAAGTCTGCCGGGCTATAGGCTTTGGAGAAACTGAAATCTTTATCTTTCCCTTTGAAATATCCTTTTTCTTTAGCGAAAGAGATAACATCTGGAGAGTAGAGGCAGTTTTCCTTGTCGTTTAATGGGAACTGGTGGATACGGCTTTGATTTGCGTGTGCTGCGATGCAATCGTCCGGAATGCGAATGGCTACCCATACAGCACCTTTGTTATGTGGTCCTTTTCCTATCATTTCCATGATCCAAATTTCATTGGGGTCTGCTATAGAGAAAGATTCTCCACTGCTGTAGTATCCGTATTCTTTTACGAGGCTGGTCATTACTTGGATAGCTTCTCTGGCAGTGCGTGAACGCTGGAGAGCTACGTAGATGAGGCTGCCATAGTCCATAACTCCGGTACTGTCGTGCAGTTCCGGTCTACCCCCAAAAGTAGTTTCTGCTATGGTTACTTGAAACTCGTTGATATTTCCTATTACATTGTAAGTTTGTGGAGCTTCTGCTATATTGCCGAGGTACTTACCGGAATCCCAATCGTGAATTTGACGCAATGTGCCGGCTGCGTGAGTAGCACGTGGATAATGGCAGAGATAGCCGAAGAATCCATAAGA
>JALEQJ010000070.1 GCA_022764505.1 Phocaeicola sp. | reverse complement strand
ATATTTCGGTAGATGAAATAAAATTCATATTTGGAGAAGTAAATATGAATGGAAGTCTTGCCTCAATAGCAGAACGCTTACAGTGTTGATTGGAACGGGAATACTATTCAGATATGAGATTATTTCCTATATTATTATGCTGCGTTTGAGTAGGGAATCCCTATCGGGGATTTGCCGTTGTTAGGGCAGGTGTTCGGAGTGAAACGTAGAACCCTGCCTATGTATACGCATTAAAACAATGCCATAGGTATTGTGCTTATAAAAATTGAGAGATTATATTTTTTTCAGAGAAGTGAGCATAAATGATATTCTTGCTAATCCCCGCTTCTTTAGTCTTAGCACAACCCCTACAGGGTTGATGTGGAGAACACCCCATATAGACAGGGTTCGTCGCAATGCTCCTAACCCTGCCCTACCGAAAGCACAACACCGATGGCGTTGATATTTCGACAGGGTAAGGGTTAGAAACGAAATGGATAATTCTACCTATATAGTGTGTAAAGCGTTACTATAGGTATTATGATAGAAGCAAAAACATCGTAGGGGAAAGCTATATCGGCTTTCCCCTACGATGTCTGAAACTTTTGAGAGGTTTCTTATTTCTTTACGCGGTTTCCGTAGCGGTTCATGAACTTGTCTACACGTCCTGCTGTGTCCACAAGTTTAGACTTACCTGTGTAGAAAGGGTGAGATGTGCTGGAGATTTCCAATTTTACACAAGGATATGTTTTACCTTCAAACTCTACAGTATCTTTTGTATTACAAGTAGAACGAGAAAGGAACATGTCGCCATTTGACATGTCTTTGAAAACAACTTCACGATAGTTTTCCGGATGGAGTCCTTTTTTCATAACGGTTTTATTTTTATTATTTCTATTTCTTCTCTTGGTGGTAACGCCAAATGAGGGTGTAATGGTCATTTTGCTCGGCAAAAGTACTGCTTATATTTTAATTGAAGAAAAATACTGCTTAAAATCTTGGAGTTGTGTCTTTTTTTCTGTTCCTGCTTTATCTGCAACTTCAGCTTTGGTCATAGTTTGTAGCAAGAAGTTCCTACTTTCTTCCATAAAACAAAAGCTCCTTGCTCAACAGTGTGCAAGGAGCTTTCTTATTGTAAAGAGAATCTTCTTAGAACATGTCTTTTGGTGTGCCTGTTATAGCAGGGTTGTTATTCTTAGTTACAGCTTTGTTTGCTTGCTCTTCGGATTCCGGTAGCTGCCATGTGAAGTTGATAGCACCTGCAGGGATATTGAAGCGAGTTAACTCAGGATAACCACCATCGTCTTTCTTCGCTACGTCTACACGATCCAATCCTTTCTTCATACGCAACATATCAAACCAGCTGATACCTTCGCCGAAGAATTCCACGCGTTTTTGGAAGTAGATTTCGTCTTGCAAAGCTTTTGCATCTGCAAAAGTCTTATTGAAACCGGGATTACGATAAGTTTTTACAAAATCTGTAAGAATTTTTGCACCACCGGCTATATCTCCTCCCATGGCTGTAGCTTCTGCATAGTTGTAGTACATTTCTTCTACACGCATGAGCATAAAGTCTACAGAGTTTTCTGCTTCTGTAAGGCTCTTATTGGTAGGAGCAAATTTCACTACAGTGAGAGGGTAGTCTGCCATCTTGTAAGAAAGGAAAGCCACATCGGTAATGTTATTTTTCTTCGCACTCTCCATGGTCATTTGATCACCATAAGCTTTCTTCAAGATAGGAGAAGTGTATCCGTACATAGCTTTTTCATGTACAAACCAGTCACGACGAACGTCTGTAGTAGGGATTTGATCCCATACACGACGGTTCAATCTCTTCCATGTATCTACCATAGTAGTATACCCTCCGGAGCCGAAGCAGAGAGAAGTAAACATGGAAGTATAGTTGGCTATCCCGGATTTGGTAACAGGATCTTCTGTTCCAATGATAACCCCCCACATGGCATTCTTAGAAGTCTGTACATCGTCAAAGTTCGGAATAGAACAGTCTGCTATGCTGTAAGGAGCCCCTCCTTTTTCTGCAAAGAGATCTATGGCTTTCTTAGCGTCTGCAGCAGCTTGTTTCCAGTTGTTCATCACCATGTGTACACGAGAGCGGATACCGTATACTACAGCTTCCGAGAGGAAGTTCTTAGCAGAAGGAGTGTAGCCCTTCATCAGTTCTACGGCATCGTCCAAATCTGCCAAGATAAATTTGTAGATTTCTTCGTTGGTAAGACGAGGATTGTCTTCCAATACTTTTGGGTCTGTATCTTCCTTGATGATTGGTACAGTCAGTGCCTGTTCATTTCCTTTGTAGGTCTTACCGAAAAGCTGTGCCAAGAGGAAATAATCCCATGCACGCATAGCTTTTGCTGTTCCCAAAACCGGACGTGCTGTAGCATCTTCTCTCAAGTCGCGGTTTACAAGGATAATGTCGTTTGCCAACTTGATGTTTTTATAAGAAGCATTCCATGCCCAAACAGTGGCAATGGCACCTTTCAAGTTATTTTGTTCATGCTTTAGTTCACTATGAAACCAGTTGTAACCTTGAGTGGTAGTAACGACATTGTCTCCCAAGTGTTCCAAGCGACAAGCAAAGCTGGGATACCCGAAGTCTCCTTGTATGGCGTAGATACCTTCTCTGGCATTCAGCTGATTGAAGAGACCGGGAATACCTGCTTCTGCTCTCTCTGCAGAAAGTTTAGCCCCATTTTGTACTTGCTCAAGACTGAGTGAAGAACCGGAAGGCTTGATGTTTTCAAATTGGTCTTGACAGCCCACGCTAAGCATGGATACCGCTGTCAAGCCTATATATAAATGTTTCATTTTCATATCTATATACTTTATTCGTTATTAGATAAATTAGAAGCCTAACTTCACACCCAAAGAGATGGTACGGATAGCCTTGTAACCGATAGCTTCACCAAAACGAGGGTCAAAACCTTTGCGTGCTGACCAAAGTGCAACGTTGTCTGCAGCTACATATACACGTGCGGTATTGATACCGATAGGTGCCAAAGTTTTCGCATCGAAAGTATAACCGAAGGTGATGTTGTTCAATGCCAAATAGCTACGTGAAATCAAGAAACGAGTAGAATAAGAGTTGAAGTACTTACCACCCAAGTTTAGCTTTGGTATATCTGTATTGGTGTTGGCAGGTGTCCAAGAATTCAAGATATCCTTGTGCCAAGTTCTACCAAAGTTATCACTGTTACCGCCATGCATGTGTGCTGCATACATACTATCGTAGGTTTTTCCGCCCAAAGCATAAGAGAAGCCCATGCTTAAGTCAAAACCTTTGAAGTTTACAGCAGTAGAGAAACCACCTTGCCACATTGGTCTGCGGTTTGTGATGATGATACGGTTTTCTGCTTTGTTTGCTTCCGGATAGTCTGTGGTAGCATAAAGCTCATCTGTGTATTTGTTATTGGCATCTTTCTTGTGCGCTTGGTAAAGAGCTTGACCTTCTTCGTTCACGCCAAGATAAACAGGGATAGTTCTGTCGTAGATTGATCCTCCTTCTCTATAGATAGCGTTTCCATCACGATAGCCACCTTCTACTGCATTCCATTCAGCCGGAAGTTTGGTCAGTTTATTCTTGAAATAACCACCATTGATAGAAGCAGTCCATTCCAAGTCTTTCTTCTTCAAGAGTACACCAGAGATAGTAAAGTCTATACCGGTATTTCTCATAGAACCCAAGTTGTCATAGTAACCGCCATAACCGGCTGTACGAGAAACGGTACGGAAGAAGAGCATGTCTGTTACTTCACGAGTATAGAGGTCTACTTCTGCAGTAAGGCGATCCTTGAACAAACCGATTTCAAAACCGAAGTTGAGGTTCTTGGAAGTTTCCCAAGTCAGGTTCTTGTTTCCTTTCTGAGCAAAGGCTATGGACAGCAAGTCGTTTGCATTGCGGAGGGAAAACAAGTCCATATAGTAGAAGCTACTATTAAGGTTATCATTACCTTGTACACCATAGCTCAACTTCACTTTGAGGTTGTTGATAGTGCCGGTCAGCGGACGGAAGAAATCTTCTTGGTGAACCAACCATGCACCGCCTACAGACCAGAAGTTACCCCAACGGTGATCTTTATGGAAACGAGAAGAAGCATCGCGACGATAAGAAGCAGAGAAGAAATATCTATTCTTGTAGTCGTACATCACACGTCCCAAATAACCTTCTGTAGCATAACGAGCGATACTTGAACTTGTATTGGGTTTCAATATGGCACCGCTCAATTCTTCATTGTAAGGGTCATACATCATTTCTTTAGAACCCCAAAGATTTTCTGTAGTACGCTTGTAGTATTCGTGACCTAAAAGAATGTTGAAGTTATGATCTCCAAAAGAGGTATTGTAAGTAGCCAACTGTTGCAAGTTGATAGCTTGGAATCTTTCAAATTCCTTATGTATATTTCCTCTATTGGCATATTGTCCGTAGAAAGGATTGCTCTTGTTTGTAAAGTACGTATTGTCTACGTCATAACCTGCATTCAAGGTAACTTTCAGCCCGTCTATGATGTTGAAGTCTACATAACCTTTGGCAGCTACGATGTCTGCTATAAGATGGCGAACATCCAATTCGTATTTCGCTTTAGGGTTAGAGATAGACATGAAAGGACGAGTCAAGCCTGAATATTCTTTTGTACCAAAGTCATAAACAGTGTTGCCGAAGCTGTCTTTCATGATGTTTCCATCTTTATCACGCACGTAGATCGGATAGTAAGGTGCTATCTGGTCTGTGATTGCAAAGATATTGGCAGAGCTACCTGAATTGGTTAATTCATCATTATTAAGAGCGGTATTCTTGTAGTGAGTGTAACCTATGTTTGCACCTAAGTTCAACCATTTCAAAGGACGGAAATCTACACGTAAACGAGTAGTAAAACGTTCAAAACCCGATCCTGTTACATAACCTTTATCGTTCAAGTAACCGGCAGACATATAGTAGTTTGCTTTGTCATTACTTCCGGAAACAGAAAGGTTATATTCTTGACGTGGATTGTTGCTGAAAACTTCTTTTGCCCAGTCGTCCGGTTGCAACCAATAGCTCTTACCATCGTTTTCATAAAGAGCACCCACAGTAACGCCATCTGCCATACGGAAAGAACCGTTAGACTGACGTACAAAAGGTTCTACACCTGTAGGAATGGTAAAGATAGGATAAGCCAAGTTGGAAGTTTTACCGTCTGTTGCAAAGAACATTTTGTTGGCTTCTGCAAAAGCACTTTCGTCTGTAGCATCTTTTTTACCACGAGCATAGTTGTACATACTTTCAAAATACTTCGCTGCATATACTTTTGGATCTGTGATAGTTTCGTAGTTTGGAATACCGCGTTGGTTGAAACCGTAACGAGCATCTACAGTAACGTTCATGCGAGAAGCGTTTCTATCGCCACTCTTGGTAGTGATCATGATCACACCATTGGCACCACGTGCACCATAAAGAGCAGCAGAAGCAGCATCTTTCAATACAGACATGGATTCTATATCCTGTGTATTGATAGCAGAAATATCACCATCGTAAGGAACACCGTCTACTACGTAAAGAGGAGTGGTTTTGGCAGAGAACGAACCGATACCACGGATACTTACAGCTGCTGTAGTACCCGGCTGGTTATTTGAACTGCTCACTGTGATACCCGGAGTTTTACCTACGAGGGCTTGTGTAACGTTGGATACTTGGCGTTGTGAGATTTCCTTAGAGCCTACTTGGGCTACAGATCCGCTCAAAGAGCTTTTCTTTGCTGTACCGAAGGCAATGACAACGACATTGTCTATGATCTGAGCATCAGATTTCATAGACACTTTAATTATAGGTTTGATAGCTACTTCTTGTGCAGTGAAACCTACATAAGATATAACTAAGAATTTTGCCGATGCAGGGATTCCGGTCAATGTAAAGTTACCGTCTACATCTGTAATAGTACCGATGGTGGTATTCCCCTTTACATAGACAGAAGCTCCAATAATCGGCTCACCATCTTCCTCTGAGATTACTTGACCGGTAACCTTTTGAGTTTGAGCAAGTGCTACACTTATTCCGATAAAGAAAAAAGTGAGCATTAACATTAGCTTCTTTTTCATAAGAGATTCTATTAGTTAAACTTTTAATTGATTTAGGCTGTGTGAGAGTTTCTCACATCAGTTTTTCTTTATTCTCACATTTGTTTTATGTATCACAGAAGTATGGAACTTCCGATAATACAGATTATACATTGTTTTTTTGTTCTCTTTTTTAGCAAGTTAAAGCCCTTGGCTCCTGTCTTGCAACTGTTTAGTCCTATTTTTTCTCGTTGTAAATGGTAAAAGGTGAATACTACTTTAATTAAATGGTGTATTTGTATTGTCGGCATATTACTGCTATATACCATCGCAAAGATAGCTACAATTTAATCTCTCCAAAGTTTTTTTGCTTTTTTTTGCGCATAAACCTTGCTTTTCCTTCATTTTTCCCTCAATGCGGGCTTTCTATGTTTTGCGTTTTTCGCTTTTTTGTACGTATTGTCTGAAGGATAAATCTACTTTACGCTTTTCACTCCTATATTATATATAAGGCTTGTGGCGCAGATTTTCTCGTTGTAAAGTATATATTCCTCTATGTTGCACAAGATGAAAAAGCACAAGTTTTCTTTTCTCACTCGCAAAAAAGTAATGGTATTATACAGGATTTTTATAAAAACACTTTTTATAGATTCTCTATTTCAATTTTTTATTCAAGCGTTTTTTATTGTCTTTTTCGCATCTTAAATCGCCTGATTTTATAAGTGGCAAATGATGCAAACGCCTTTATGTGGCAAACGCATCTTTTTTACTTATGTTTTCTAACATAAATACCTCTCTTTTTGTAATAAAAATTAAGATTGTAGCACAGCTATTTGTTTCACTACTACAGCATCTATGAGAAGAGAGTTTTATAAAAAACATCTCTATTGAAAGTGCTTGAATCCTCAAACTTAAACAACAGAAAGAGATAAAAGTTTTCTAACGATACAACTCTTTTTTAGGCTTGATAAATAAGATATAAAATAGATGAACCTTTATATGTGTAACAAAGAACGGAATGGGTGTTTGACTCATATCGCTTCTCTTTTTCTCTTTGTTTCTTATTCCATGTAAGATTATTGTAAATCCTCTGCTTCCTTAGTCTTAGCACAACCCCTACAGGGTTGATGATGGTGAGATACATATAGACAGGGTTATCTGCAATGCTCCTAACCCTGCCCTAACAAAGGCACAACGCCGATGGCGTTGATATTTATGTAGATGAAATAAAATTCATATTTGGAGAAGTAGGTATGAATGAAAGTCTTGCCTCAATAGCAGAACGTTTACAGCGTTGGTTGGAACGGGGATACTATTCAGACATGGGATTGTTTTACGGATATATAACCACCTATATTATTATGTTGCGTTTGAGTAGGGAATCCCCATCGGGGATTTGCTATTGTTAGAGCAGGTGTTCGGAGTGAAACGTAGAACCCTGTCTTATCAGATTCCAAACTACAAACAACCCCTCTAACGTGGGTTGTGCTAAGAGAAGCAAGGTAAAAGTATAGCTATACAAACAGAATCCGTTGAAATCGCTATAATTTCTATAGCTATCCATAAAAAACGGAGCTGTCTCGTATATGAGACAGCTCCGTTTCTTTTATGACTATAATAAAATCAGAAGCTGATTTTACAGCCTATGGTGTAAGAGCGTGGAGACATAGGACCATAGATATAAGCAGAGTCTCTCTGCGGACCACGGTCAAAATCACGCTGGTAAGCATTGAAAAGGTTTTGTACACCTGCATACAGCTGTAGAGTGTAGTACTGGTAGAGAGGCAAATCGTAAGTTGCCTTTATGCCTATTTCCATAAAAGTAGGTGTGCGGAAAGTACGTGCTCCATAAGTTGTAGCTGTTTGTCCTTTGCCATGTAGCAGGCGTTCTGTATGTACTGTAGCTGCAGTGCCATTGCCAAATTCTGCCAAAGTTCCGTCTTCTGCTGTAGGGATCTCATGTCCCACCAGCATAGAACCTGTATAATTTCCGGAAATAGAAAGATTCAGACGTTTATTGAGTTGTGCAGAAGCTACCCAATAAGCGTACGCATTGGGTGTACGGTACATTCTGCGGGTACTGTAGCTGTCTTCGTCATTCCATTGATGGGCATTGTTCCATAAGCTGCGTTGCAACGTAACGCCTGCTTGTAATTGATAGTTGTTTCTCCAAGCCAACTTAGCTTCTATATTGGTACCAAAGACTTTTGCTCCATCTAAATTGGTACGTACCTTATAGGTAACGCCTTCCGAAGTGCGTTCACGTGCGGGATCGTCTCCGAAAGCATCTTTCAGTGTAGTATAGAAGCCTTCTACCATTACATTCAGTTGGAATGCACCGAAACGACGATACCAATC
>JALEQJ010000020.1 GCA_022764505.1 Phocaeicola sp. | reverse complement strand
TCGTACTGTCTGCCTTTCAAGGTTTGATAAGCATAGTAGGCTTTTTGTTCATAGATAACAGAGGTAATAAAAAAGAAGTCTGTAGGGGAATGTACACCATAACCTTTCCGATAAGGAAATCTCCTTACCCAATTCCATGTACGAAAAAGCCATCTTGCCATCTACTTGTTGCAAATCAAATAAAAGCTCTATTTAATCTCTTCTGCCTCCCAAGAAGATCATCACATAATACACCAAAGTAGCCAAAGAACCTAAAGCCGCAACAACATACGTATATGCCGCAGAAGTAAGAGCATCTTTCGCCATTTCATGATTACGAGTAGAGGTAATTCCGGCTCCATTCAGCCATACCAGCGCACGTCTACTGGCATCTATTTCCACGGGTAAAGTGATGAAACTAAAGAGGGTTGTCAAAGCAAACATAATAATTCCAGCCAGTAACAGGTAAGGAAAAACCTTCAAAAGAAGGATTCCTCCTAATAAGACCCATTGTACTATACCCGAAGAGAAAGAGACTATAGGAACTAACTTGGAACGCAGTTGTAAAGGAGCATACGCACGAGCGTGCTGTATAGCGTGCCCACATTCATGGGCTGCCACAGCTGCAGCTGCTACACTTTGCGAACCATACACACCCTCGCTCAAATTCACCGTCTTATTCATAGGGTTATAGTGATCTGTAAGCATACCGGACGTACTGACTACCTGCACATCATATATACCATTATCACGTAGCATTTTTTCTGCTACTTCACGTCCGGTCATACCATTGCTGATAGCCACACGTGAGTATTGCTCAAATTTACTTCTGAGCCTATTTTGTACTAACCAACTGATAAGTGCTATTGCACCAAATAATATCCATTGAGTTGCCATTCTTCTAATTCTTTTTATGCTTCAAGACAAATATATAGCAAAGATGTATTCGCAATTCGTTTTTTAGTAGATTTTTATTTGTTTGATACTTATTCAATACTCTTGCCTATAGCTGTATGTTCTTTAGAATTGGGTACATTATTATAAACTCATATTTTTTCTATAGCTCCTTTGGTAACTCCAATAAACAGAAGGTAGCATTTTCAGATATTATACTGTAGTACAAGCCAGACCTATCACAGACAAGTTTCTTTTCATAATAAGAAGTATTAGCTTTTCTTATTCCTATGCTGTTCGGAAAAGTTTCCATACACGTTCGGAATACATTCCGTACATACTCGGAAATAAGAAGAGAGCTATGTATAAGTGTTCCCAAAGTTCACTTTTAGAGAAACAACTTTGGTAGGTCATAGAAATACCATTACTTTTGTCTATATTCATTTAAGATAGAATTTTGTATATGAAAAAATTATTATTATTGGCTACTGTAGGAGCTATGTGTATGACTGGATGTACACAAAAAAATAGCTATACCATTACAGGTACCGGAGAAAATCTCGCAGATGGAGATAGTATTTTCTTATTGGAAATAGTAGGTGGCGATATTCAACGTATGGCGGCTACCGCTGTAAAAAATGGCACATTTGAGTTCGCAGGAAAAATTGATACCTTGAAAGGTGTGCGCCTCATCAGTAAAAGTGCAGATGATCCTCAAGGTTTATTGGCACAAGTCTTTATAGAAAGTGGTAAAATCAATGTGAAGTTGAATAAAGACGGCTTTGAAGTAAGTGGAACAAAGGCAAACGATGCTTTCCAAGAATTCATCAATGTACAGAAAGAGGAATCCGGCAAACTGGAATCTTTGTATAAAGAATTGAGTTCCGAAGGTATCTCGGAAGAAAGATCAAAAGCTATTACTGAACAACTACAAAAAGCTGAAGACAAATTTGTGAATGAAACAGTATTAAACATCATCACAAAGAACCTTGACAATGAATTTGGTCTATCTACACTGGAACAGCTTGCATTTTCTTACCCTGCGGAAAAATTGCAAGAGATATTGAAAAAGGTTCCGGAACAAAGCAAAAATGATGCACGTATTCTCCGTTTACAAAAAAATATAGAGAAACAGCTCAATCTTTCTGTAGGAAAGTCTATGATAGATCTTACCCTGAATACACCTGAAGGTACTCCTTTGGCATTGTCCGAAGTGGTTGCAAAAAATAAGTTCACACTCATTGATTTCTGGGCAAGCTGGTGTGGTCCTTGTCGTGGAGAAGCTCCTCATTTGGTAAAGGCATACAACACTTATCATGCAAAAGGATTTGAAATCATCGGTGTTTCTTTTGATAATGAAAAAGAAGCTTGGGTAGCAGGCATAAAAGAATTAGGTTTCACATGGCCACAAGTTTCAGACTTGAAAGGTTGGGAATCTATAGCAGGAGAAACTTACAATATCCGTTCTATTCCCAGCACTATCCTCGTAGATCAATCAGGAAAAATTGTTGCACGTGATTTACGTGGAGAAGCATTAGAAGAAGAATTAGCAAAATTACTCCCATAAAATTATGAAACGTATATTTACTATAATAGCTTGTGCATTATATGCCACTATGGGTTTTGCTCAAGGAGCAAACAGCTATAAAATATCACTCAAAGGCTTTGATCTTTACGATGGAGAAAAAGTTTATCTCTACAAACCGGCAGGAAGAACTGCTATAGCTACAGATTCTGCCATAGTAGCCAACAAAGAACTTGTGTTCCAAGGAGAGCTCACCGACCAAGGAGGTCTAAGAGTAGTAGCTAAAGACTTGAAAAAACCTCAATTGGCTACATTTCTGTTAGAAGCAGGAGAAATCCTGCTCCAAAAGAAAGGAGATTTCTATACTATAGCAGGAACGCCCGGCAATGTAGCTTATAGCCAATTTATGGAAGAAACGAGACCTTTCACAGAAAAGATGAGAGAGATCGTTATAGCGGCAAACGATACAACTATCACCAAGGAACAAAGAGAAGAACTCATAGAGAAATACTACGCTGTAGAAGAGCAAAAAACAGAAAAGGCTTACACTACAATGAAAGCCAATTTGGATAATCTATTAGGCGTGTTCTTATTCAAAACCACAGCTACGCATCTTGAAATTGATCAAGCCGCAGCTGTAATGGATAAAATTCCTGCAAAATATGTAGATGAAGAGGTAGAAAAAATTAAAGCCTACATCTCTACAGCCATCAAGACGCAAGCAGGAAAGGAAATGACAGACTTCACGCTGAATAGTCCGGAAGGTACACCTGTAACACTCTCAGAAATCGTAAAGAAAAATAAATATACACTCGTAGATTTTTGGGCAAGCTGGTGTGGTCCTTGTCGTGCAGATATGCCACATATAGTAGAAGTTTATAAAGCGTATAAAGAAAAAGGATTAGAAATAGTAGGTGTGTCTTTGGACAACGACGAAAAAGCATGGAAAGAAGCACTTACTACAATGAATATGACTTGGCCACAAATGTCTGACCTGAAAGGTTGGCGTTCTGAAGGTGCCGGTTTATATGCAGTGCGTAGTATTCCTGCTACAGTACTCATTGACCAAAATGGTATCATCGTAGCTCGTGATCTCAGAGGAAAAACCTTAGACGACAAGTTGGCAGAACTGCTTAAATAAGCCACTAGACGCTCTCATTACCTTGTTTATAAGGTAACATAGAAAGCTAAAAATAGAGGGTTTACTTCGAATACGAAGCAAACCCTCTTCTATTATCTCCCACGCCTTTGAACCCTAAAGAAATAAATCCTACCTCAGTACATTCATCAGCGTCGGAGCACTGTGAACATAAAAGCATAGGGTGTCTCATTTACATTTGAAACACCCTATGCTTTTAGAATTTTATAGACTTTAAGAAAGAAGTCCCACTACAGATAAAGGCACTTTATAGTATTGCGCTTTCTTTTCTACAGACAAAGGATAAGCCCTACTGGAAGAAGGCATTCTATAGAGTTGCATCTCTCTACCTTCAAAAGAAAAGATACAAGACTCACCCATCTTCAATTTTTCTTCTATCCCAAAGTACTGAGAAAAAATCTCCAATGCTTTTTCTCCTGTAACTATCACCACTTCACAAGCAGATAGTGTAACCAAGAGTTTCTTCAATGGTGCAACCTCTATTATTTCCAAGAACTTATCGGAAGCATTCTCTTTCAGCCTATTTACAGCTACAGCTGTATCGTAGAGAGCAATTCCTTTTTCTATAAGAAAATGCTCTAACTCATCTTGCTTGAAACGCTTCTCTGCTACAGAGAGAAAATGCTCCTTATCTTCATAAAACAAGTATCCAAAAATTCTCCACATATCATTCTGCCAGTTGGGATAGAAGAAATTCATACTCCAACGCTTTCGGGCAGGTGGGAAACTCCCCAACATTAAAACTTTTGCATTAATGGGCAGAAAGGGAGACAATGGGTGCTTTTCTATTGCAGATGCCATCAAGATTTAGGCTTGGGTTCTTTCTTCGCCAAAGAAATGATGGTAAAGACATATTCCTGTACCCACTTTTCTGTATAGCCCAATTTCTTTTGGTACTTACGTATACCAAAGCAAGTTTTACGGATGCCTTCATCGTCCCAATCTTTCTTATTCAAGATATCTGTTACAGCCTTATCGCAAACACTTCTAAGCATTCCCTTAAAGAAAGAAGGAATACGAGATTTCCATTGCAAAAGATTTCCTGCCACCATCAATAAGTCTTGACTGAATCCTTGGAACATCACAAAGAATCCATTCACATCATTGATGCTTTTGCAGTTTTTCTTGATAGACTCATCCACTTCTTTATAAAAGTTATCACTGATACCATAAAGGTCTGTCAGCAGTTTTTTACATTTAGAACGTTCTCCCATTCCTACCCTATTATTTTGAGTAGGGATATTCAGCGTACGCTTAAACGTAGCCATATCTGGGAAAAACTTCATATTACTGATACCCAAATGAAGTGCAAGTGTAGCTTGATAATAAACTCTGATGAGAGTCATAAAGTCTTCTACACCTCCTACTTTTACGCCATCTTCTTCTTTCTTTCCGAAAAACTTTGAGAATATGCTCATAGTTATATTTGTTTATTGTTCCTTGTATTTATTTACTTACGTTTTTCGTAATTTGTCAGCCCTGTTTCTAAGAATTCTATGTACTTCCGGATATTCTCATCGTAAGCATAAGATTTATTGAGAGGCTTACCTGCATTGTCTAACAATACATAGAAAGGCTGTGCTATGGCTCCAAATTTACTTACTTGAAGGTGGCTCCATTTATCGCCTACAGTGCGTAATGTACGCTCTTTACCTTTTTCCATTACCTTAATAGGAGCCGGCAGTTTAGTTTTATCGTCTGTATATAAAGTGATAAGTACATACTCTTTAGTAAGCAACTGATGTACACGAGGGTCTGTCCAAACAGCCAATTCCATCTTTCTACAGTTCACACAGCCATACCCTGTAAAATCCAGCATCACAGGTTTTCCATTAGCAAGTGCATACTCCATACCCGCATCGTAATCATTGAATTGTGCATGTACTTCCTTTTCATACAGATTAAAATCTTGTGTTTGCATAGGAGGGGCAAATGCACTGATTGCTTTGAGTGGTGCACCCCATAAACCGGGAACCATATAAACCGCAAACGCCAAAGAAGCCAAAGCCATAAAAAAGCGTACAACTCCTGTTTTTTCATTATCATCATCGTGTGGAAACTTGATTTTTCCCAAGAGATACACACCCAAGAGAGCAAACAAAACAATCCACAAAGCAAGGAAGGTTTCTCTATCCAAGATGCCCCAGCCATAAGCCAAGTCTGCCACAGAAAGGAATTTCAAAGCAAATGCCAATTCAATAAAACCTAAAGATACCTTGATTACATTCATCCAACCACCGGATTTAGGCATAGATTTGAGCCATGAGGGGAAAAGTGCAAATAATGTAAAAGGTAAAGCCAAGGCTAAAGCAAAGCCAAACATACCAATGGTAGGAGCCAAAATACTACCTGAAGTAGTTACTTCTACTAATAAGAAACCTATAATAGGTCCCGTACAAGAGAAAGACACCAATGCCAAAGTAAATGCCATAAGGAATATGCTGATAAACCCACTTGTTTTTTCAGCTTTTCCATCTACAGCATTGCTCCACTTAGAAGGTAAGGTAATCTCAAAAGCTCCAAAGAAAGAAGCAGCAAAGACGACTAACATCAAAAAGAATAAGATATTGAAGACTGCACTTGTAGAAAGGGCATTGAGCGCATTGGGACCTGCAATAGAAGTAATAAGCAAGCCCAAAGTAACATATATTACCACGATAGAAACACCATACAGCACAGCATCGCGAATTCCTTTACTCTTATTCTGACTTCTTTTGAGGAAGAAGCTCACAGTCATAGGAATGATAGGCCAAACACAAGGTGTGAATAAAGCCAATAAACCACCTAAGAAACCAGCAAAAAAGATATAATACCAAGCATAGGTACTACTATTGCTACCTTCTTGTCCATAGGCTTCCAATTCGCTGATAACAGGCGTCCAAAAGTCTGTTTTACGAATTCCTTCGTTTATATTAGTAACAGAATCTGCTTGAGAAAGGTCTACTTCTGCATTCAAAAACGGTGTTTCAGTCTCCTCTACAGAAGAACTTTTATCGGCTGTTTCTTGAACTCCCGCAGTAGCCACTACCTTTGATGTACCGGAGTAAGTTACTTCTACCGCTGTAGGAGGAAGACAAGTTTTGTCATCGCAAGCACCATACTGAAGATAAGCCTCTATTTTATATTTGCCACCAGTCAGCTTAATAGGTTGCACGAAAGTAACTTGATTCTCAAAATAACGCACTTTCATACCGAAAAGGGCATCCATCACAGAAATTTCTTTCCCTTTGGCTTTCAATTTTCCGTCCAATACAGCTCCTTCTATACGATCTATATTAAATGTAGCCGAAGTAGGTCCTCCACTACCTAAATCCGTAGAATATACGTGCCAATGAGGCTCTATCTTACCATAAAAGAGAATTTCTGCACGATCATCAGAAAGTTGCTTCCATTCCGAACTAAATACTACAGGTTCCTCTGCTATTCCAAACTGTCCAAATGTTTGCGTTACAAAGCTAAAAAAGAACGCTACTAAAAGTGTAATTTTTTTTATCATAAGGTTTAAGTATTAGCTTATTTATTCTAAACGTGCAAAGATGGTTTTTTTAAGCATAATAGCAAAGAAAAGAAGTCTTTTTATACACAAAAACTATCTCCGGAAATTCCACTAAGAAGTGCAAAGAACCTTTAGAGCATATTTGTTCATTCTGTATTTATGTTAGAAATTCGCAAGAATTTTCTTTTCCATTTGAATATCGTACCCAATAGTATTTCTACCTTAATTTATTACTTTTGCTACTTAAATAAAACACTTACGCAACAAGTAAGAAACACAATATGACAGAAGTAACAGAAGACTATAAAACAGATAGTACATATACGCAACAAGAAGGTATGGTACTTAGAACCGAGAACTTGGTAAAAAAATATGGTAAACGTACTGTAGTAAATCAAGTATCCATTCAGGTGAAACAAGGAGAAATTGTAGGGCTTTTGGGACCTAATGGTGCAGGGAAAACCACCTCTTTTTATATGACTACGGGACTGATTGTACCCAACGAAGGACGTATCTTTTTGGACGAAAAAGACATTACTTCATATCCGGTTTATAAACGTGCACAAAGTGGCATCGGGTACTTGGCACAAGAAGCATCTGTTTTCCGAAAAATGAGTGTAGAAGACAACATAGCCTCTGTACTGGAACTAACCAATACCACAAAGGAATATCAACGAGAGAAACTGGAAAGTCTCATTGCAGAATTTCGGTTGGGAAAGGTTAGAAAAAACTTAGGCGACCAACTTTCCGGAGGAGAACGCAGACGTACAGAAATAGCTCGTTGTTTAGCTATAGACCCTAAGTTTATTATGCTGGACGAACCTTTTGCCGGAGTAGACCCTATCGCTGTAGAAGATATTCAGCAGATAGTGTGGAAACTGAAAGACAAGAACATTGGTATTCTCATAACCGATCACAATGTACAAGAAACACTAAGTATTACAGACCGTGCTTACCTGCTTTTTGAGGGGCGTATTCTATTTCAGGGTACACCGGAAGAACTGGCAGAGAATCAAATAGTGAGAGAAAAATACTTAAGTAACAGTTTCGTACTCAGAAGAAAAGAATTTCAAAAGGAGAGCTAAAAAGCTCTCCTTTTTATTTATATACTTTTTATCAATCCTGTGTGGAGGAAGCCCGTACACGACTCAATGTCTCTGGAGACATCTGTAGTAGTGAGGCAATGTACAATGCCGGAGAACGTCTGATGATTTCGGGGTGCTGAGATGCCAATTTCTGATAACGCACTGCTGCTGTTTCAAATCTTAGTCCATCGGCTTTAACCTGAGAAACGATGAGCGACTCTTCAAAAATACGTCTATACAGCAAACCTATTTCCGGGTTCTCTAAAGAAACTTGTTCTATTACAGATTTAGGAATTTCCCATACAATACAAGATTCCAAAGCTTCTATAGATAAACGTGTAGGTTCTTCTTTGAGATAACTTTCCAAGCAAACAACAATACCTCCCTCATAAGCCAAATGTTCGGTGAGATCTTTATTGTTCTTGAAATAAAACTGACGAAGTAATCCTTTTTCTACAAACAAGATAGCTGAACAAACTTCTCCTTCCGGCAGAAGAATTGCTCCTTTTTTGTACTTGCGCACCACTAGTACATCTGCAAAAGCCCTCAATGTAGTACGTTGCATAGGTATATGATAATGATTGGCCATATACTTTGCAATCTCTATACTTGTCATTCTTGCCATATCAAGAAGCCTCTACTTTTTTCTTCTGTTGCTTTACTTTGATTTTATCAAATCCTTCTCCGAAAACACCAATTACTGCACTTTGAGATACGAAAGCCGTAGGATCTATATCCTGTATCAGACGGAAGATAGTAGTGGATTCTCTACGTTTAGCCAAGACAAACATCATCTTTACATCATTATTTGTATAAGCACCTACTCCATCTATGTAAGTAACTCCTCTGTGTAATTCCGTATTGATTTGCTTAGCTATTTCCTCGTATTTTTTTGAGATGATGAAGAACTGTACAGAACGCCTTGTAGAATTTACAACCAAATCCAGCACATAGCTCATAATGACTAAACCGACCAATCCATACACTACATTATTCCAATTGTGCAGTACTACGTAGCTGGAAGATATGATGACCAAATCCGTTAATAAAATAACGCGTCCCAAGCTGACATCTCTATACTTGTTTATGACAGCAGCCACAATATCCATACCTCCGGTACTACCATTGGAAGAAAATGCCAATCCTAAACCGGCTCCGCAAAAACAAGCACCTATCACACACGCCATAAAAGGCTGGCGAGAAGTTATTTCAAAAAATTGATCTTCCAATATACCTCTGGCTAAAGTGAGCGCACTTCCCAAAACGAGTACACCGAAAATTGTCTTCAGAATAAATCGCTTTCCTAATACCATCAATCCTATGATAAGCAATACACCATTGATGGATAAATAAGTAAACTGAGCAGGTATTTCTGTTCCCCACTCTACAATAGTAGCAATACCGGGAACGGCACCTGTAGGGATTTTGCTGGGTAAAAAGAAACCAGCCCAACCGATGGAGTAAAGTGCAATTCCTAAAACTATAAATAAATAGTCTTTTACTTCTCGTAAAATAGCTTGTCTACTGATTGATACAGCACCGAGAGATCCTTTCATTCGTCTAATCAATTATATAATGTGTATTATTGTATCTATGAGAGTCTATACAAAAATAATGATTTATAACTGCTATAGCCTCTATGTACTTTAATTTACTATCTATCTAAAAATGCATCGTCCAATTCATTGGGCTCTTCCGGAGTTTCTGACGATTCACTATTTTTACTTCCACAAGGGTCAAATCCTGCAGGTAAATTGAAAACCTCTGTTTGTGAATAACCCAAAGCCTTGTTCTTATAAACCTTATTCATAAAAATCCCCCATACCGGCAATGCCATAGAAGCACCTTGTCCATCTGCCATAGAATTGAAGTGGATATTTCTATCTTCTCCACCAACCCAAACACCAGCAACCAAACGAGGAGTAAAACCAATAAACCAACCATCAGAATTATCATTAGTCGTACCTGTTTTACCACCCATATCTGCTGTAATATTATAAATACGACGGACACGAGACCCCGTACCTTCATTGATTACTCCACGAAGCATCGTAATCATCTTATGGGCTGTAGATTCACTGATGACTTCATCTACTTGGGGTGTGAAAGTCGCTATAACATTTCCTTCTCCATCTTCTATGCGCGTTACAAACAAAGGAGAAGTTCGGATACCATTATTGGCAAAGGCGGTATAAGCACTTACCATTTCTCCTACAGAAATCTCACAAGGTCCCAAACACAGAGAAACAGTGGGCTGTATATCTTGGTTCAAGACTCCGAACGAGTGAATAAGACGAACGAGAGAATAAGGATTAAGGCGTGCCATAAGATAAGCCGAAATCCAGTTGTTGGAGTTGGCTAATCCCCATTTCAGCGTAACATACTCTCCCACTCTGGAATGAGAGCTGTTTCTGGGCGTATAAGGTCTGCCTACCTCATCGTATAATGTAACTTGAACATTAGGAGCCACATCGCAAGGACTATACCCATTCTCCATTGCAAGAGAATAGAGGAATGGTTTTATAGTTGATCCCACCTGTCTACGTCCTACCATAGCCATATCGTACTGGAAGTAGTGATAATTGGGACCTCCTACGTAAGCTTTTACATAACCTGTAGTAGGTTCCATAGCCATAAATCCTGCACGCAAGAAATGCTTATAATATTTGATAGAATCCATAGGGGTCATAATGGTATCTTTGGATCCTTCCCAAGAGAATACAGTCATAGGTGTAGGAGTAAGGAAAGCTTTTCTTATCTCTTCATTACTACAACCTTCGTTCTTCATCAGTCTATAACGTTCTGTTTGTCTTACGGATTGCTGTAAGATTTTATCTACTTGCTGTGGTGTGAGTCCATCATCATAAGGAGCCATATTTTTCCCCCTCTTCTCTCTGAAGAAACGTTTCTGAAGGAATTGAGCTACGTGTTCATAAACAGCTTCTTCTGCATATTGTTGCATACGTGAGTCTATAGAGGTATATATTTTTAAGCCGTCTGTATACAAATTGTAGTGGCTACCATCTTTCTTCGTATTCTTGTTGCACCAGCCATACAAAGGGTTATTTTTCCATTGTACAGAATCTTCGTAGAATTTTTGCTTTTGCCAAGAAGCATAATTGCTACGTTTGGGTTCCTTAGCTGTCATAATGGTACGCAAGTATTCTCTCAGATAAGTAGACAGTCCCTCTTTGTGTGTGCTGAGTTGCACCTTCAGAACAAGAGGTTTAGCTTGATGTGTAGCACATTCTGCCGAAGTAATAAAACCAGCTTTTTCCATTTGAGACAATACTACATTTCTCCGCTCTCTGGCACGCTCATTAAATCTGCGCGGATTAAAGAGAGAGGGGTTCTTACACATACCTACGAGGGTAGCAGCTTCTTCTATCGTTAAATCTTTGGGTTCTTTGGAAAAATAAGTTTTGGCGGCAGATTTTATACCTACCGCATTATTCAAGAAATCAAACTTGTTAAGATACATCGTAATAATTTCTTCTTTCGTATAGTAGCGCTCTAACTTTATAGCTATAACCCATTCTATAGGCTTCTGAAGTAAACGCTCCACAAAATTGTCTGCTGTAGGAGAGTAAAGTAACTTAGCCAACTGCTGTGTAATAGTACTACCACCACCTGCACTTTTCTGCATCAAGATACCACGCTTTACCACAGCTCTTCCCAATGCTTTGTAATCTATTCCGGAGTGTTCACGGAAACGTACATCTTCTGTAGCTACTAACGCTTCTATCAAGGCTGGAGGAAGTTGGTCGTAACCTACAAAAAGACGGTTCTCTTTACTCAAAGACCAAGTACCTAATAGTTTGCCATCATCGGAAAGGACTTGTGTCGCAAATTTCAAGTTGGGATTCTCCAACTCTTCTATAGGAGGAACATAACCTACCCAGCCTCTCGAAATAGCAGTAAAAGTAAAGCCTATGCCCAATACTATGAGCAATAAAGAGAGCCACAAGCTCCATATAACAGTTTTTCTCATAATCCTATATATCGTTCTGTATCCATCACGCAGAGATGGTAAAATCGCAACAAAATTACGAAAATTCTTCCCCCTTATAGTAAGACGAAGAATAAAAGAATAAAACTATAGAGAAGTTTTAGCGTTTTGCACTGTTGATTCTTAATTATAAGACCTTTGCTTATACACTTTATTCTCCTTTTCTATGATAAACACGTTCTGATAGAATTTCTGCAAGTAAGGAAAAGCCCCTTATTCTAAACTACATAAAAAACACAGAGCATCTTTATTTATCGGGTAGGTCAAGGGCATTACTGCCCTCTTCCCCCCTCAGAACCGTACATGAGGGTTTCCCCTCATACGGCTCAAGCTTTTCTAAGTCTCTGTTCGTGTGCAGAGACCGGCTCATACTACTTCTTGTTTCCATTGGTTTTACGGGATAATTTGAAACATTCATCATGAACCAACAGATTACATTTCCGTCCGTCTTGGACGGTTGTCATTACGTTCCATGCCTTATGCGTGCCAATCGGTTCACCACATATCGGACATTTCCGACCTTGCTTTTCCCATAGGTAAAGCAGGGACTTACGTCCTTTCAGTGTCACAAGCATTTTTGACTTCATTCTTTTATTGAAGTACAAGCGGCAGTCTGCGTCAAACGGATTCATGTCCCCCTTTATCTGCGTATATTGCAGGAAAGGAAATGAAGATGCCAGTTTCAACAAGGTGAGTTGGTCTTCTTTACCGTTTGATTTCTTGAACTTAGCCGCAAAAGTCCAGCTGTTCCCTCGGATATTGTGCCAATAGCGGTCTTTTATCCACCGTTTCCCTTTCTTGGAATGACGACGTTTAGCCCATTGCCACAAGGCGAGAAATATCTGATGGTCGATTCTGTGAAAAGAATCACGTGTCGCCCCATGCTGATAATATGCTCCCCATCCTCGGATTTTAGCATTCAACATCCTGATTAATGATTCCTGCTTGCAACCCTTATGACCTTTTGTCACCTTACGGATATTCTCCATGAAGCGTTTTTCGGCTTTCTTGGTCGGCTTGGTCAATATTTCATTGTCGTATTTGCGGATATTGAAACCGAGGAAATCGAAACCGTCACGGATATTGGTTATCACCGTCTTTTCTTCTGATAAGGTCAGACCTCTTTCAGACATAAAGTTGGCTACCAATGGCTTGATTTCCTTTTCAAGTGTTTCACGGTTCTCGCAGGTAATTATAAAGTCATCAGCGTAGCGGACAAGATTCACCATTGGCGAATATAACTTGCCTTTAATTCTAACTCGTTTATATTTCTCTGCAAGGATTTTTTGCAATCCGTCTAATGTCATATTGGCAAGCGTGGGAGAGATAATGCCACCTTGTGGCGTTCCCTCCTCTGTCGGGAACATCTGTTTGTTGAAGATATAGCCGCATTTCAACCATTTTCGGAGTATTGCCTTGTCCATCGGGATGTTAGCAAGCAACCATTCATGGCTGATATGGTCGAAGCACCCCTTTATGTCGCCCTCCAAAATCCATTCGGGAGAATAGCCTTTTCGGAGAATGTTATGACATTGTTGTACCGCATCCATACAGCGGCGTTCCTTGCGGAAACCGTATGAACGTGTGTCGGCTGTTGTTTCCGACACGGGTTCCAATGCCATGAGGTAGAGTGCTTGCATAGCTCTGTCTTTCATCGTCGGTATTCCCAGCGGTCGCAGTTTGCCATTACTCTTTTTGATGTGGACTCTTCTCAACGGCTTCGGCTGGTAGCCTCTGCGTTTGAGGTCGCTTATCGCTTGTGCTTTTGCTTCGGGTTTCTCCCATGTTTCCATGTCCACCCCGGGGGTGTTGCCACCTCCGTTAGAAGTAACTCTCTTTACGGCTAAGGCTTTTGCGTAAAAAGAGTGGGTCAGCGTCCACTGCAAGGCTTTCACCTTGTTGTA
>JALEQJ010000001.1 GCA_022764505.1 Phocaeicola sp. | reverse complement strand
AGGAGCCAATAATGTAGCAGAATTTGATTTATCACCTTATCTACGTGCCAAAGGAAATAAGCTGGCAGTACAGGTATTCAGATGGTCGGACGGTTCTTACTTAGAATGTCAAGATATGTTTCGTATGAGTGGTATTTTTCGTGATGTATATGTCTACAATACTCCTCTCATTTCTGTGAGAGATCATTATATTACTTCTCAACTGAATGCAGAAAAGGGTTACAAGAGCGGAACTATGAACGTCTGCTTGTCTATAGACAATAGAAATGGAATAGCTGCAGAAAAAGACATCGTGATACGATTATTATCTCCCAAGAATCAAGTCGTAGCAGAAAAGACAATGCGTGTATCACTCAAGGAAACAGAAAAAGAAGCTACTATAAACCTACCTTTCTCTGTAGAAAACATTGCTTTGTGGAGTGCTGAACAACCTACACTTTATACCATTGAAGTAATACAAAGAGAGAATGGAAAAGACGAAATGGCATTCTCCACCAAATATGGTTTCCGAGCTATAGAACTAAAAAATAAACTGATCTATATCAATGGACAAAGAGTCTTCTTCAAAGGAGTAAACAGACACGATACTCACCCCGTATATGGTAGAGCTGTACCTCTCTCTTCTATGCTACAAGATGTACTATTGATGAAACAAAATAACATCAATACCATTCGTACTTCTCACTATCCTAATGATACACGTATGTATGCTATGTTTGACTATTATGGCTTGTACACTATGGACGAAGCCGACTTAGAGAATCATGCCAACCAAAGCATCAGCGATATGCCCTCTTGGATACCTGCATTCGTAGATCGTATAGAAAGAATGGTATTGAGAGATAGGAACCACCCGAGTGTGATTTTCTGGAGTTTAGGCAATGAAGCAGGAGGAGGAAATAATTTTGCTCATTGCTATAGTGCAGCAAAACGATTGGACAATAGACCTATACACTACGAAGGAACCAGAGGAGATACAGAAATAGGTGGCAATGAATTCAGCGACTTATATTCCAAAATGTATCCCGGGATAGCATGGATGGAAAAATATAGCAGCGATATAGACAAACCACTTTTCATCTGTGAGTATGCACATGCAATGGGAAATGCTTTGGGAAATCTCAAAGAGTACTGGGACATCATTGAAAATAGTAAAGCTACTATTGGAGCTGCTATTTGGGACTGGGTAGATCAAGCTATTTACGATCCACAAGAAATGAAGAAAGGTATTTATCGTCTGCATACCGGCTACGATTACCCAGGTCCTCACCAAGGAAATTTCTGTTCCAATGGTATTCTCCCTCCTACCAGAGAAGAATCTGCCAAACTTGTAGCAGTAAAAGATGCTTACAAATATGTGAACTTCCAATTAAAAGCCATCAATAGAAACGCTCCATCTATTACCGTAGAGCTACGAAACAAGTATAATTTTATTTCTTTGTCTAAATTCTATCTACAAGCCACATACCTCGTAGATGGAAAGGAAATAGCTACGGTGAAAATAGACACTTTGGATATTTCGGCACAAAGCCAAAAAGAGATTACAATACCTATACAAAGTATCCGCCTCTCAAAATTGGAACAAGCCGGGAAAGAAGTATTTGTAAACATAGACTTGTGTCTTAAAGAAAAGGAAACTTGGTCAGAGTCGGATAGGAGTATGGCACAAGCACAATTCCTGCTCTCAGATCCTCAATATAAAAAAGATCGCTGGAACCGACAAGCCTTGATGCAAAGCAAAGGAAAGCATTATAGCACTACAGAAAACGATACCTCTTACACCATAGAAAATAACAAAACCAAAGCCGTATTCAATAAACAAACAGGGACAATGACGGAACTTTGGCTCAATGGGGTTTCTATCATTGCAGAACAGAATGGCTTTCAATACAGTAATCATCGATGGATAGAAAATGACCGTTTCATTCATACAAACGATGGACTTTCCGCAGAAAGCCTCTTTGATGTGAAGCAGGATAAAAAAACAGTTATCGTACATACCGAAAGAAAAGGAAAACTCTGCGATACTAAAATTACTTATATATTCTATCCCAATGGAGACGTGGAGATGGATACATACTTCCAGCCTCATACAGCAGACCTTAGAAGAGCAGGTATAATGGCTGGCATTAACCCGGACTTGACCATTGTAGATTATTATGCTTATGGAGCTTGGGAAAATTATTCGGACAGAAAAGATGGTGTTCGCATTGGCAGATATAAAGATACAGTAAACAATATGCTGGGCGATTATGTGAAGCCTCAATCTTCCGGAAACAGAGAAGGTCTAAGAGAGCTTTCTCTCACAAACCCCAATGGAGAAGGTGTTAAAATAACAGTAGAAGGCAAAGCCTCTTTCTCTGCACTCCCCTACACAGACGAAGACCTGATGGAAGCGAAGCATACATGGGAACTGGTAAAACGTCCTTATACAGTGTTACATATAGATGCATTTGCACGTGGTGTAGGCAATGCGAGCTGTGGTTACGATGTAGATACACTTCCTATCTATAGAGTACCGCAACGTCCACTTTCTTACAAATTGCTTCTGTCTGCTACAAAGTAAGATCTTCTACATATATAAGTTTGACCATTATATCCGTCATTCTTATCATCATTTTATGAGAGTGTGTCAAAATATTTTTTGACACACTCTTTCTTTTTCTGTCATTTGAGATTTCTATTTCGTACTGGAGTTTATGTAAACTTCCACTATGGTTTATATAAACTTCCATCGTGGTTTATGTAAACTGTAGTACGAAATAGAGATTTTCATTATTCTCTTAAACTACACAATGAATCGGAAATCCGATAAGGCAGCTTGAAAACTTTCATACACACTTTTGGGGTGTCTTGGAGAATATATTTATGAGCAAAAATCTTTTAATTAAAAAATGAATAAAAACTTCAGAATTTTCTTGCAATAGTCTGATGAATTTCCCACCTTTAGGGACATAAAACTAACTAATAACTACTGTCATAGAACAGATAGAGCCAGAGAAAGAACACTCTTTATTATTAACGTATATAAATTAGGATTAACATGAAAGCACATGCTTATGTTGCTTTTTTAGAAGAAGCAAAAGGGTTTATACCACAAGAACGAATCTATACAGATGAGTTGCGTCGCTTAGCGTGGGGAACAGATGCCGGTTTTTACAGGCAAATTCCACAAATCGTCATTCGCTCTGCCAATGAAGAAGAAGTTTCCAAACTCCTTCAGCTATCGGACAAATACGGGTTACCTGTTACATTCCGTGCTGCGGGAACCAGTCTTTCCGGACAATCTATCAGTGATTCTATTTTGATAGTAGCAGGTAAGAATTGGGAAAAGTACAGTTTATCTCCGGATGCTAAGCACATCACTTTACAACCCGGTATTATCGGTCAAAGAGTCAATGAAATTTTGGCTCCTTTAGGCTTAAAATTTCCACCGGATCCAGCCTCTATTAAGTCTGCTATGGTAGGAGGTATAGTGATGAACAATGCCTCCGGTATGAACTGTGGCACACACGCCAATAGCGATAAGGTGATGGTTTCTGCCCGCATAGTCCTCCCGGATGGTACAGTTTTGGATACAGGAAAAGAAGAGTCCAGAAAAGCCTTTGAGCGTACACACAGATCCTTCTTGGACCGTATCATAGCATTGCGAGATAAAATTCGTGCCAACGAAAAACTGGCAGAACGCATACGCTATAAATACTCTATCAAGAACGTAACGGGACTCAACATAAGACCTTTCATTGCCTACGATGATCCATTTGATATTATTGCACACTGTATGGTTGGGTCAGAAGGAACTTTGGCTTTCTTATCCGAAGTTACTATGGAAACAGCTTACAACTACCCTTTCAAAGCCAGTGCTATGCTCTACTTCTCTACCATAGAAGAATCTTGTAGAGCCGTAGTAGCAATGAAAAAAATCGTAGATGAAACAGGAGATTGGCTCGTGAAGAGTGCAGAAATGCTGGATTGGAAATCTCTCGCTTCTGTAAACGATCCTGTTTTCCTAAAATTCAAAGCAGAACAAGAAGCCAAAGGAGAAACTTCAAGTGGACTTACAGCTGTACTTTGCGAAGCTTTCGGGAAAACCCGTGAAGAACTATTCAAAAACATTTCAGTGATAGAATCTCACTTGAAAGCCTTTGAAACCTATACTCCGGTACATTTTACAGATGACCCGGCAGAATATTCTGCATACTGGGCTATCCGTGCCGGAATTTTCCCATCTGTAGGTGGTACACGAAAAGAAGGAACCACTTGCCTCATAGAAGATATTGCATTCCATATAGAAGACCTTCCACAAGCCACAGCAGAACTACAAAAACTTATCGCAAAACACGGCTATGACGATGCTTGTATTTATGGGCATGCACTGGAAGGAAATTATCACTTTATTATCAACCAGTCTTTCCATACGGAAGCAGAAGTAGAACGCTATGAACGCTTAATGGACGAAGTGAAAGAACTCGTAGTAAATAAATACGACGGTTCACTCAAAGCAGAGCACGGAACAGGAAGAAATATGGCACCTTTCGTAAAAGACGAATGGGGTGCAGATGCCTACGAGTGTATGGTGGAACTGAAAAGTATTTTTGACCCTAAAGGCTTACTCAATCCCGGTGTGATATTCAATGATGATCCCAAGTGCCACATCAAAAACTTCAAACCACTCCCCCACTTGCCCATCAGAAAAGAACACCCTGCTTACAGGGTAAACAAGTGCATAGAATGCGGATTCTGCGAAGTAAATTGTTTGTCTTGCGGTTTTACCTTGTCTTCCAGACAGCGTATCGTATTGCAAAGAGAAATCTATCGTCTAAAAGAGAATAATGAAAATCCACACAGACTCTCCACGTTGAAAAAACTCTATAAATACGCCGGAGAAGAAACTTGTGCAGGAGATGGACTCTGTTCTATGTCTTGCCCTATGGGAATAGATGTGGGAGACCTTACACATTTCGTAAGAGAAGTAGCTTTACCTAAAGATAGTTTCGGGTATAAAGTTGGAAATTTCTCTGCTCATCATTTTGCAGGTATAAAAGGTGCATTAAGACCAGTACTCACCTTAGCCAATACAGCCCATTCTGTTTTAGGAACCGGTGCAATGAAGGGTATAGCCAAAGGTATGCACAAAATGGGTATGCCACTATGGACACCAGCTATGCCAAAACCTTATAAAGTACCCGGTAACTTATTAGCACAACAAAAGAAAGCTACCACAGAAGCATTCAAAGTGGTGTATTTCCCAAGCTGTATCAACCAAACTATGGGCTTACAAAAAGATGCTCCTGTCAAGGAACCATTGGTAAACAAGATGGTATCACTGCTACAAAAAGCCGGTTATGAAATCATATTCCCAAAGAATATGGACAAACTCTGTTGCGGAACGATTTGGGAAAGTAAAGGAATGGAAGAAATAGCCAATGAAAAGGCAGCCGAATTAGAACAAGCACTATGGGAAGCTACTCAACAAGGGAAATATCCGGTGCTTTGCGACCAAAGCCCTTGTTTGCATAGAATGAGAGCCACCATCAAGAAGATGAAGTTATACGAACCAGCCGAATTTATCGCAACATTCCTCGTAGACAAACTCAAATTTACACAGAAGAAAGAGCCTGTAGCTATACACGTAACTTGTTCTATGAAGAAAATGGGGCTGGCAGACACTATTATAGGACTAGCTAAGAAATGCTCAAAAGAAGTTGTAATACCGGAAGGAGTCGGTTGTTGTGGATTTGCCGGAGACAGAGGTTTTACCCATCCGGAACTCAATAGCTACGCACTTCGCAAACTTCGTCCGCAACTTCTCACCAAAGGCATCAATATAGGCTACTCTAACAGCCGTACTTGTGAGATAGGACTCACTACAAATGCCGGCATACCATATTTATCTATAGCCTATTTGGTAGATGAATGTACTGAGAAATTATAAGTATAATCTCACTACTTGAAATCATAAAAGCTACATCTTTCGGGGTGTAGCTTTTATCATAAAAAAAGTGCTGAATGAAAATCATTCAGCACTTTCTGTTTTCTTTACAGCAAAACTTATTTCTTATAACGAGCGTTGAGACCGTCTACTATTTCTTGTGTAATATTGAATGTAGTGTCTGCTATCAAGATATTGTCAAATCCGGTATTGCTGAAGATAAAATCATATTTCTTATCTTTATTGTAAGCCTTCAAGAAAGAATTGATAGAATCTCTCAACATAATGTTATTCTTTTGATTTTCTTTTTGGAGATCTGCTGCCAGTTTTGCCTGCAGTTGTTCCAATTCTCTTTGCTTCTGAAGAAGACGAGTTTGTTCTTGTTCTGCGCGTTCACGTGAAAGAAAGCCATTGTTTTCCAATTTGCGTTGGAACTCTATCATTTCTTTTTCCAGCTGCTTCCCTCTTTGGTTAAGCGTAGTGCGAATGTTCTCTTCTTTCTGAATCATCGCATCATTTAAGTCATTCCAAAAGCGATATTTTGTAAGTAGTGAATCTGTTTCTACGTAAGCTATTCTGAGACCCTTTACCGCCTCTGTAGCTACAGCTTGAGCTTTGCTTTCTGTAGTAGTAGCTTTATCATTACAATTTGTAAAACACAAAGTGAATGTCATAGCAAGACCTCCACAAAGGATCGCTTTCATTTTCTTCATAACTTGTCCTTATATACTTTATTAGTTTTTACTTATTCTTTCCGGTATCGCAAATTTATTTTCTTGCTGTGCTTTTCTATCTTGGGATTGAATGCAACCTACACCATACTTCTTCATCGCTTTGTTTCCACTTACGTGTGTATTGGGGAAACGACCATTCTTCTTGAGAAGTATCTGAACTGCCAATAGCATCACGCATATAGCAACTATTAACATTATGGCAAACACAGTCTTAAGCATTCTCTTTATATTTGTGGTGCAAAGATAGTGCTTTGTATGTATTACACTCTTTTTACCATTAGAAAAATGATAAAAATGCTGTGCTACCTACTGAATTTAACTTTCTTTGGCGAAGGATAAATATTTCATTAACTTAATTATAGCCGTTTATGACAAAGACAGAACTAAAACCACAAGAGGTTTTTCATTTCTTTGAAGAGATTTGCCAAATACCTCGTCCCTCCAAAAAAGAAGAACTAATAAGAGCGTATCTCAGAAAGTTTGCTACCGAAAGAAAGCTCACTTTCAAAGAAGACCACATAGGAAATATCCTTATTTCCAAACCTGCTACTGCAGGATACGAAGACAGACAAACTGTAATTCTACAATCGCATATAGATATGGTATGCGAGAAAAACAACGATACTGTCCATAATTTTGACAAAGACCCAATACAAACCTACGTAGATGGAGAATGGCTTAAAGCCAAAGGTACTACACTTGGTGCAGACAATGGTATCGGTGTTGCAACAGAGTTAGCCATATTGGATACTAAGAATATAGAGCACGGCCCTATAGAATGTTTATTCACTGTAGACGAAGAAACCGGATTGACAGGTGCTTTTGAGTTACAAGCCGGTTTTATGGAAGGAACAATCCTCCTGAACTTGGACTCGGAAGACGAAGGAGAACTTTTCATCGGGTGCGCCGGTGGCGCCGGTACTACTGCTACCTTCCCACTAAAACAAGAAGTAGCTCCTGCTAATTATACTTTCTTGAAAGTTACTGTGAAAGGACTTACAGGAGGACACTCCGGTGATGATATTAACAAAGATAGAGCGAATGCCAATAAGCTCTTGAACAGAGTTCTTATGAAAATAGCGAAACAATCCGATCTCAAATTGGCAACAATAGATGGTGGAAACCTGCACAATGCTATCCCAAGAGAAGCTCACGCTATTTTCGGTATTCCTACAGCAGACAAAGCTGCTATAGAAACTTTAATTCCAACACTTGAGGCTGATTTCAGAAATGAATACGCCGTAACAGAGCCTAACTTAGCTGTGATAGTAGAAGCTGCCCAAGCCACCTCTGTAATGGAAAAAGAAAGTATGATGCGCTTCTTACACGCCATTTATGCTGTACACAATGGTGTACTTGCTATGAGCCAAGATATGCCGGGTTTGGTAGAAACATCTTCAAATCTTGCTTCTATCAAGATGAAAGAAGAAGGTATCGTAGTAGTAACCAGCCAAAGAAGCTCTATTCTTTCTTCTCGCAAGAATATGTCCCAAATGATACGTTCTGCCTTTATATTGGGTGGTGCTACTGTTACTACGGGAGATGGGTATCCAGGCTGGAAACCCAATACCAACTCAGATATATTGAAAGTTACAGTAGAGAGCTATATACGACTATTCGGTGTAGAACCCAAAGTAAAAGCTATTCACGCAGGTTTGGAATGCGGTTTGTTCTTAGAAAAATATCCTCATTTGGATATGGTATCGTTCGGTCCTACTCTTCGTGGTGTGCACTCTCCAGACGAGAGAATGCTCATACCTACAGTAGAGAAGTTCTGGTTACATCTTTTGGACGTACTCAAGCATATACCTCAAAAATAACAGTTATGCATAATATCGGGAAATGTCTTGTCATAGGATTATTTTGCATACTCAATAGTACAATCTATGCACAGCAACATTTCCGGATTATGGAATACAATGTAGAGAATCTGTTTGATTACGAACACGATTCACTCAAACAAGACAAAGAGTTCCTCCCCTCTTCACTCAGGGGCTGGAACTCTTTCCGTTTTTATAAGAAAGTACAACATATAGCACAAGTAATTTTGGCTGCTACGGGTAAGCATATACCAGACATCGTAGGCATCTGCGAGATAGAAAACGAACGTTGCGCCAAAGCACTTGCTTACCAATCTCCTCTGCGCACTTTGGGCTATAAATACGTCATCACGGAATCTCAGGATCCACGTGGAATAGATGTAGCTGTGTTTTATCAGCCTGCTACGTTCCGGTATTTAGGACATCAAGCCATCAGAATAGATTTCTATGGAACCAGACGACCTACCCGAGACGTACTTCACATAATGGGACAAGTCGTATCGGGAGATACATTAGATGTATTTCTACTTCACTCTCCTTCTCGTGCCAATGGTAAGAAAGCAAGCGAGCCCTACAGAATAGCCGTAGCCCAAAAAGTCAAACACATAGCAGACAGTATCTGTCATAATAGAAAAGCTCCACATCTTCTTATTATGGGAGACTTCAATGATACCGCTCAAAACAAATCTCTGCAAGATACGTGGCAATCTGTCCCTCCACAAGAACCTTACGTATCTTCTCACTATTACAATCTCTTTGCCAATGAGAAAAGAGGGACATATAAATACAAGGGAGAATGGGAACTGTTGGACCATATATTGGTCAATGGCAGAATGTTACAAGAAAACTCTCGCATTCGTGTAAAAAAACATACAGCTCAAATCTTTTCTCCCCCTTTCCTACTCACTACAGACAAAGAGTATGGCGGAGAAAAGCCTTTCAAGACCTATCACGGAATGAAATATCAAGGAGGGTTCAGTGATCATCTTCCTCTCATCGTAGATGTAGAAATAGATATACCGCAAACGCTGTTGTTCTAAAGAATATATTTATCCCACAATAATAGTATAGGCATTATTCAGCTTTCCCTTGCAGCTTTTCTATCAATTCGTCTAAGAGCGGAATCATAGCAGCCAATTTTCCTGTATCTATATGGCAAGCGTCTAATTTATCTGCCATACACATAGGTATGTTAGCCGCTTTACGTTTCAACTTTTTCCCTTCTTCTGTAAGACACACTATTTGCTGACGTTTATCTATTTCGCTTTCCTTGCGTGATAGCAATCCCAATGCCTCCATACGCTTAATAAGAGGAGATATTGTATTTATTCCGAGAAGCAGACGCTTCGCTATGTCATTTACAGGTTGCTCATCTTTTTCCCAAAGTACCATCAACACTATATACTGTGTATAGGTAATGCCCAAAGGCTTAAAATAAGGCTCATAAGCCTGTGTAATAAGTCTGGAAGCTGTGTAAATTCTGAAACACAGCTGATTGTCTAGTTTAAGTTGTTCGTATGCCATATATTTTACATCATAATAATGACGAAAAGACAGCTTGAAAAGATTTTTCTTCCCAAACTGCCTTTTCAGTATTACATAGTTTCTTTCTCAGAGCAAATCCTCCACTGCTTTCTCCACACCTTTAAGATCTGCTGTAGGTTCAAAACGCGCTACCACCTCTCCGGTCTTACTGATAAGGAATTTAGTAAAATTCCACTGAATATCATCTTGCTTGCGTGGTTCCGGATTGGCACTGTTGTATAGCTTTTCCATAATAGGTAGCAAACCTTCATCGTAAGCCCCACCTTCATACCCTTTTTGCTGCTTTAACCAAGCATAAAGAGGCAATTCATTTTTACCATTCACTTCGCTTTTCTTGAAACGTGGAAAGGTAGTAGAGAAATTCATTGTACAGAACTCGTGTATTTCTTCGTCTGTTCCGGGAGTTTGATGACCGAATTGGTCAGAAGGTATATCTATTATTACCAAACCTTTGCTCTCCCATCGCTTGTACAGAGCTTCCAGCCACTCATACTGAGGTGTAAATCCACAACCTGTAGCAGTATTTACGATGAGCAGAACCTTACCTTCGTACTGTGAAAGACTGACCTCATTGCCTTTTGCGTCTTCCAAAGTAAAATTATAGAGTGTATTCATTATTTCTCTATTTTATTTTGCTGTTTATACTAATATGTCATTCATTTAAAGCTGTTGTACCAACCAGTTTTGGCGACCTATCATCTCTATCATTTCTATTTGTTCTTGGCTCCAATAAAGATCTTCTTCTTCATCTACGAGATAAGCCTTCAGAATATCGTAAGTTGTAGGATCGTCTGCCAGACTCTTTAAGCAATCGTAAAGTAATGCGATACCTTTTTCTTGGATAGCGAGATCTGCTTTCACGTATTCAACAGGGTCTTTCACCAGTTCACGACCTTTTTGGTCTTCTATTTTCACTTCGCCACCGAGGTCATTGATACGAGCTATAAATTTATTTACCCAACCCATTTCTTCATCGTAATGACCTACATATTTTTCTCCCAACTTCTTAAATCCTAAGGATTCAAAATGTCTACCTTGTACCAAGTGTGCGAAGGCACCATTTGTTAAACCTGTAGTGAAGAACTGTAATGCTTCAATTGATTTCTTTGCGTCCATAACTTTCAATCTTTAATGTTACCTTTTAATTTAACTATATAAAAACGTTTTGTGCTGTTTTGATGATGCAAAGATACAGCTGTAATTTTATATCGCAAGCGATGTAATTAGATTTAACTCTAATTAACTTATATCGTAAGCGATATAAATAAAAAGAGCGACAAAAAACTGTTATACAAACAAATAAAAATTACGTCTTACGTCCTATATGCAAGAATCTTCAGTTCCCATCTTTATTCCATACTATGGTTTATATAAACTTCCATTGAGATCTATATAAACTTAGGTATGGTTTATATAAACTCCGACACGAAATAAAGAATCCGCACACGCTTATAACAGATAATATAGGTATAACAGAAGAACCAAAGTAGAGATTTGCAAAGTCTGCTTTTTCCGCCACAAAACAAAAATAAAGTAGTGAAATCATTTGATTTTTTGGTTTCAGAAATCTATCTTTGGGCGACTTTTGAAGAAAGTAAACAATAATTCTTAATATACAATTCCCATTAACTATGGAAAATAAAATACAAGAACTTGCAGATAAACTTTATCAGGAAGGTGTAGCGAAAGGTAGAGAAGAAGCAGAAGCTTTGGTAGCCGCAGCAAAACAGGAAGCAGAAGCCTTGGTAGCCGCAGCAAAACAGGAAGCAGACCAAATTCTTCAAGTAGCTCAAAAAAATGCCACAGAGCTAAAGAGTAACACTGAAACAGAATTACAGTTATTTGCAAAACAAGCTGTGAATGCGTTGAAAGTAGAAGTAGCTAATCTCTTGACTAAAGAAACCGTATCTCAAGCAGTCAAGAATTTTGTTGCTTCTCCTGAAGAGTTAAACCAGCTCATCGTGAATATGGCATCAGACTGGTCTTACGATGAAGGTTTGGTTATCTCTACAGAAAAAGCAGAGCTTTTACAAAAGCATTTCTTAGCTCAAGCAAAATCTTTATTGGACAAAGGCTTGAAAATAGAACAAGTGAACGGAAACAAAGCTTTGTTTTCTATCGCTCCTGCCGATGGTTCTTATAAAATCAATTTCGGAGAAGAGGAATTTGAAAATTACTTCAAAGAATTCTTGCGTCCTCAACTGGTAGAAAAACTCTTTTAAGAGAATATGATATGGGAGCATACTATTATTTAGTTGCTGGTCTGCCAGAAATCTCCATAGATGACAATAAACTCAGTTTCACAGTACAGCAGTTCCGAGAAGAATTGTATCCACACTTCACGGCTTTAGATCAGAAGGTAATAGATCTTTTTTACCTTAAATATGATAATGAAAACCTCTTGACATTGCTCAAGGACAAAGAAGCCTCTCTTGCTGTACAAGGATTATATACACAGACAGAGTTATTACAGCTCATAGAAGCTGCCGAAGTAAATAGGAAAGCGAATATAAAAGCCCCATCTTACCTACAGCAGTTCCTTACCAAATATTTTGAGCAGGATCCAGACGAACGTATCAAGACAGATGAACTATTGGCTACCTATTATTATGAGTATGCTATGAAGACTCGTAATAAGTTTTGTAGAGATTGGTTCAATTTTGAATTTCACTTAAACAATATCATAGCTGCACTTACCGCTCGCAAGTATGGAATGAATGTCTCTACTCACGTAATAGGGAATACACCCATCTGCGAAATGCTCAAGACAGAACACACCAAAGACTTCGGTCTCTCCGAAGAGGTAGAATACTTTGAGGCAGTGCAAAAAATCACAGAAATAGAAAATCTCACAGAGAGAGAAAGAAAAATGGATCTACTCAAGTGGAAAACACTGGACGATATGTCTTTCTTTCATTACTTCGGCATAGAGAAGATGTGGGTATTTCTCTTAAAATTGGATATTGTAGAACGTTGGCTTACCTTAGACAAAGAAAAAGGCTATGAAATGTTCCGTAGATTAATAGATGGACTCAAGGAAGAGGTAAGTATTCCAGAAGAATTTAGAAAATAAAAAATAACATCAAAATGACAAAAGGTACTGTAATAGGTGTGATCGCCAATATGGTAACGCTTACCGTAGATGGACCAGTAGCACAAAATGAAATATGTTACATATCCACAGGAGGAGACCGGCTGATGGCTGAAGTCATAAAAGTGGTGGGACAAAATGTATATGTACAAGTTTTTGAAAGTACACGTGGGCTGAAAGTAGGAGCAGAAGCCGAGTTTACAGGACATATGCTCGAAGTAACTTTGGGACCCGGTATGCTTTCTAAGAACTACGATGGTCTCCAAAACGACTTGGACAAGATGCAAGGTGTATTCTTGAAACGTGGAGAATATACTTATCCTTTGGATAAAGAAAAGAAATGGCACTTTACCCCGATAGTAACAGCGGGAGAAGAAGTAGGTGCCTCGGCTTGGTTAGGAGAAGTGGTAGAAAACCATCAGTTGCTGAAAATTATGGTACCCTTCCAGCTCACCGGTTCTTACAAGGTAAAGACCATAGCTACAGAAGGAGAATATACGATAGAGGATACCATCGCTGTCTTGATAGATAAAGATGGTACAGAGCATTCTGTCAATATGATACAACGTTGGCCGGTAAAAAAAGCGATGGTGAACTACCAAGAAAAGCCACGTCCTTACAAGCTCTTGGAAACAGGTGTACGTGTGATAGACTCTCTCAACCCTATCGTAGAAGGAGGAACAGGATTTATTCCCGGACCTTTTGGTACAGGAAAAACAGTACTTCAGCACGCTATCTCCAAGCAAGCAGAAGCAGATATAGTAATCATAGCAGCCTGTGGTGAACGTGCCAATGAAGTGGTGGAAATCTTTACAGAGTTCCCGGAACTCGTAGACCCACATACGGGTAGAAAGCTTATGGAACGTACTATTATCGTAGCCAATACTTCCAATATGCCTGTAGCTGCTCGTGAAGCCTCCGTATATACAGCTATGACTATGGCAGAGTTCTATAGAGCTATGGGACTCAAAGTATTGCTTATGGCAGACTCCACTTCCAGATGGGCGCAAGCACTCCGTGAAATGTCCAACCGTATGGAAGAACTTCCCGGACCGGATGCCTTCCCTATGGATATATCCGCTATCATATCCAACTTCTATGGACGTGCAGGATTCGTAAAACTGAACAATGGGAAAACAGGTTCTATCACCTTTATCGGAACCGTATCCCCTGCCGGAGGTAACTTGAAAGAACCTGTAACAGAAAATACAAAGAAGGTAGCAAGATGTTTCTATGCTTTAGAGCAAGAACGTGCCGACAGAAAGCGTTACCCAGCCGTAAATCCTATAGACTCTTACTCTAAATACTTGGAATATCCGGAATTTGCCGCATATATAGAAGAAAGAATAAATGCAGAATGGATAGATAAGATAAACTTCCTGAAGACCAGCTTGCTGAGAGGAAAAGAATTGGCAGAGCAAATTAATATCTTAGGAGACGATGGAGTACCTGTAGAATACCACGAAGTATTCTGGAAATCGGAATTGATAGACTTTGTCATCTTACAGCAAGATGCTTTTGATGAAATAGACGCTGTAACTCCAATGGAGAGACAGGAAGATATCGTAAATCTCGTAACAGACATTTGCAAATCTGACTTTGAATTTACAGACTTCTTAGATGTAATGACGTATTTCAAGCGTATCATCAATGTTTGCAAGCAAATGAACTACAGCCTATACAAGTCTAAAGAGTACGAAGAATGCCTTGTACAGTTGAACGAACTGCTGGCAGAGAAAAAAGTGAAGTAACTTATTTTATATCGTAAGACAATGACAACAAAAGCTTTTCAAAAGATATACACTAAAATAAGCCAAATAACAAAAGCCACCTGTTCCTTGAAAGCACAAGGCGTAGGTGCTGAAGAACTTGCTATCGTAGATGGCAAATTGGCACAGGTAGTAAAAATAGCTGGAGACGATATTACATTACAGGTATTTGAGGGAACAGAAGGTATCCCTACCAATGCAGAAGTGGTATTCTTAGGCAAATCTCCTACACTGAAAGTAAGTGAGCAACTCGCCGGTCGTTTCTTCAACGCTTTGGGTTATCCTATAGATGGAGGTCCGGAAATAGAAGGTGTAGAAGTAGAAATCGGCGGTCCTTCCGTAAATCCTGTAAGACGTAAGCAACCATCGGAATTGATCGCTACAGGTATCGCAGGTATAGATTTGAACAACACATTGGTATCAGGACAGAAGATTCCTTTCTTTGCAGACCCCGACCAACCGTTTAACCAAGTGATGGCAAATGTAGCACTTCGTGCAGAAACAGATAAAATCATCTTGGGTGGTATGGGTATGACCAATGACGACTACCTCTACTTTAAGAATGTATTCTCCAATGCCGGTGCGTTGGATAGAATTATCAGTTTCGTGAACACTACAGAAAATCCTCCTGTAGAACGTTTGCTTATTCCGGATATGGCACTCACAGCTGCAGAGTATTTCGCAGTAGAACACAATCAGAAAGTGTTGGTACTGCTCACAGATATGACCTCTTATGCAGATGCATTGTCCATCGTATCCAATCGTATGGATCAAATTCCATCTAAAGACTCTATGCCGGGTTCGTTGTATTCGGACTTAGCAAAGATTTACGAAAAAGCCGTACAATTCCCATCGGGAGGTTCTATCACCATTATTGCCGTAACTACCCTTTCGGGAGGAGATATTACACACGCAGTACCTGACAATACCGGTTACATCACAGAAGGACAGTTGTTCCTCAGAAGAGATAGTGATATAGGAAAGGTAATTGTAGACCCATTCCGTTCACTCTCACGCTTGAAACAGTTGGTAAGTGGAAAAAAAACACGCAAAGACCATCCACAAGTGATGAATGCCGCTGTTCGTTTGTATGCAGATGCTGCCAATGCCAAGACCAAACTGGAAAACGGTTTTGACTTGACCGACTATGATGAGCGTACATTGGCATTTGCGAAAGACTATGCCAACCAGCTATTGGCTATAGACGTAAACCTCAACACCACCGAAATGCTCGATGTTACTTGGGGACTATTTGGTAAGTATTTCAATATAGAAGAAGTAAATATCAAGAAAGAATTAGTAGAAGAGTATTGGAAAAAGTAATAAACATTAAACACATCGTATAATGGCTATAAAATTTCAATACAATAAAACATCTCTTCAGTACATAGAAAAACAGCTGAAGGTGCGTGTACGTGCTTTACCTATTATCAAGAATAAGGAAAGTGCTTTGCGCTCCGAAGTGAAACGCTGTAAAACAGATGCACAAGAATTAGAGAACAAATTAGAAAAACAAATTCAAACTTACGAAGCTATGTTTGCTCTTTGGAATGAATTTGATGCTTCTCTGATCAAGATAGACGATGTACAGTTGGGGGTAAAGAAGATAGCAGGTGTCCGTGTGCCTTATTTGGACAAAGTAGATTTCCAAATAATGCCTTACAGCCTCTTTTGCGCTCCAAAATGGTACGCAGATGGTATAGAGCTACTCAAAGGTTTGGCACATACAGCTATTGCGAGAGAATTTACTTTAGCACGTTTGGGCTTATTGGAACACGCTCGTAAGAAAACCACTCAAAAGGTAAACTTGTTTGAAAAAGTGCAGATACCAGGCTATCAAGATGCAGTAAGAAAGATTAAACGATTTATGGAAGACGAAGAAAATCTCTCTAAGTCTTCACAGAAAATCCTGAAGTCTTTGCAGGAAAAAAGAAAGGAGGAAGAAGTATGATCAGTAAAATGAATAAATTGGATTTCTTGGTTTACCACAAAGACTACAATGACTTTTTGGAGCAACTGAGAAGTTTAGGAGTGATACATATTTCCACTAAGCAACAAGGTACACCAGACAAAGACTTGCAAGCAGACTTACAAGAGTTGCAAAATTTGAAGTCGCTTCTGCACGAAATAGATTTAATAGGAGAAAAAGACCTACCGGCAGATGCGAGTGTAGCAGATTCTTACTCCGACATCGTAAAGAAGCTACAAACTTTAGATGAAACCAAACAGGCTCTTGTCAAGCAAAAAGCAGAAGTGCTGAAAGATATTACAGCATTTGAAGGCTGGGGAGATTTTGACCCACAACTCATAGATAAATTGAAGGAGGAAGGTTGGAACATAGCTTTCTACACTTGTCCGGATAAGCAGTTTGCAGATACATTCGCTACAAACCCACACATCATAGAAATAAGCAAGAGTAAAGGACGTACTTATTTCATTTCTTGCACGAAAGAACAGCTTACATTAGAAGCGGAAACAGTACACTTACCTCATACAAGATTATCTGTCTTAGAGTGTGAAGCAAGCGAATTGGAAAATAAAATACAAACGATAGAAGAAGAGACTGTCCGATACAAGAAACAGCAATATGGGGCGTTGAAAAAACATTCTACCCACTTACAAGAGCGAGTAGAATTACAACAAGTCCGTCTGAGCGGTGAAAAATTGGCAGAAAACAGTGTGCTTCTTTTAGAAGGTTGGATTCCGGCAGAGCATAAGGAAGAGGTTACCCGCTTCTTGGAAAATGCGCAATGCTATTATGAAATTCGTATGGCTACAAGAGAGGACAATGCGCCTATCAGACTTCGGAACAATGCTTTCACAAGAATGTACGAAGGCATTACGAAGATGTATGGTATGCCGGATTATGGAGAATTTGACCCTACGCCAATAGTAGCTCCATTCTTTACCCTCTTCTTTGCTTTCTGCGTAGGCGATGCAGGTTATGGTATTGCCCTTATTCTTTTGGGTTTCTATCTGAAGCAGAAAGTGAAGCCCGATATGAAAGGAATGATGAACTTGATCATTACCTTAGGTATTGCCACTACGGTATTGGGTGCCATCTTTGGTACTTTCTTCGGCGCCAATCTGCTGGATTGGGATCTACCTGATGGCATTAAGCAATACATTTTTGCCGGTAAAGTAGAATTTGGTGGTACAGAGTATGACAAATCTATGGTCTTGGCACTCATCATCGGAGTTATTCACATCTTGGTGGCTATGACCATTAAGGCTATCGTAGCTACTGTAAGATATGGATTTACCTCTGCTATCAGCGACTGGTCTTGGTTATTACTTCTGGTAGGCTTTATTGCCGTAGGAGGTTTGAGCAGTATAGAAGCTATTACTCCAGTTATGTCCAAATGGGCATTTATTGTGATAGGTTCCGTTGCCGGTTTAGGTATCTTCATCTTGAATGATATTAGAGGAAATATACTCTTGAATATAGGTAGTGGACTATGGGGTACTTACAATATAGCCACCGGTCTTTTAGGAGATATTCTCTCTTATATTCGTCTCTTTGCTTTGGGGCTTTCCGGAGCTATGCTGGGAGGAGTATTCAACCAAATGGCGTTTATGATCAATGTCCAAATAGACAGTGTGCCTATATTGGGAGATATACTCACTTGGATTTTCTGCGGATTGGTATTGGTGGCCGGACATACCTTAAATATAGCTATGTCTTGTTTAAGTGCCTTTGTGCACCCTATCCGTCTCACTTTTGTAGAGTATTTTAAGAACGTAGGTTATGGAGGAAAAGGAGAGATTTATAAGCCTTTCTCCAAAATAGAAAACAAATAAATAATCAATCAATAAATTTTAATGTAAAATGGATCAAGTATTATTAGGATACATCGGCTTAGGCTTGATGTTAGGTTTGTCTGGTTTCGGTAGTGTTTACGGTACTACTATTGCAGGTAATGCAGCCCTTGGAGCAATGAAAAAAGACCCTTCAAGATCTGCCAACTATATGGTATTGTCTGCTCTTCCCGCAACTCAAGGTTTGTATGGTTTTATCGCATTCTTTATGAACAAAGGATTGGATTTTTCTGCCGGAGTAAGCGGACTGATGATGCTTTGTGTAGGTACTATCGTAGGTTTGGTATGCCTTTTCTCTGCTATTCGTCAAGGACAAGTTTGTGCTAATGGTATCGCTACTACAGCACAAGGACACGATGTATTCGTAAACACAATGATTTACGCTGCGCTTCCTGAGTTCTACGCTATCCTTGCGCTGGTAGCTGTCTTGATGGCATTCTAAGAAGAAAGCAGACTTAAATGAAGCTCACGGCTTCATCTTATACTTAAATAAAGAAGAATAAAGGTGTACTCCTATCCCAAAGAGTACACCTTTACTTTTTCCTATACACGACATTCTCTCTCGCTTTGTGTATTGACCAAGGATTATTCCGAACAAGAACGGAAACTTTTCCGAACAGCGACAGACTTTTTTCCGTACGTGTACGGAATCTGTCAATGAACCTTTTCAAGAAGTTTATTTTAAGTCTATTATCTCGTTTTATGCGCTTTTCATAAAATGCTACTATACACTATTCACATAGGAAAATTACGATTTTATAGATGTTCTTTGGAAGAGAATAGCTAATTTTGTCCTTAATTTTTAATAGAAGCGTAGTATGGACACTATAAAAATAAAAGACAAGGAATTTAAGATTTTCATTCCGGAAGAAGAAATACTGAAGCAGGTAAAACGCGTAGGGGAAGAAATCAGTAAAGATTTATCGGATAGCAATCCCTTATTTATCAGCGTTCTCAATGGCGCTTTTATGTTTACATCAGATCTTATCAAACATATAAGTATCCCTTGTGAAATTTCATTTGTGAAATTGGCTACTTACGTAGGAACAGAATCTTCGGGAGCTATGAAACAACTGTTGGGCTTGAATGAAGATATAAAAGGTCGTACTATCGTGATTGTAGAAGACATTGTAGATACGGGATACACTATGCAAAATCTTCTCAAAACACTCTATGCGCTATCTCCCAAAGAGATACACATAGCTACCCTTCTGGTGAAACCAGACAAACTTAAAGTAGACTTAAAGTTGGACTATGTAGCAATGTCTATCCCCAATGATTTCATCGTAGGCTATGGACTTGATTACGATGGACAAGGACGGAACTACAGAGATATCTATACCGTAGTCAATCAATAACGGTATTTTATATATTACTTTCAACACTAAAAGAATATGCTAAACATTGTCATTTTTGGTGCCCCTGGTTCTGGAAAAGGCACTCAAAGCGAGCGAATTGTAGAAAAATACGGACTTCATCACATCTCTACAGGAGACGTATTACGTGGAGAAATCAAAGCCGGAACCGATTTAGGAAAAACGGCACAATCTTATATAGAAAAAGGGCAACTTATCCCCGATGCGTTGATGATAGATATTTTGGCAAGCGTTTACGATAGCTTCCAAGATAGCAAAGGAGTTATTTTTGATGGTTTTCCACGTACCATACCACAAGCAGAATCTCTGAAGAGTATGCTCACAGAGCGTGGTAAATCTGTATCTGTTATGCTGGATTTAGATGTGCCTGAAGAGGAGCTTATGAAGCGCCTCATCAATAGAGGTAAAGAATCCGGA
>JALEQJ010000052.1 GCA_022764505.1 Phocaeicola sp. | reverse complement strand
TTCTCTACTGTTGCCTTAGCCAAGAGTGCTGCATACGTACGCTCTTTTTCCTCTTTGGTCATTTCACGCAGAAGTTTTGCTCCTCTGATATAAGCAAATTCTGTAAGTCCTCCGGCACGTTCTATGAAAGAAGAAATGCGTTCATCTCTTTGGATGCGTGCGTATTCTCCTGTGAATTGTACTTCTCCCTCTATACGGACTATTTGTTGTTCTTCATAAGCAGGAGATCGTCTTATCACAATCATATCAAATGGTTGTAAGACGAAATTAGGATCATTTGATATGATTTTTTCGTTTTCTAAGGTAAAAGTAAATTTTTCTCCCACTTCTTTGGAAGCAGTTGGTGCATCTGGCTTTTTAATTCTACGATATACTTCTATTCTGGCTCTTGATGCAGATTCTCGCAAACCATTGGCACGAAGCAGGGCATCTTCCAAACGCATATTTTCTGCAAAAGAATATACCCCCGGTTTGCGAACTTCTCCTGTTATGCTGATGGTAAGATCGTCTTCCAATGAAGAGATAGAAGGAATATGCAGTACATCTTCTTTCTGTAGGGCTATGTCCGGTATTTCCCCTTTGAGCAAGGCATCAATGTTCACGGAAATCATGTGTTGTGTCTTGTCTTCTCCTGTGCGGTAGAGTAAGGCACGTTCACTGTATGCTTCTCCTTTTAAACCCAAAGCTGCCATAACCAGCTGACTTACGGTTGTAATTTGTCCACCCAAAGCGTATTGTCCCGGGCGATACACAGCTCCAGTTATTTTTATCATATTAGAGAAATCTTCTCTTACTTCTCCTACAGAAATACGGTCTCCATCTTTCAGGCGGAAAGAGTTATATTTGTTCTCGTTTACTGTATGTATTTCTTGTTCTACATTGTTGTTTCTGTAGAGAGTTATATTTCCACGAAAAGCTTTTCCTCCGAAATTTCCTGCATAACGAATCAGGTCTGCTATGGTTTCATTTTGTCGCATTTCGTACTTCATGGGACGTTTTACTTCTCCCATGATTTGCACTAAAATACCATAGGCTTCTACCTTTACTATATCTCCATCTTTCAGAGTGATGTCCTGCATATTGCTACCTTTCATAAGGTACTCGTAAAGGTCTATCGTAGCTATAGGTCTGCCTCCTCTGAAGATGCGGATATTTCTTAAGCTACCTATGTCTGTGAGACCACCTGCTACATAGAGTGCGTGAAAGGCAGACGAGAAAGAAGACAGAGTGTAAGTTCCGGGAGTTTTTACTTCGCCCATTACGTTTACTTTAATAGACTTTACGTTGCCTATGGAGATGCCGAGGAAAGTACTGGGTGCATTCCCGTTTATATCGGAATAAATGAGTGAGAAATCACTTCTCAGGCGTGCTTCTGCTTGCAATACATTTAAGCCGCTGAGGAAAATTCTGCCCAATCCTGCTACATGAATAAAGCCGTCCGGACTGATGATGTAACGCTCATTGAACTCAGAGTCTCCCCAGATATCTACCAATACTTCATCGCCGGGTCCTAATACATAATTGTCCGGAGTAGGCATATTCATATTGGGAGAGAAAGTAAGATTTTCTTTGGAGAAGAGGTCTTGTCCATAGATGCGCTCAGACATAGGTGTCTTGTTTTCTATGGTGTCTTTTATAGGTCGGTCTTCTCCTTCGTAGTCATTGCGTAGTCTGTTGATATTCTGTGTGGTTTCTTTTTGTACTCCGGATACCCCGCCACTTTGTGCGCTCAGCTTCTGAATGCGTTGTAACTGTTCCATAGAAACACCTTGTTTGCTGAGTTCTATAGCGATGGCTTGGTTGGACATACCTTTTTGTTTGTATTCAAGAGCTTTTCTCATAGCTTCTTGATCACTTACTTGCGCCAATAAGAGAGAGGGTATCAATAAGAAAAAAAGTGATAACCACTGTTTAAGAGTACGTGAATCTTGCATATTTGCTGTTATTTCTAAGTCGTTTGTGCTGTGAATGTTGTACACACGCTATTATGATGCAAAATAAGCAATATATCTCTTTATTGCCAAAGGTTTTCTTACTTTTCCCCTTTCTGATGGACTTGTTTAAAGCTTATCGGGAGCAGAGCTCATTTCTATTCTCGCATGAAAATGATTACTTTTGCCACTCTTTTGCACGTAATAGCAGAAACGAAACAACACATGAATTTAAGAGAACATTTTACAGATAAGATATTTGCTCAAATTTCCGAAACAGCAGACCGGTTGGGGCTGGAGTGCTATGTGGTAGGAGGATATGTAAGAGATATATTTTTGGAGCGTCCCTCCAAAGACATAGACGTAGTAGTAGTGGGGAGTGGTATTGCCATTGCCAAAGCTTTAGCCACAAAGTTGGGCAGAGGAGCGCATCTCTCTGTCTTTAAGAACTTCGGCACAGCGCAGGTAAAGTGGAAAGAAATAGAGGTGGAATTTGTGGGAGCGCGCAAAGAATCCTATAGCAGAGATAGCAGGAAGCCCATTGTAGAAGACGGAACCATAGAGGACGACCAAAATAGAAGGGATTTTACCATCAATGCGCTGGCTGTATGTATGAATCAGGCACGTTTCGGAGAATTGGTAGATCCATTCGGTGGAGTGGAAGACTTGAAAGCAGGTATCATTCGTACGCCTTTAGATCCGGATATTACTTTCAGTGATGATCCCTTGCGTATGATGCGCTGTATCCGATTTGCTACTCAACTGAATTTCTACATAGAGGACGAAACTTTCGCTGCACTGGAAAGAAACAGAGAACGTATCCAAATCATTTCCAAAGAGCGTATAGCAGACGAACTGAACAAAATTATGTTGGCAAAATTCCCGTCCAAAGGTTTCGTAGATTTGGATAGAGCGGGGCTCTTGGAACTGATTTTCCCCGAACTGGTTGCGATGCAAGGAGTGGAAAGTAGAAACGGAAGAGCGCACAAGGATAATTTTTATCATACATTGGAAGTAGTGGACAATGTATGCAAGACTACAGATAACTTATGGCTCAGATGGGCTACACTCTTACACGATATCGGGAAGCCGCGCACAAAACGTTGGGAGCCCAAAGCCGGCTGGACATTTCATAATCATAACTACATAGGCGCACGTATGGTAGAAACCATCTTCAGAAAAATGAAACTGCCTATGAACGAGAAGATGAAGTACGTCCAAAAACTGGTGGAACTGCATATG
>JALEQJ010000051.1 GCA_022764505.1 Phocaeicola sp. | reverse complement strand
TGAAAAGCACAATGTATTCAGCCCCGCTATGATAGACGGCATCATCGCAGCACTACGTAAACACGATGACTTGACTCTCCGTGCAGACCTCAAAGATGATACAGCGGGTATGCTCAAGCTTGTTCACAAATACTTCCACTGTGGATAAAACATAAAGCTAGTTTTTAATTTTTTTCATAATGACCGAGGCTGTGGTAATTCGTTTACCACAGCCTCTTTTTTTATTCTCTCCTCGCTTTGTACAAAACGAAAATTTACAATAGTGTCATCTATGCTTACTCTCTGTGAATAGGCGGAATTTTTTCGTTAAACTCTACTATTGTATTAACACATAGACAGAAACTTTTCTCTACACAGAAAAAACCATCTACAATAGCTTATGGAGGGGGTGCTTATAAGATATGCTTGCTATCGTGATAAGATATGCTCCGTATCACGGAAAGAAGCCTTGCTACCGGCATAAGATATGCTTCGTATGAGTAAGGTATTATAATGCCATAGAAATAGGGTAGAGGAGCTCAAAATAGAGATGCTTTTCCTACACCTAAACAAAGATTCTTCTTTGCATACATTTCATACTTCTCCTATTTCTAAATATCGCTCCGATCTTCTTATTTTGAAGCTCACAAATATATTTTATTGCTGTTTTATTACTAAATAAACAGAATTGTTGTTCTTTTTTTGCATTTATTATTTACATTAGCAAATGTATTATTAACTACCAAGAAATGAGATAACACAGGAGCATTTCATTTCTTGGATTATATTGAAAACATAGCTCCTAAAACCTTAAAAACGAGAAAATGAAAGAAAAAATTTTGCGTGCGCTGTATCTATGCTTAATGGTATTGACAGTCTTTGCTTGTTCGGAAGAGAATGGAGTGGAACCTACAGAACTCAACTTATCCGAAGAAAATCTCATCTTTGCGAAAGAAGCATCTCAAAAGAACGTTACCATCACAACGAACGATGATGACTGGTCCTTTATCTCTTCCAATGAAAATTGGCTTACAGGAGAACGTGCCGGAAATGAACTCCATGTAAAAGTAAAAACCAATGAATTAGGGACAGAAAGAACAGCTACAATCTTAGTACTTGCAGGAGATAAACGGAAAAGTATCATTGTAAAACAATCTGCTGCAGATACTTTCTTCAATGTATCGGAAACAAAATTAAAATTTACAGAACAAGGAGGTACACAAACCATAGATGTGGAAACCAATAACGATGCTTGGAAAATGGAAATAGAAGGTACCAATGACTGGATTACACTGAAAACCAATCCCAAAAAAGGAATAGCAACCATAGTGATAGCAGAAAATAAAGGAGACGATGAACGCAAAGCCACTATTGTAGCTACTTCCGGTACTTCAGTACAACAAATAGATATAGTACAACGTGGAACTTTCTTTTTCTCTCTACCACTCATGGCTCCTACAGCTACAGAAAATGAAGTCATCAAATACGAAATAAAACAAAACGGTAGTTTTTATAAAGGTATATTGGGTGAAATAGCTCCTGCAATGCACTTCATACCCGCTTCTTCTATGTTCAAAAACATTATTTACACCATAGAAGAAAATGCGCCTTACTATACTCGTGCCGTTTATCAGTTCAAGGATAAAAAAGCTTTTGAAAACCCCAAATTAGAGGAATATATCCTTGCAGAAGGATTTACAAAAGGAGATAAATTAGATTCCGGTGATAACACTATCGTACAATACCACAAAACTACACCGGGTGTAAAATTCAGACTCAGTCTTATTTCTTCTACTTCAAACAAGGTTTATGCTATGATGATAACTCCTACCATCATACAAAAAGATCCACAACCTACATTCAGTAAATTTCCTTACGGTTATATCAAAGCAGTAGAAGAAAATCTGAACCAAGAAACCATTACCAAATGGGAAACCACTACAGGAGAAATGCAAAATCCACCATTAGAAGTAGATGCAGACGATGAAAAAATAATAGTATTCACTCCAAAGGATAAAAAGAATGAACGCTATGGATCTATCTATTGGATGAGCAAGAAAGAAGACGATGAAGAAGAAAATGATAAATGCCTAAGCAAGGCTGAACTCTTCCTTGATCTACAAAAAGGACTCTTTATCAATGGTATTTATCACATGCCAAGCAATGAATTCTTGGAATTAAGCAAGAAAGAAGGTTTTGAATTCCTCGGTGTAGAAGAGGGAAAATGTATGTTTGTAAACAGAGACAGAAAACTGGGACTCATCATGGATGTTGTTTCTTATAAGGACATACTACCTGAACAAAGTCTGAGTCTTCATTTCTTAAAAATAGATCCAGATGAAGGTACAGAAAGTCTATATGTACGCATGCTATTGAATAGTATTCGCCAAGTAGAAAGTGGAGGAAAAAAACAGCCATCTATCTTTCGCCATTATCAGAAATAAATAAAAAAGTAAAGTAAAATAAAGCACACCATTGGTAAATGGCGTGCTTTATTTTTACACTTATGCAGAAACTATAAAGTACGAAAATACAAGAGATAGAATAGATTTCGGGGAGAAAGCCGTACCTTTGCGCCCTAATTATCAGAATAAAAAATGCAGAATATCAGAAACATTGCCATTATAGCCCATGTAGACCATGGGAAAACTACACTGGTAGACAAAATGATGCTGGCGGGACATCTTTTTCGCAATGACCAAACAAACGGAGAACTTGTATTAGACAATAATGACTTGGAACGTGAAAGAGGAATCACTATCCTCTCCAAAAATGTATCCATAAAATACAAGGATACAAAAATTAATATCATAGATACACCCGGACACGCCGACTTCGGAGGAGAAGTGGAACGTGTACTTAATATGGCTGATGGCTGTTTACTGCTGGTAGATGCCTTTGAAGGTCCTATGCCACAAACTCGTTTTGTACTTCAAAAAGCACTGGAAATAGGACTCAAGCCCATAGTGGTAATAAACAAGGTAGATAAACCCAACTGTAGACCGGAAGAAGTACACGAAATGGTTTTTGATCTTATGTTCTCTCTCAATGCCACAGAAGAACAATTGGATTTCCCTGTTATTTATGGCTCTGCCAAACAAAACTGGATGGGTCACGACTGGAATACACCTACACAGGATATTACACCACTACTGGACGCTATATTGGAACATATCCCTGCGCCTACACAGATAGAAGGTACACCACAAATGCTTATCACTTCTTTGGATTATTCTGCTTATACCGGACGTATAGCAGTAGGACGTGTGCATCGTGGTACACTGAAAGAAGGTATGAATGTAACCTTGGCAAAAAGAGACGGTACATTGGTTAAATCCAAAATAAAGGAGCTTCATACATTTGAAGGTTTAGGAAGAAAGCAGGTAGATGCTGTTTCTTCGGGAGACATTTGCGCACTCATCGGGATAGATAACTTTGAAATTGGAGATACAATTTGCGATTACGAACAACCGGAGCCTCTCACACCTATTGCAATAGACGAGCCTACTATGAGTATGCTCTTTACCATAAACGATTCTCCTTTCTTCGGTAAAGAGGGAAAATTCGTTACCTCCAGACATATCCAAGAAAGATTGGAAAGAGAATTGGACAAGAACCTCGCACTCAGAGTAAGAAAAACAGAGAACGAAGATGGTAAATGGATTGTTTCCGGACGTGGTGTACTCCACCTTTCCGTACTTATAGAAACTATGCGTAGAGAAGGATATGAGCTACAAGTAGGACAACCACAGGTTATTTTCAAAGAAATAAATGGTGTAAAGTGTGAACCTATAGAAGAACTCACCATAAGTGTACCGGAAGAATTTGCCAGCAAGATGATAGATATGGTTACACGTAGAAAAGGAGAAATGATGTCTATGGAAACCAATGAAGATCGTGTAAACATAACCTTCAATATCCCTTCCAGAGGTATCATAGGACTCCGTACCAATGTCCTTACAGCCTCACAAGGAGAAGCTGTAATGGCACATAGATTTCAAGAATACCAACCTTACAAAGGAGAAATACCACGCCGTACCAATGGATCTATGATAGCTATGGAAGGTGGAACAGCTTTTGCCTATGCTATAGATAAACTCCAAGAACGTGGCAAATTCTTTATTCACCCACAAGACGAAGTTTATGTAGGACAAGTAGTAGGAGAACACGTACACGAAAACGATTTGGTTATCAATGTAACCAAGTCTAAAAAACTCACCAATATGCGTGCTTCCGGTGCAGACGATAAAGCACGCATTATTCCTCCTATCATATTCTCTTTGGAAGAAGCCTTGGAATATATAAAAGAAGACGAATACGTAGAAGTAACTCCCAAAAGTATGCGTATGCGAAAAGTTATATTGGACGAGATAGAACGTAAACGTGCCAATAAAGCATAATCTCTTTACATTCCATATAAACATATATCCCCTAAAGCTTATTTCAAACTTTAGGGGATATGTTTTATACATTTACAGTAATCCTATTATTCTATATTTCAATAGCAGGAGATACCGAAAGTACTTTCAGTTTTATAACTTTTATCTTACTTCCACTATTGAGCCAAGAAGCCTTGATAGCAGACACATCGTTAAGTTCATATTTGAACTGACTCATAGTCTTTGAGTTTACAACAGATAATTCTAAGCTTGGCGCATCTACACTAATAGATACTTTTTTCAAAAACTCAAATTTAGCATCTCCATTGGATAGTGTTATAGGGAAGAAAAAAATACCTTTCTTTCCCGGAGCAAGAGAAGCAATAGGAAGTTTCATACTGTTCGGTGTAAGTGATTCCTGTGCAGTATAAGGTGTCTGAATCCCAAAAGCCGGTTTCATCACAGTATTTACAAAGGAATAACGTATCCGTGAAGTAAGTCCTACGAAATCAAAATGAATATCATCTTTTGTGAGCGTTTTATTTGATTGATTATCTATTTCAACACGTACTACAATAGTACCTATATTTATTCTTCCTGTAAGGTATTTTACATAATTATCTTTCTCTGGAGCAACTTGAAAAGTGAAAGTATAAGGTATTTCTCCTTGCATATTTTTAAGAGAAGTTGTATTAAACTCTGAATCAAAAGAAACATGAGGACCTACAAATTTAAATCCTTCAGGAAGTTCAGGAGGAACACTGCCAGATAATGAATTATCTGTGATGATACCCATAAACGTATATGTCTTTCCTTTGGAAAGTGTTACTTCCGTACTCTTATCAATAGTAATCCCGGAAGAATAATTACTTGGTATTTCCGCTTTGTATACCTTATAGTCTCCGTAACAAGTAGCTTTAATAGCTCCAGATGAAGTTTTGACAAACTTCCAAGACAACTCGGAATAACCTACTATATTAGATTTTCCATAGGTTGTTGGTATGGAATTATCAAAAATCAAAACTTGGCTTTTCTTTGTTTCTCCGGAAAGTAGACGATGCACTGTAATATTATTTAGTGTATAAGTGTTACTCTCATCGTATGTAAGTACACGAGAAGCACTTTCCTCTTCCATAGAAGCATCTATAGCAAATTTAATAGTAGAGTTTTTATCTACTATTGTCGGTTCTGATTCTTTACCACAAGAAACCAAAACCAAACACATTATTATAAAGAATCCTCTCCAAATTATATTCTTTCTCATATAGTAATAAAGTCTATTTGTCATTATTCATTTATCCTAATTCTTCTGCCGATTCAAAATCATCAACATTATTTTCTACAGAGAAAGTTGTCAATAAAGATGAGTTATTCAAAGTAATAATCTCTTCTACAATAGGTAATACATACTTTTCTTTTTTCATTTCTATCATTCTAATTTAGTTATATATTGTATTCTTAATACATATCATTTAACTTTAATATGTTAAACGTATAGCATAAAGTGCGCGAAGATAATAAATGTATCCACATAAGAAGAGTAAACTATTGGCTTTAATATATATTGCTTTTTTTATAGAAAACATATCGTACGTAATACACGTATTATATAAGTAAAGAAATCTTCTTATACAGATACCACTGTATCTTATAAAACTCCATACTAATGGAATGAAAAGTTATCAACAATTCTCGGGGAAAGTATGTCAATAACTTTCTAAAAATAGTTAGTAATTCGTTCATAAAACAATAATAAAAAGGGGGCTTTATTTTTGGTTGTTCAGAATACTTGTATAATTCTCTTGACAAGTAAAATTCAAAATAAATCATTCACTTTTTACTATTCTTTTTTCCACAGATTATAGTTGGGTTATAAACGTCAAAAAGCAAAAATTTTATCAACAATCCAACTTATAAACATAACGTTTATAACTAAAGGAAATAAGTGTTTATCAATCATTTATATAGTTCATAATATATTTATAAGTACATCTTTTATGTTAGGAATGAGATAAGCAAGAAAAAGGAAAAATACTTATGATAGATACCAACAATTTATCATTAATACATTCTTTCTTTATTTCTATAAAAGAAGAAAATAGAATATATAATGATATTGATGATTTGAAGAGGAAGTCTGAAAGATGATGGAACGGTAATAAAGGCTTATTGTGAGAGAGAATGAATAGCTATATCTTTGAAACTCTAATTATAGCCTTTCCGGCTAGTGTTTATATAAATTTATATGAAAGAAAAAATATCGGCGGCAGCTTATGCAGATACAAAACCTCACTACGAGGTACTAAATGGATTTAGAGGAGTAGCAGCACTTATGGTAGTGTGGTATCATATATTTGAATCTTTTGCTACCAGTCAATTGGATCAAGTCATCAATCACGGTTATTTGGCTGTAGATTTCTTTTTTATCCTTTCCGGCTTTGTCATAACTTATGCTTACGATGATCGTTTCGGTAGGGGAGGTATGAGTGCTTTGGCATTTATAAAGAGGAGAATTATTCGTTTACACCCTATGGTTATATTGGGTGCTGTCTTAGGTGGTTTACTTTTTTATACGCAAGGTTGTGAGTTTTGGGAAGTATCTCGGATAGCTGTAGGTACGTTTTTGGTATCTCTACTATTGCATTTATTTTTACTCCCTGTAGTACCGGGTTCTCCTTACGAAGTACGTGGTATAGGAGAAATGTTTCCACTCAACGGTCCGGCTTGGTCGCTTTTTTATGAGTATGTAGGAAATTTACTTTATGTACTTATTTTACGTAAGCTGCCTACCATATTGTTGAGTGTGTTTGTAGGTTTAATGGGAGTATTACTTTTTTGGCAATCTGTTTATGGAGTTTTAGGAGGCGTAGGATTTGGATTTGCGTTGAATGAAGAAGGTATATTGGGAGGACCGCTTCGGTTACTTTTTTCTTTCTCAGCAGGTTTGTTATTAGCACGTTTTATGCGTGTTCACAAGGGATTTAGTTTATCCTATGCTTTCTTGATAGGAAGTCTTCTTATCATATTGATTTGTGCTTTACCACGTATCACGATGGACGCACCTGTAGAGGGTACATTTTCTTGGAATGGATTATACGAAGCTCTTTGTGTGCTTTTTGTCTTTCCTTTTATTGTAAACATAGGTGCCAATGAACGCATAGAAAATCCTTTCTTATTGCGTATATGTAGATTTTTGGGAGATATATCTTATCCATTGTATATAGTGCATTATCCTTTCTTGTATCTTTATTTTGCTTGGGTGAAGAATAATGAACATACTTTTCTTTCTTCTATTCACGGTGCTTTGGCATTGTATTTTGGTTGTATTATTTTAGCATATATTTCTCTCAAAGTATATGATATACCTGTGCGTAAATGGCTCACAAATAAATGGCTTAGATAAACGTATATTGTTATATAAAAGCGAAAAAGGTAGCCCTATTTTATCAGGGCTACCTTTTTTCATTAAGTAGATAAAGTTTATTTAGAATTAGAAATTGAGTTTACAACCCATATAGATGGTACGTGGTTGTGTAGGTCCATAGATATAACCACTGTCTCTACCTGCTCCACGGTCATAATCTTTTTGGAAAGCATTGAATAGATTGTTCATACCTAAGTACAATTGCAATTCTGTAGCTTTAGTTAAGTGGAAGTCATAAGAAACTTTGGCACCCATATCAAAGAAGTGAGGTGTTTTCTTGAGTTCGTCCCACTTAGCAGCAGTTCCGGAAGCATCTACTACACCTGCAGTACGTTGTTTAGCTGCCAGTGCTATGATGTCCGAAGTAGCAGAACCAGCTCCCCATTCTATAGAGTGAGGTACTTTCATACTTCCTGTATAAGTACCTGTAAGGCTTATATTGAGTGCATGAGTCGGTTTCCAGCCAATAGTGAAATAACCATAAGCATTTGGGGTACGTGTCATAGAAATATCTTCCATACTTTCGTTTTCGAAATTACCCTCTGCATCTTTCTTGAAATTACTACCATCTGCTGCCGGAGTATCTCCTGTAGTGAGTGCTGTACGTTCTCCCCATTCCTCTGCTTTGTCAAATTTATTGCTGGTAAATGTAATTCCGGCTTGTAATTGGAAATTGCGATAAGCCATTTTTCCTTCCAAGTTTACACCCCAGATTTTAGCACCGCTACCATTGGTTCTGTTATAGCGTTTTATACCATCGTGTTGGTCTGCTTGTACTACTTCTGTAAATACGTCTGTAAGGCGTGTATGGAATCCTTCTACGAGGAAGTTGGTTTGTACAGCTCCTATTCTCTGATAAAAGTCTGCACTGAGACTATAAGAGTGGCTTACTTCCGGTTTAAGTCCATCTACATTGAATACTTTTTTGGCTTCTCCTCCTACCACAGCTACGTGTAAGTCTTCGTCGAAAACTTGTGGTGCACGGAAACCTTTGGCATAGCTGGCACGTAAATTGATGTTTTCTGTAGGATTATAACGTACAGTACCACGTGGACTTACTATGAGGTTTTTTACTTCAGAGTGTTCATCAAAACGTGCACCGAGCAAGATACTCCAATGCTTATTTTTCCATTCTACTTGTGCAAATTGACTCCAGTTGTTTATACCTTGCTCCATAGGAGGATAGAGTTGTATTTTCTTTCCGTTTACTTCCTTATATTCCCATGAACGAATAGGCATAACATCTTTGAGAATGTCTCTGGTATATTCTGCTCCTGCCAAGAATTGTGCTGGCATGAAAAGCAACTTATCAAATTCGTAGCTGTATTGTACACCTCCCATGTAAGTACGTCCTTTGGTTTGACCATAATTACTTCCATACTTATCTGCAGGTACAGGATTACCAAGTATACCTATAGGATTGCCTTTTTCGTCTTCTAAATCTCCTATACCACCATAGTAACTCTTTCTATTGATGATTTGTCCGGAGATATAAGCTTGAAAATGATGTTTAGCATCTACTGAGCGAATATCATATTTAAGGTTTCCGCTGTAAATATCGTGATCTGTTTGTTCCGATACTCCTGCTACGTGGTCCGGCCAGCCATCTTCTACATGATCACCTCCACGACGAAATTCGTGCATTCCGTGTAATTCAAATGTAAGTCTGCTATAGTCCGATGTACGCAAGAAAGTACGTACTCCGAGTGAACGAGCATCTATTTTACCCAATTCAGAGAAACCATCTCCGTCTTTGTCCCAAGGTCTGCGAGTACGCATTTGACCGAAGAACATGGCACCCATCTTTTGGTCATCACTGATGACAGAACCATTGATGGAAATGTTATTGTCCAATTTTTTCATGCCTGTGAAAGCCAAAGATTCATTGAATGTAAATCCACTCTTTACAGGGTCTTTTGTGATAATGTTCAATACACCTGCTATAGCAGAAGAACCATAGAGTGCAGATCCACCTCCACGTACTACTTCTACACGGTCTATCATATTGACAGGAATTTGTTCCAATCCGTATACACCAGCCAAAGCACTCATAATAGGACGTGAGTCTATGAGGATTTGTGTGTATCTACCTTCCATACCATTGATACGTACTTGATTAAAACCACAGTTTTGACAGTTGTTTTCTACACGTACACCGGGTTGGAAAATAATACCTTGCGCCAAGTTACTCGCATTGGCAGCAGTGAATATCTTACTGTCCACCACATTTACGAGTGTAGGTGCCATACGTCTGGTAGTTTCACTTCTATTGGCAGAAACTACTACTGCATCTAATGCGGCGATGTCTTCTTCCATTTCTACCTTGAGTTCTATGGTTTTTCCACGTGTAATGACAACCTCACGTTCTATAGTTTTGAACCCAATAGATTTGAAAACAAGTGTTTTCTTTCCTTCTGATAAGTCCATGAGAGAGTAGTGTCCTGTCTGGTCAGATACTACACCTATAACTGTACCTTTGATTTGAATACTTACACCGGGAAGGTGTTCACCAGTACCTGCTTCTATGACGTGCCCTATGACGTGCGCATCTGTTTTTACTCTTTTGGAGTTCTGTGCTTGTACCATACCACAGAGCATAAAGAGCATAAAAGTGAAGAATGTTACTTTTTTCATATGTTGAATATTATATATATATTGATATTCTTTGGGGCTTGCAAATGTAGGCTCTATAGTATGTTCTACCACAGTTTTACAACACTTTTTATGCTTTCTAACATTAAAATACCTACATATAGGTAAGCTCTCATTATTTATAGGGAGAATGTTATAGAAAGTTTTATTCTGTAGATAAGTCAGCTCGTTATTTATTGAGAAATAAGGTATAGCGAAGAAGTTTAAGATACAGAATAGTACAGCAGAATTTCTCTTCATTATTTCTGTGGAATATAGGGTAAATTCCTTGCGCACTACACTATTTCGTAAGTGGGCTACTTCTATTCTCCGCCTATTTACTATACGTGGTTATGTGATAGACAAAGTTACTTTCACTCTACATAAGAAAAACTCCTCTCCTTGTGAAGAAGAGAGACAAGCCTTATATTTGCATCTTGATATACCTCAGTATAAAGATGAACATTACAAGTTTATTACGTCCCTTATTTGCGCATAGAATAGATGCTATAGAACGTTATAGTTATGCTACAGAAGAGATTCAGAGCGCAGTCCTGAAGAAACTTATTGCGCAATCCACAGAAACAGAATGGGGAAAAAAGCACTCATATATTACTCTGAAGACTTATACAGAATATAGTAAACTACCTGTACAGACTTATGAGGATATAAAAGCAGATATAGATCGTATGAGACACGGAGAGGCAGATGTACTCTGGCGTGGTAAAATGAAATGGTATGCTAAGTCTTCCGGTACTACCAATGACAAGAGTAAGTTTATACCTGTGAGTAGCGATGGATTGAAACATATACACTATATGGGTGGAAAAGATGCTTTGGCACTTTATCTCCGTTCTAATCCGAAAAGTCGTATTTTTTCCGGCAAAGGCTTGATTTTGGGCGGTAGCCATAGCCCCAACTTTAATGTGAAAGGGTCATTGGTGGGAGATCTGTCTGCTATTCTTATAGAAAATATACCCTCCATAGCCAATCTCATACGTGTACCTTCCAAAGAAATAGCTCTCTTATCGGATTTTGAGGAAAAAGTACGCAGGATAGCAGAATCTACTATTCGGACTTCTGTAACCAATCTTTCCGGTGTACCTTCGTGGATGATGTCTGTGCTCAAGTATATATTGGAACAAACAGGAAAGCAAGATATATCCGAAGTTTGGCCTATGCTGGAAGTCTTTTTTCACGGAGGCGTAAGTTTTACACCTTACAGAGAACAGTACAAACAGCTCATTCGCGGAGAAAATATGCATTATATGGAAACATACAATGCCAGCGAAGGGTTCTTCGGACTGCAAGATGATCTTACAGACCCTGCTATGCTCCTTATGATAGATTATGATGTCTTCTATGAGTTTATTCCTTTGGAAGAATTGGAAGAACCCGAACCTACAGTGGTACCGCTTTGGGGAGTGGAGGTAGGAAAGAATTATGCTATGCTTATCACTACTTCTTGCGGTTTATGGAGATATATGATAGGCGATACCGTAAAATTCACGCAGAAAGATCCTTATAAGTTCATCATTACAGGTAGAACGAAAAGTTTTATCAATGCCTTTGGCGAAGAACTTATGGTAGACAATGCAGAGAAAGGACTTGCTCAAGCGTGTGCTGCTACCGGAGCTATTATCAATGAATATACTGCCGCTCCTGTATTTATGGACGCAGATGGTAAATGCAGACACCAATGGCTCATAGAGTTTGAAAAAATGCCTGCAGATATAGCACTCTTCGGGAAAACTTTGGACAAGGCACTCCAGCAAATAAACTCGGACTATGAAGCTAAGCGTTACAAAGATCTTACGCTACAATTACCGGAAATCATTGTAGCTCCTACAGGACTTTTTCATCGTTGGCTCAAAGAAAAAGGAAAATTGGGTGGACAGCATAAAGTACCTCGTTTGTGCAATACCAGACAGCATATAGACGAGATGTTACAGCTCCTCTCTCACTAAGCAATAGAAATTCTTTTCCCTGATATTCAATAAAGAGAAAAGGCAGATAAAAACGAACGAAACATAGACACAAATATGAAACAGATTTACCAAGCTTTTACCCTGCTATTTGTAGTAGCCTTGGTGTATGCTTGTGCCAGTCCGGGTACTCCGGATGGTGGACCTTACGACGAAACACCACCCAAATTCCTTGGTGCCTCTCCTCAGCAAAATGCTACGAATATAAGCCAACGAAAGGTTACGCTTCATTTTGATGAAATTGTCAAGTTGGAAAGAGCATCGGAGAAAGTCGTGGTATCTCCTCCACAAACAGAAAGCCCGGAAATAAAAGCTATGGGGAAAAAAGTAATTATCTCTTTTCAAGATACCTTGAAAGCTAATACGACTTATACAGTAGACTTCGGAGATGCCATCGTAGATAATAACGAAGGAAATCCATTGGGTTTCTTTAGCTATGCTTTCTCTACAGGAGATAAAATAGATACTATGGAGATAGCAGGCACGGTACTCAATGCCGAAAACTTGGAACCTATCAAAGGCTTGCAAGTGGGACTTCATACCAATCTTACAGATACGGCTTTTACTTCTTTACCTTTTGAGCGGATAGGATTGACAGATAGTAAAGGACGTTTCGTTATAAAAGGGGTAGCTCCGGGAATGTATCACGTTTTTGCGTTGAAAGATGGCAATCAGAATTATAAATTTGATTCCAAGACAGAAACAATCGCTTTTTTGGATAGTGTAGTGATTCCTTCTTCGGAACCGGCTACGAGACAAGATACTGTTTTCAATGTAAAAGATAGTCTTATATATGATACTATTCGTACTATTCATTATACACGTTACTTGCCGGACGATTTGGTACTCTGTGCTTTCAAGGAAAAGAACACTGTGCAGTACCTTATGCGTAATGATAGACCTACACTCTCTCAAATTATGCTAAAGTTTAGTGCGCCGGCAGATACACTACCTACACTGAAGGGGCTTAACTTTGCGCACAAAGATGCTTTCGTAATAGAAAAGAATGCTACAAACGATTCTATTATTTATTGGATCAAGGACTCTCTCCTTTATGAGCAGGATACTTTGCGAGTAGAACTTTCCTATCTTGCCACAGACTCTTTGGGAGCTTTGGTTCCGAAAATAGATACATTACAATTTTCCAATAAGATACCAAAGGCACGTAGAGATATATTGGCTGCAGAGGCTCTCAAGAAATTGCTCAAGGAAAGAAAAAAGAAAGGGGTATCGGACTCTATTCCGCTCAAGACTGTAGAACCACTCAAGATAAGAGTTGATGCTCCTTCTGTTTTGGATTTGGACAAGAATATCAGCTTCCAGTTTGAAGAACCATTGGCACAAATAGATACTTCCAAGATACATTTCTATCACAAAGTAGATACGCTATGGAACAAAGAACGATTCTTACTAAAGGCAGATACTACCGTACATAGACGTTATGTTTTATTAGCTGCGTGGAAACCGGGAGAGGAATATAAGTTGGAGGTAGATTCTGCTGCTTTTGAGGGGATTTATGGACACAAGACAGCACCTATCAAACAGCAGGTAAAAGCAAAAAAACTGGAAGAGTACGGAAGTATATTCCTCACCATTCAAGGAGCGAAACTACCTGCTTACGTGGAGTTATTGAACGCACAAGAGAAAGCCATTCGCCAAGTACCTGTATCCGAAAAAGGAACTTGCGATTTTTACTTCTTACAGCCCAATACCAAGTATTATGCCCGTCTGGTAGAAGATACGAACAATAATGGAGTTTGGGATACAGGAAATTACGCTGAGAAAAAACAAGCAGAAGCTGTTTATTATTACCACGAGTTTTGGGAAATGAAAGCAGACTTTGAGATAGAAACTGTGTGGAATTTAAAAGAAAAACCATTGGTAGAACAAAAACCTGCCGAAATAAAGAAGCAGAAACCGGAAGAAAACAAGAAAGTGAAAGATAGAAACAAAGAACGTGAGCGTAATAAAAATAAATAGTATCCGTTCTTATATAGTTATATTATGAACTCCAATAAGATTTTATTTACCCTCCTTTTTTTCTTTGGCAGCTTGTCATCGGTCTTTGCACAATGCGGCATAAAGAATGAAGCCATACAAGCAGGAGAAGTATTGAACTATGAACTGAAATTCAACTGGAAGTTTATTTGGGTCAATGCAGGGTGGGCAAAGATGACCATCTCGGAAACACAATATAAGGGAGAAAAGTGTTTTAAGGCAGATCTTCTCTCTTATACTAATAAGAAAGTGGATCGTTTTTTTAAGATGAGAGATACCCTCACAGCTATTACTTCTATGCAAATAGTTCCTTATTATTATAGAAAAGCTGCTGCGGAAGGAAAAAACTACTATGTAGATAATGTGCGTTATGAGTATCTCGGTGATGGACGTGTACAGATAGATCAAAACCGTAGTAAAAACCATACAGAGAAAAAACGAAACATAGAAGTAAGCTCAACTTGTGTTTACGATATGCTTAGTATGTTATTGCGTGCCCGCTCTTTCAGTGCAGAGAACTATAAAGTAGGAGAGAAAATAAGTTTTTCTATGGCTACAGGAAAAGAAATAGAAGGACAAACACTTATCTATAGAGGAAAGAAAAACTATCAGGCAGAAAATGATGTAACCTACCGTTGCTTGGTTTTCTCACTTGTGGAATACAACAAAAAAGGAAAGGAGAAAGAAATTATCACCTTCTACGTTACAGACGATAAGAACCATCTCCCTGTACGATTGGATCTCTTCTTAAACTTCGGTTCTGCCAAAGCTTTCCTATATGAAATCAAAGGCAATAGGCACCCGCTCACTTCTATTGTGAAGTAAGAAGGGCGTGAAAAGTTTCTCAATAAATTTGTTCTATTACCAATTGACCACCTCGTCTATAATTTTTTGCTGTTCGCTACTTGTCCTGCGCAGATAGATACGAGTGGTTTCTATGTTCTCGTGTCCCATAAGATCGGCTAATAAGGCAAGGTCATTGCACCTATCCAGAAAGTTTTTAGCAAACCGATGCCGAAAAGAATGAGGGTAGACCACCTTACGGTTCACACCATACTTTTCTGCCAGGCATTTTAGTTGCTGGGCTATGCCACGTGAGGTAATGCGTTGCCCGAAACGATTCAAAAAGATATAGCCGGAGTTCTGTCCTTTTTCTTTCAGCCATTTCATCGTTTCTGTCCGTAAGTTTTTGGGAATATACAGACGTCTTATTTTTCCTCCCTTGCTATAAAGATCAAGATATCCTGTTTGTATGTGTTCTGCCTTGATATGTAGTAATTCACTTACACGAGCACCTGTGGCAGTCATAAACCAGATTATGAAATACCAATCATCGTACCCATCTGCTTTCAGCTTTGTTTTCAAAAATTGATAATCCGAGTTACTGATCACATTTTCCAAGAAATTCTTTTGTTGCACCTTGACAAATTTTACCTTGAGGTATTCCTGTTTCGTAAATTCTAAGTACTTATTGATGCCTTGCAATCGTAGATTTACGGTCTGTGGTTGGTAGTTTTCTATCAAGTAACCTTTGTACGCCAAAAGATTCTTTTTGTTTACTTCAGGATAGTGATGCAAGAAGTACCTCACTGCCCATACGTACGATGCGATGGTACTTTGAGTCAAATTTGTTTTGACAAGATACTGTTCAAATGCTGTTTCCATACAATTCTGTTCTAAGAAAATAAGAACATAATATAACAGAACATCGCAAAATGCTCTACAATGGAAAAGTATTAGAAGGATTCAAATACATTATATATAGTCTATAAAGACAAAAGACAGAAGTAGAGGACTAAAGATATAATCAATAATCTCTCGGCTTCTGTCTATTTATTCATTATTTTTTATCTACAATTTTGATTACTCTATTAGAGTCTACCGCAAAAATCTGTCCTGCGCTGAACATATTTGAATTAGTTGCTGCTATTCCCGAGAAGTCCATTACAGAGCGTGATAACGTCTCTATCATTTTGATCGTATCTTTTTCTATAAATAATAGACTATTTATATCATCAAATAAGATTAAATTACGTAGTTCTGATAGATCTGATTTTTCACCAATAATATGATTGGATATAAGTACTGAATCTAAATTCATATATGGGGCAATAATGCAAAAATGAGTCCATTTACCAGATTGCATAGTATCTAATGAAAACTCATTGTCAACTCTTATGTTCTTCATCTTATCCTCTAATCCTCTATTATCAGTTCTCTGTTTATTGCAAGAACTTGCGGAAAAAATAAGAAGTAAAATTGTAATAAAGATATTTACTTTTTTCATATAGATTATTTTATAGATGTTTGTAGCTTTCCTTCATATCATATATATGGTTTTCTGACCATCTATACTATCTAAGGAATGACAAATATAATCAACATACAATTTGCATCAAATTATCCTCAAACTCTCAAATCGTAAATTCAATAGTCCCATATTTGTATTTTGATATGGCGACGATATAAATTCAACTCAAATACGAAATGATATGCACAAAATGGTACATAGCAATAGAAAGTTGCTGCAGTTTATCCTAGTTTAATAAGATATGTTTGCTGTGTTGATAGCGTTATAACGCTATCGTGATACGGAGCATATCTTATGCCGGTAGCAAGGCTTGCTATCAAAAGCCCTCTGCAGATACCTGTGAGCAGGTTGTTCTGTATAGAATCTTGTGTATAGTGATGCTTATTTTTTTCTTCCGTTATCTATTTCATAATCAGCCGGTAGTGTTTTATCTGTGAATTTTCTTTCAAAAAAAGTGTGTTGTATGCTTGCATATATGATTTGTGTGTTCTACTTTTGCACTCGCTTTTCGGACGAGCTTACTCCTGAAACGACGGAGAGACGGTGAGTCGGAAAAGAAAATAAAAAAAGATTGCAAAACATTTGGAGCGAAAGAAATTAAGTTCTTACCTTTGCAGTCGGCTTCGGTAAAAAACGAGGCGAGAAAAATAGAAGAAGAGTTCTTTGAAAGATTTTATATAAACAAACAAAAATGTAGTACAAGAATCTCATATTTCAGATATGGGATAAGAAATTAAAACCGTCAATTTTCTTGTAATTAAGAAGATATGAAATTTCGGTATCTTGAGCATTAGAGATTACTCCTTAATCGGAGAAGAAAATTTTTTTTTACAATGAAGAGTTTGATCCTGGCTCAGGATGAACGCTAGCTACAGGCTTAACACATGCAAGTCGAGGGGCAGCATGAAATCAGCTTGCTGATTTTGATGGCGACCGGCGCACGGGTGAGTAACACGTATCCAA